>CASGDD010000127.1 GCA_949300115.1 uncultured Oscillospiraceae bacterium | reverse complement strand
GCAATCACATTTGGATAGGAAATCTTCTCTATTCCGGGTACCTAAGAAACGGTACGCCTAACCGCTATTTTCCCATGCATAAAGAAGCCGGCGCGGGGGCGCCGGCTCCACCATATCAGCCCCGCGCAAGTGGGGGATGATATTTCATGTACGCTGGATTCTGGAGAGAATCAAGCCGTACATTTCATATGGCCGCAGGCCATATTTCATATTTGTCCAATCGTAGATTGGACAAATATTTCATTGGCGATTGCGCCTATGATTTTTTCGCCGATTTTGCTAGGGCAAAATCGGAAACAGAAAAAATCATGCAATCGCCATGGCGTTGAGGGCTTTGCGCATGGTGTCGGTCGGTTTTTCGCCCTCGGCCATCCGCACGGTGATGTACGGTTTGGCGCCGGCGCTGACCATGACGCGGCCTTTGAGGGTGGAGACCAGACGGGAGATGCGCTCCATATCCAGCTTGCGGGGATAGAGGGTGATGGCGCCGTTCTTATCGTTGATCTCGTAGATGCCGAGCGAGGCGGCCATGCCTCGCAGCAGAGCGACGTCGATGAGTCCCTTGACCGCCGCCGGGGGATCGCCGAAACGGTCGACCAGCTCGTCGATGACGTCTTCGGCGTCGCTTTCCCCTTTGATCTGGGCAATCCGGCGGTAGATGTCGAACCGCTGGGCGAGGTTTTCGATGTACCGCTCGGGGATATGCGCCTCCATGCGGATATCGATGAGGCATTCCTCCTCCGCCTCGGGGGCCGGTTCGCCCCGCTGTTCGCTGACCGCCTCGGAGAGCAGCTTGAGGTAGAGGTCGTAACCGACCGCCTCCATATGTCCGTGCTGATGGGCGCCGAGGATGCTGCCCGCCCCGCGGATTTCGAGGTCGCGCATCGCGATGGCGAAGCCGGAACCGAAGCGGGTGAATTCCCGGATGGCCGACAGGCGGCGGGCGGCGATGTCGCTGATGACCTGGCCGCGGCGGAAGGTCATGTAGGCGTAGGCGCGGCGGTTGGAGCGCCCGACCCGGCCGCGCAGCTGATAGAGCTGGGAGAGGCCCATCCGGTCGGCGTTTTCGATAATCAGCGTGTTGACGTTGGGGACGTCGATGCCCGTCTCGATGATGGTGGTGCAGACGAGGATGTCGATCTCCCCCTGGATGAGCCGTTCCCAGATGGAGGAGATTTCCTCCTCGCTCATCCGGCCGTGGGCGGTGGCGATGCGCGCCTCGGGGATGGCCCTGCCGATGGCGTCCGCCCGGGCCTCGATCGAATCGATGTGGTTGTGCAGATAGTAGACCTGCCCACCCCGCCGCAGCTCCCGGCGGATGGCGTCGAAGAGGACGCGGTCGTCCTGCTCGATGACATAGGTCTGCACCGGATGGCGGTCGCCCGGCGCCTCGTCGAGGGTGGACATGTCCCGGATGCCGCTCATCGCCATGTTGAGCGTCCGGGGGATGGGGGTGGCGGTCAGGGTGAGCACATCCACCCCGGCGCACATCTCTTTGAATTTCTCCTTGTGGGCGACCCCGAACCGCTGTTCCTCGTCGATGATGACCAGCCCCAGATCCTTGAACTTGATGTCCTTCTGGACGATGCGGTGGGTACCGACGACGATATCGACCGAACCCCGGCGCAGGCGGCTGATGATCGCGTCCTGCTGGCGGGGGGTGCGGTAGCGGGAGAGCAGCTCGATTTCGATCGGGAAGCCTTCCATCCGGCGGAGCATCGTCTGGTAGTGCTGCCAGGCGAGGATGGTGGTCGGCACCAGCACCGCCACCTGTTTGCCGTCCATCACCGCCTTGAAGGCGGCGCGGAGGGCGACCTCGGTCTTGCCGAAGCCGACATCGCCGCAGAGCAGCCGGTCCATCGGCGCCTGCGCCTCCATGTCGTGTTTGATCTCGGCGATGCATTTGAGCTGGTCGTCCGTCTCGTCGTATTCGAAGCGGGTTTCGAAATCCCGCTGCCATTCGGTGTCGGGCGAGAAGGCGAAGCCCTTCGCCTGCATCCGCTTGGCGTACAGCTCGGTGAGCTCCTTGGCCATGTCCTTGACGGCCGATTTGACCCGGCTGCGGGTCTTCTGCCATTCGGTGCCGCCGAGCTTGTGCAGCTTGAGATGAGCATCCTCTCTGCCGCCGATGTATTTGCTCACCAGATCGAGCTGGGTGACCGGGACATAGAGGACATCCGAGCCGGCATAGCGGATCTTGATATAATCCTTGACCACCCCGTGGATATCCATCTTCTCGATCCCCTCGAAGACGCCGATGCCGTGGGCGACGTGGACGACATAGTCGCCCGGCGCGATATCCGAGATCGCCCGGATGCGCTCGCCCGCCTCCTTGCGGCGGGTGCGGCGGACGGTGGCCCCGGCATTGCCGCCCCGGCTGTGGGTGATGAGCGCCATCCGCACCGACCGGTATTCGAAGCCGGCCGACAGCCCCGACGGCACCACCATCACCTTGCCGAGCACGACCGAGGCGGGATCGGCGAAGTAGTCGGCGGGGACCCCCTCGCGGGCGAGGTCGCTTACGAGCGCGCGGGCGGCCCGTTCGGTCCCGGCGAGCACGACACAGCCGTAGCCCAGCGCGAGATAGCTGCCGACATCCTCGACCAGGGTGGCGACATCCCCCGTCCAGGGGGAGAGCTGCACCGCGTCGAAGGAGATGAGGTTTTTCAGCGGAAGCTCGCCGAACTGGCGGGCGAAGGTCTCCATCAGGATGACCCCGCCCCGCTCCATCCGGCGGGTGTATTCGGTGAAATCGAGGTTGAAATGGTCGAGGCCCTTGAACAGCACCCCGTCCTCAAAGAGGATTTTGATATCCTCCTGCTGGCGGCGGTCGTAGTCGCCGAGCGTCTCCCGCATCTTTGTGAAATCCGAGCCGAACAGCAGATGCTCGCCGGTGAAGTAGTCGAAGAGGGTGGCGGGCGCGTCGTAGGCGACCGGCAGGAATTTGTCGTAGCTCGACAGGCCGAGCCCGCTGTCCAGCCGCTCGAGCTCCCGGTCGAGCTCGGCCTTCACCTCGGCGGCCCGCTTGCCCCGCGCCCCCTCCCGCAGCGAGCGGATGAGCCGGGTAAGCGCCTCGGGGGACTGGAAGAGCACCTCGCGGGCGGGCGGCATCTCGATCGCCCGGACGGTGTCGATCCGGCGCTGGGTCTCGGCGTCGAAGGTCGAGATGGTGTCGATCTCATCCCCCCAGAACTCGATGCGCACCGGATCGGGCAGGCTCGGCGGGAAGAAGTCGACGATGCCGCCCCGGACCGAGAATTGGCCGATGCCCTCGACCTGCGGACGCCGCTCATAGCCGGCGCGGAGGAGCCGCTCGGCGAGGTCGTCCAGCTCGAAACGGTCGGCGGGGCGGAGGGTGAGGGTCGCCGACCGCAGCCGGTCGGGCGGCAGGGTATATTGGGCGGCGGCGATGGCGCTGGCGACAATGATCTTTGCCCGCCCGCTCTGCAGCCGTCCGAGGGCGGTCAGCCGCCCATGCTCATATTCGCGGGAGGCCTCGACATCCCGGAAGGCAAACTCCCGGTAGGGGTAGAGGACGGCGATATCCTCCCCGGCCATCGCGTTGAGATCGTCGGTGAGCCGCCGGGCCTCGATCTCATCCCCCGTCAGGAGGAGCGTCGGCAGCCCGGTCTCCGCCTGCAGCGCGTAGACCAGGTGGGCCTTGTGTACGAGCGACAGCCCCACCGCGCAGAGCGGCAGCGCCCCCGACGCCGCGGCATCCCGCAGCGAACGGTACTCGGTGAGATTTTCGATCATTTTAGAGAGAAATTTCATATCGTATCGCCCGAAAGATGAAAATGGAATGGAGGGTGAGGGAGATGGCCGCCTGTGGGAGGGAAAGCCCCCGCGGGCAGCTGCGCGGGGCAAGCGTCGATGGAATCGATGGGGTTATATGCGCGATTGTATGCGCCGCGGCATCCTCCCGGTGGGTCACCCTGTCTGCCTGCTACGCGGTAAACCCGTTGTATTTCCCCATCGCCTCGTCGATCCGCCCCTCGAGGATCAGCGTCACCGCGTCGGGGAGGGTGTCGAGGATGGGACCTAGGTGCTGCCATTCGGCATCCGAAAAGCGGCTGAGCACCCAGTCCTTGAGATCGTAGTCGGGATGGGGCTTGGCGCCGATGCCGAGACGGATGCGGGGGAGGGTGTCCACCCCCATGAGATAGAGGATGTTCTGCATCCCCCGCTGCCCACCGTCGCTGCCCGAGCGGCGGATGCGCATCCGGCCGACCGGCAGGGCGATGTCGTCGAAGATCACGAGGATCCGCTCGGGCGGGATCTTGTAGAAATCGCTGGCCTCCTTGACGGCGATGCCCGACCGGTTCATGAAGGTCGACGGCTTCATCAGCAGCACCCGGTGCCCGCCGATCATCGCGTCGCCGATCTGCGATTGGAATTTGAGGCGGGAGAGGTCGGCGCCGCAGCTCTTCGCGATCCGGTCGATGGCGAGAAAGCCGGCGTTGTGCCGGGTGTTTTCATATTCACGGCCGGGATTGCCCAGCCCCACCACCAGTCCTTCCACCCGGCCGGTGGGCGCCTGGGTGGAGGGGGCCAGCCGGCCCATCAGACGTCGAAACATCGATTTTTCCTCACGATACGGGGCCTCCCCTCCATTCTGCCGGAAGGGGGGCCGGAGATTTGTCACAACGCAGGATCTCCCCCTATCCGCCTGGACAGGGGGTCTATCCTGTATGGATGGCCATCGATGGCCGGAAAGGCCGGAAACGGGCTGCCGCAGTGCGCCCGCCCGGCAGCCGGTGGATGCGAAGGGGTGTGCTAGATAAAGAGGGTGGAGACCGGCTTGTCCGCGTAGATGCGGGCGATCGCCTCGGCAAAGACCGGCGCGATCGGCAGCTTTTTGAACTTCGGCCCGAGCTTCTCCATATCCAGCGGGATGGTGCCGAGGACGACGACCTCCTTGATGGGGGAGGCGTTCAGCCGCTCGATCGCCGGGCCGGAGAGGACGCCGTGGGTGGCGCAGCAGTAGACCTCGGTCGCGCCGCCGATCTCGACACAGGCGTTCGCCGCGTTGCAGATGGTGCCGGCGGTGTCGATCATATCGTCGACGAGGATGACCCGCTTGCCCTCGACATCGCCGATGATGTTCATGACCTCGGCGACATTCGCGCGCGGACGGCGCTTGTCGATGATGGCGAGCGGCGCGTCGATGCGGGAGGCGAAGTTGCGCGCCCGGGTGACCGACCCTAAGTCGGGCGAGACGACGACCAGGTCCTCGTGGTTGTCCTTAAACTTCTCGATGAAGTAGGGGGCCAGGATGGGCACACCCAGCAGATGGTCGAAGGGGATGTTGAAGAAGCCCTGGATCTGCGGCGAATGCAGGTCCATGCTCAGCACCCGCTCGGCGCCGGCGGCGGTCAGCAGATCGGCCACCAGCTTGGCGGAGATGGGGTCGCGGGCCTTCGCCTTGCGGTCCTGCCTGGCGTAGCCGAAGTAGGGGATGACGGCGGTGATGCGCCCGGCCGACGCCCGCTTGAAGGCGTCGATCATGATGAGCAGTTCCATCAGATTGTCGTTGACCGGATAGCAGGTCGACTGGACGACAAAGACGTCCGACCCGCGGACCGATTCGTAGATCGAACAGGAAATCTCCCCGTCCGAAAAGGTCTCGACCTTGCTCTTGCCGACCGGCAGCCCCAGATTGGCGGCGATATCGGCGGCCACCTGCGGGCATGCGTTGCCGGCAAAAATCTTGATGTCCTTGCCATGTAGATTCATCTAAACTACCTCTCCTTTTTGGCTCCTGTGTGCGATGGGTATGCGGTCGGTCGGATGATCAAGCGGTTCCTTCGCTTGGGGGATGCGTCATTTTTTGCGCCTGGCCGCGAGCTTGCGGGCGGCCCAGCCCGCCTTCAGGCGGAGTTCGCCCCGCTCGATGGCGAGCGCCCCGGCCGGGACGTCGCGGGTGATGGTGCTGCCGGCGGCGGTGTAGGCGCCGTCGCCCAGCGATACGGGGGCGATGAGGTTGGTGTTGCAGCCGATGAAGACATCGTCGCCGATGGTGGTGCGGTATTTTTTGACCCCGTCGTAGTTGACGGTGACCACCCCGCAGCCGAAATTGACCCTGGCGCCGACGTCGCTGTCGCCGACATAGGTCAGATGCGCCACGGCGGTCTTCTCGCCGACCGTCGAGTTTTTGATCTCGACGAAGTCGCCGATCTTCGCCCCCGCGCACAGCCGGCTGTTGGGCCGCACATGGGAGAACGGCCCGATTTTGACCCCCGCCTCGAGCACCGACTGGTAGATCTGGGTGGCGTTGACGGTGCAGCCGTCGCCGATCTCGCTGTCCTCGATGAGGCTGTTCGGGCCGAGGACACAGTCCTCGCCGATGCGGGTGTGCCCCCGCAGGATGGTGCCCGGCAGGATGCGGGTGTCCCGTCCGATCGTGACGTCGGGGCCGATGAGCACCCCGTCGGAGGAGACGATCTCGACGCCGTTTGCGAGATGCCGCCGGCGGATGCGGTCATAGGCGATGTCCGACAGGCGCAAAAGTCCGGCCCGATCGTTGGCACCCAGGGTGGTCTCGACGGGGGCCCGGAAGGTCCGAACCGGCCGTCCGGCCGCCCGCAGCAGCCCGATCGCGTCGGTGATATAATATTCCCCCTTCTGATTCTGGGGGGTGAGGGAGGGCAATACTTCAAGCAGGGCGTCGGCGGCGAAGAGATAGATGCCCGAGTTGATCTCCCCGATCGCCCGGGTCGCCTCGTCGGCGTCCAGCTCCTCGACGATGGCGGCGAATTCGCCCGCGGCGTCCCGCACAATCCGGCCGTAGCCGGTGGGGTCGGGGAGGGTGGCGGTCAGTACGGTGGCGGCGGCGCCCGACGACAGATGGGCCGCGTGGGCCTCCCGCAGCATGGCGGGGTCGAGGAAGGGCACGTCGCCGTAGACCAGCAGGATGGTATCCGCCCGGTGCGCCTCGAGGAAGGGGATGCACTGCATCACCGCGTGGCCGGTGCCCCTGCGCTCGGTCTGCATCGCGACGGCGGCCCGCTCGGGCAGCAGCGGCCGCACCTCATCGGCGCCCGCGCCCAGCACCACACAGAGATCCCCCACGCCGGCCGCCCCGCAGGCGTCCAGCACCCAGGCGATCATCGGCTTGCCGGCGACCTGACAGAGCACCTTGGGGTGCTTCGACTTCATGCGGGTGCCGTCGCCCGCCGCGAGAAGAATGGCCGAAAGGGTGTGCATAGGAATTCCCTCCGTTTCGATCGGGTGGCAGGATGAGCGGGAAGAAGGGGAAAGAGGGGCGGCAAAGGGGCCATTTTTCCCTTTGCCAGGCGCTCCTTGCTATTATTATTATGACAAGGTTACCGAAACTTTGCAAGCCCCGAAGGCAAACTTTCGTCAAAACTTGCGATTGTGGGATTTTCGGAGAAAAATTTCATGCAAATCATAGAAAAAGGCGGGGTGATCTGCTATAATATCAGATATCGTACAGGTGTTGATTCAAAGGAAGAAAGCAGACCTAGTAGGAACTACAATTTGGGAGGTAAGATTCTAGTGGCAACGAAGTATGTCTACCTGTTCAGCGAAGGCAACGGCAAGATGCGCGAGCTGCTGGGCGGCAAGGGCGCCAACCTCGCCGAGATGACCAACCTCGGCATGCCCGTCCCCCAGGGCTTTACCATCACCACCGAAGCCTGCACCCGTTACTATGAGGACGGCAAGCAGATCGCGCCCGAGATCCTCGAGGAGATCATGCAGTATCTCGCCAAGATGGAGGAGATCAACGGCAAGAAGTTCGGCGATGTCTCGAACCCGCTGCTTGTCTCGGTCCGTTCGGGCGCCCGCGCCTCGATGCCCGGCATGATGGACACCATCCTCAACCTCGGCCTCAACGACGAGGTGGTTGTTGGCTTTGCGAAGCTGACGAACAACGAGCGGTTTGCCTACGACAGCTACCGCCGTTTCATCCAGATGTTCTCCGACGTCGTTATGGAGCTGCCGAAGCACAACTTCGAGGAGATCATCGACGAGATGAAGGAGAAGAAGGGCGTCAAGCTGGACACCGAGCTGGACGCCGAGGATCTCAAGGAGATGGTAAGCCGCTTCAAGGCCTACTACAAGGAGCAGAAGGGCGTCGACTTCCCGCAGGATCCGAAGGAGCAGCTGCTGGAGGCCATCAAGGCCGTCTTCCGCAGCTGGGACAACCCCCGCGCCATCTACTACCGCCGCATGAACGACATCCCCTCGAGCTGGGGCACCGCCGTCAACGTCCAGGCGATGGTCTTCGGCAACATGGGCGACACCTCCGGTACCGGCGTTGCCTTCTCCCGCAACCCTGCCACCGGTGAGCGCAAGCTGTACGGCGAGTACCTCATCAACGCCCAGGGCGAGGACGTCGTCGCCGGCATCCGTACCCCCCAGGCGATCGACACCCTCCAGCAGGCGATGCCCGACATCTACAAGCAGTTTGTCGACATCGTCGCGAAGCTCGAGAACCACTACCGCGACATGCAGGATATGGAGTTCACCATCGAGAACGGCAAGCTCTACATGCTGCAGACCCGCAACGGCAAGCGCACCGCCGCCGCCGCCCTCAAGATCGCCTGCGATCTGGTCGACGAAGGGATGATCTCGAAGGAAGAGGCCGTCCTGATGATCGATCCGAAGCAGCTCGACAGCCTGCTTCACCCGCAGTTTGACGCCGCCGCCCTCAAGAAGGCGAAGCCGATCGGTTCGGCGCTGCCCGCCTCCCCGGGTGCCGCCTGCGGCCGTGTCGTCTTCAACGCCGATGACGCCGCCGAGTGGAACGCCCGCGGCGAGAAGGTCATCCTGGTCCGTCTCGAGACCTCGCCGGAGGACATCGAGGGTATGCACGCCAGCCAGGGCATCCTGACCGCCCGCGGCGGCATGACCTCCCACGCGGCCGTTGTCGCGCGCGGCATGGGCACCTGCTGTGTCTCCGGCTGCGGCGACATCCAGATCGACGAGGAGAAGAAGGTCTTCACCCTGGGTGGCCAGACCATCCGCGAGGGCGACTACATCTCGCTCGACGGCTCGACCGGCAACATCTACGGCGAAGCCATCCCGACGGTCGACGCTTCGATCAGCGGCCAGTTTGAGACGCTGATGAACTGGGCGGACGAGGCCCGCACCATGCAGGTCCGCACCAACGCCGACACCCCGCGCGACGCCAAGCAGGCGTTCAAGTTCGGCGCCGAGGGCATCGGCCTCTGCCGCACCGAGCACATGTTCTTCGACAGCGACCGCATCGCCTCGATGCGTGAGATGATCGTTTCCAAGACCGAAGAGCAGCGCCGCAAGGCTCTTGCCAAGCTCCTCCCGATGCAGCGCGGCGACTTTGAGGGCATCTACGAGGCGATGGAGGGCCGCCCGGTCACCATCCGCTTCCTCGATCCCCCGCTGCACGAGTTCCTCCCGACCGACGAGGCGGACATCGCCGCGCTGGCCAAGGAGATGAACATGCCGGTCGAAGAGCTCAAGGCGGTCATCACCTCGCTGCACGAGTTCAACCCGATGATGGGTCACCGCGGCTGCCGTCTGTCGGTCAGCTATCCGGAGATCGCCGAGATGCAGACCACCGCGGTCATCGAGGCGGCGCTGGCGGTCCAGAAGCGTCATCCCGAGTGGACGATGGTCCCCGAGATCATGATCCCGCTGGTTGGCGAGGTCAAGGAGTTCGACTATGTCAAGAACATCGTCAAGACGACCGCCGACAAGATCATTGCCGAGAGCGGTGTCAAGATGGACTACATGGTCGGTACGATGATCGAGATCCCGCGCGCGGCGCTGACCGCCGACGAGATCGGCGCCTCGGCTGACTTCTTCAGCTTCGGCACCAACGACCTCACCCAGATGACCTTCGGCTTCAGCCGTGACGACGCGGGCGCCTTCCTGGATGCCTACTACGACAAGAAGATCTACGAGAGCGATCCGTTTGCCAAGCTCGATCAGAAGGGCGTCGGCAAGCTGGTGCAGATGGCCTGCAAGCTCGGCCGCAGCGCCAATCCGAAGCTCAAGCTCGGCATCTGCGGCGAGCACGGCGGCGATCCCAGCTCGGTCGAATTCTGCTTCGAGACCGGACTCAACTACGTCTCCTGCTCCCCCTTCCGTGTGCCCATCGCCCGTCTGGCCGCTGCCCAGGCTGCGATCAAGGCGAAGAAGTAAGCATGCGCACGCGCACCCACTAGCGTCTGCATAGTTTGTATCACGAATCCCCCGATTCACACCGAATCGGGGGATTTTTTTGCAGATCGTTGGTGGATGGGGGCGGGCATCCGGACATGGACGGGGGCGCGATCGGAAATAGACGTTGCAAAGGGGAGGGCAATCTGCTATAATAATACGGCAATACTTGACTTACAGACTCTAATATTTGCGGCAAAAACGGGGCGAGGGGCGAGCGGTTTTGGGGAAGAAGCTGCGTATGATCTGGACGGCGGACGGGTGTGAGCGGCCCTTCCGGGGCTATCTGCTGGCCGGGCTGGTGGCCATCGAGCTGCTGATGTCCTTCTCTTTTCTGGGCTACATCCACATCGAGCCGGTCTCGCTCACAACCGCCTATATCCCCATCCTGGTTGCCGGCTGCCTTTTGGGGCCGCTGGACGCGACGGTGGTGGGGGTTGCCTTTGGCATGGCCAGCATGTGGAAGGCGTCCGCCTCCTACGTTTCGGCGGGCGACGCCGTCTTCTCCCCCTTTTCGAGCGGACAGCCGCTCGCCAGCCTGCTGCTGAGCGTGGGCGCCCGCGCCCTCTTCGGGCTGCTGATCGGGCTTTGCTATCTCGCGGCGCGGCACCGGCCCCGCCACCGGATGTTCTGGATTGGGTTTGTCTCCTTCTTCGGCAAGACGCTCCACTCGGTGCTGGTCTACGCCGGGATGGCGCTGCTCTTCCCCGAATTGGGGCTGGGCGTCGGCAGCGCGTTCCATGAATTTTTCGAGCTCAACAACCTCATCGCGATGGTGGGGAGCGCCGCGCTCTGTCTCATCTGCTGGCGGATCTGGAATATCCACGCCTTCCGGCGCTACCGCCGGCGGATGGCGGCCTCCGACCGGGCGTACCGGCCGAAGTCCTCCGCCCGGATCTTCCGGATTGCGGCTGTCACGCTGATGACCCTCTTTGCCGGCGCGGTGGCCATCTACTTTGTCCAGCGGATGAATGTCATGCTGCGGCAGCATGACATCGTCCTGTCGGGGGAGGCCTATGTCGATCTGATGCATCTGCAGATCCAGTTTCTGCTGGGCATCCTCTCGCTGACCCTGCTGGTGCTGCTGACCCTCATCTTTGTCCAGCGGTACGCCGCCTACCACAGCTATGAGGCCCATCTCGACGGGCTGACCGGCGTCTTCAACCGCAGCGGCTTTTTCGAGACGATGGAACGTGCGATGCGGCGGCTGCCGCCCGCCGGGGCGGCGAAGTACTACTTCATCATCCTCGATGTCGACCGCTTCAAGCAGATCAACGACCGGTACGGCCATCCCGAGGGGGACCGCATCCTCTATGAGATTGCGGCCCGGCTGGAGACGACCTTCGAGGGGATCGGCTCGGTGGGGCGGCTGGGCGGCGACGAATTCGTCGTCTTCCTCCACCTGGCGCTCAGCCGGGAGCGGCTGGACGCCATCCTCTTCCGGCTGATGGAGGGATTCCATCAGATCGCCTGCGGCGAATCCACCGTCTCCTGCAGCGCCGGCGCGGTGCCGGTGGCGGCGGGGGAGAGCTCGGACGAGATCTACCGGCGGGCGGACGCGGCGCTCTACCGGGCCAAGGAGAACGGCCGCGACGGCTACTGGATTGCCGGCTACGAGCGGATGGAGGCGGAAGCCGAGCGCGCCTGAGGGAGCCGCGGGGGCAGAAGGATACCCGGTATCGGTGGGATACCGGGTATTTTTTATCCCCCAGGGCGGATGGCGCCGGGCGGTGGGGCATGGGATGGAGATAGGCCTTCCCGAGCGAAAAGGGCACCCGGTATCGGGAGGATACCGGGTGCCCTGACGGTTTATGCGGTTTGGGCATGGGCGGCGCATCACGGACGGGAGGGGGCTAGGCGATCGACATCAGCCGGAAATCCAGCTGGACGCCGGGATCGGGGATGAAGCCCTGGACATAGTCGCGCACGCCGTAGGTGATGATCTGCTCATACATCGGCACCTGCAGCGCCTCGTCGAAGATGTACTTCTGCAGCTCGCTGTAGATGGCCAGGCGCTTCTCCTCGTCCAGTTCGCGCAGGCCCGCCTCATAGAGCTCGTTGAACTTCTCGTCCTGCTTGCGCAGCGAGATGTAGGGGCTGTCCTTCTGGACGTTCGAGAGGGTGTGCACCGGGTCGCCGGTGTTGGCGGTCATGTTGCCGGTGGTGAAGTTGGCGGTGCCGTTCTGCTGGGCGCCCAACCAGGTGGCCGAGTCGACCGACTCGACGGTCATGACGATGCCGACCTGCGCGAGATATTCCTGCACAATCTCGGTCATCCGGATGTCGACCGGCACCTGGGAGGAGATGTAGGTGACCTCAAAGCCGTCGGGATAGCCCGCTTCGGCCAGCAGCTGTTTGGAAAGCTCGGGGTCATATTCGTAGAGCCCCTGGGATTCATAGCCGAAGACCGTCTTGGCCAGGGCGCTGTCGGCCGGCAGGATGGCCGAGCCGCCGGCGGCCTCACAGGCCGATTCCCAGTCGACCGCGTGGGCGATGGCGAGACGGACCTCCCGCTTCTGGAACGGCTCGAAGTTCTCGTTGAAGGCGAGATACCAGACCTTGTAGGAGGGGGAGGTGTAGCCGACGACACCCGGCACCTCGCCGTTCATAATCCGCTCGATATCGACCGCCTGCAGCTCGCTGCCGATGTCGATTTCACCCGTCTCGAGCGCGACCATGCGGGCCGAGTCCTCGACGATGAAGCGGACGGTGAGGTTTTCGATGGCGGGCGCGCCGCCCCAGTAGTCGTTATAGCGGGTGAGCATCAGGTGGGAACCGATGACCCATTCCTTGAAGGCGTAGGGGCCGGTGCCCATGCCCGACTGGTTGAGGCTCTCCTCGCCGTTCGCCTCGACATAGTCCTTCGAGACGATGTAGGCGCGGCCGTTGGTTAAAAAGTTGAGGGCGGGCGCGCAGGCGAACTTGAAGGCGATGGTGATGGTGTAATCGTCCTCCACGACGGTGTTCTCCGGATCGAAGGCGGAGAAGAGCGACCCGGTCGCCGCGCCGTCGGGGAAGCGGCCGATGGTAAACTTGACGTCCTCGGCGGTGAAGGGGGTGCCGTCGTGGAAGGTGACATCCTCCCGCAGCTTCATCCGCAGGTGGGTGTCGTCCACCCACTCCCATTCGGTGGCGAGGCGGGGGACAAATTCACCCGTTTCGGGGTCCTTGTCGATGAGTGGCTCATAGATCTGTTTGGCGACAACCATCCCCGACAGCACGCTGTTGTTCTGGGGATCGAGCTTGCCCGGCTCGGTGTTGAGGCCGTAGACGAGGGTGGTCTTGTCCGCCTTGCCGGCCGAAGCGGTCTGGGCTTCGCTGGAGACGGCGGCACTTTCGGAGGTTTCACTGGATGCGGGGGTACTGCTCGCGGCCTGGGAGCTGCTCTCCTCGGCGGCGGGCGCGCAGCCTGCAAGCAGCAGGCAGAGACAGAGGACAACCGAGATCCATCGCAGGGGTTTTTGCATGAGTTGCATGGTGGAAACTCCTTTCAATTTGTGATGGGAAGGGGGGCGTGCCGTGAATGCCCGCACAAAAGTTGTGCAGTCTTACTATACAGGATGAACCGAGCGGCGTCAAGGATGTGCAAAAAATAAAGATATTTTCGACATCTGTGCAATTGACAGCGCCCCCGCATTCCGCTATGCTTATCTCTAGAGGCCGCGCGGGTGCGCGTCTGCTCTCTAAAGTTTGATGACCTAACAAAGGAGGCATCCATCATGAACCGCGAACAGCTGATTGAACGGGTCAAGGCCGAAATGCCCTACCTGGTTCAGTGCCGCCGTTATTTCCACCAGCATCCCGAGATTTCCGCGCACGAGTTCGGGACCAAGGCGTACATCCGCGCCGAGATCGACAAGCTGGGGCTGCCGGTCGACGAGGCCGCGCACACCGCCCAGATTGCCATCCTCGACACCGGACGTCCGGGCAAGCATGTCATGCTGCGCGCCGACATCGACGCCCTGCCCATCCAGGAGAGCCCGAACAACCTCGCCGGGCCGCGTGTGGTCTGCTCGGAGAATCCGGGTGTCATGCACGCCTGCGGGCACGATGCCCACACCGCCATGCTGCTGGGCGCGATGAAGATCCTCTATGAGATGAAGGACGAGCTGTCGGGTGTGCTCTACTTTGTCTTTGAGGAGGGCGAGGAGGCCGGCACCGGCATCGCGGATATCATGCGCCACCTCGAGAAATATCCGATCGACCACGCCTGGGGCATGCACACCTGCGTGCTGCTCGAGACCGGCAAGATCGATCTGTCGCCCGGCCCCCGTCAGGCGGGCAACGCGCTGATTGAAGCGGTGGTCCATGGCCGCGGCGGCCACGGCAGCCGTCCCGACCGTTCGATCAACCCGACCTTCGCGGCGGCGATGATGTTCCCGAACGCGGCGAGCGCCTTCGAGAACCGGCTGGATGTCAGCAAGCGGGTCACGCTGGGCCTGACCACCATCGAGGCGGGCGGCGTCTCCAACGTCTTCCCCGACACCGCCACCATCAAGGGCACCCTGCGCTTCTTCGACGTCGAGGAAGGCCAGCACGCGATGGAGGTGCTCAAGGAGGTCTTCACCCATACCGCCGAGATGATGGGCTGCACGGTGACCTTCGAGGGCACCGAGATGGGCCAGAAGCCGACCTACAACGACGCGCACGCGGTCGAGGTCGCCCACAAGGCGATTGC
>CASGDD010000126.1 GCA_949300115.1 uncultured Oscillospiraceae bacterium | reverse complement strand
GACCGGGACAGGCCGGGGGAAGGGGCGCGGAGCATGGGGATCTTTTCCAAGCTCAAGACGATTGGGCGGGTGGTGTTGATCGAGGTGGATCGGCTGCTGCCCAATCCGAGCCAACCCCGGCGGCATTTTGATCCGGACGAGCTGCGGTCGCTGGCTGACAGCATCGCGGAGAATGGGATTTTGCAGCCGCTGACCGTGCGGGAGAGCGGGGAAGAGGGACGGTATGAAATCATCGCGGGGGAGCGGCGGTATCGCGCGGCCCGGCTGGCCGGATGCGACCGGGTGCCCTGCCTGATTCTCGACGCCGACAGCGAACAGGCGGCCCTCTTCGCGCTGATGGAAAATCTCCAGCGGCAGGATCTCGGCTGCTTCGAGGAGGCGGAAGGGATTGCGCTGTTGATCGACCGGTTCGGGCTCAGCCAGGAGGAGGCGGCCCGGCGGCTGGGCAAGGCACAGTCGACCATCGCCAACAAGCTGCGGCTGCTGCGCCTTTCGGCGGGGGAGCGGGAGCGGATTGAAAAGGCGGGGCTCAGCGAACGGCACGCCAGAGCACTTTTGCGGATTGAGGATGAGGAGCTGCGCAGCCGGATGCTCGATTGGATCATCGAACGGGGGCTCAATGTCGCCGAGACCGACCAGCTCATCGATATGCAGCTCACACCGCCCGAGCTGCCCGCCCAACCGGAACATCGGGGCAGCCGCCAGCTGGTGGTCAAGGATGTCCGGCTGTTTGTCAACACCATCAACAAGGCGGTGGATACCATGCGCCGTTCGGGCATCGAGGCGGTGGCGCTGGTCGAGGAGAAGGAGGAATGTCTCGAATATCTCGTCCGCATCCCCCGCGCCTCGCTCCATCGCCGTCCGACGCCGCCCGGACCGGTATCGTCCGAGCGGCCGCCGCGCGGTTAGTCTTTCGGTTCCCCCTCCGCCCCCATCCCTGCGGGCGGGGTTCTATAGGAACGATCACACACCCATCATTCCCCAATGTCGAGCGAAAAGGGCATCCTTGCGATGCCCTTTTTGCAGCTTTTGGCTATTTGGATGGGGGATGGGGCGCGCGGACGCGGCAGGGAAGATCGGGTTTTTAGAGCCCCCGCCGCCGGAGCGCCTGGATGCGGCCCGGCCGCCCATCCCATCCGGGCGGGGCGATGGATTTCCCGGCGCGGTTACCGTTCGGGTGTTTCACGTGAAACCTCCTGCGGGGCAGGGGAGGCGGCAGAGGGAAGACGATAGAGCTGATTTTGCAGCCGCTGATTGCGGAGGGTATTCATAATCGTCGGGACCATGCCGAGGAGCAGGAAGAGGTAGATGAGCAGCAGATTGGCAAGATAGCTGCCCAGATCGATGATCCCTTCGGCCAACAGCAGCGGGACGGCGCGGAAGGCGGTGAAGAAGTCGACATAGAACTCCTGCGCGACGACAATCGCCCAATCCAGCTGGTCGCCCACAAAGGTCATCACCAGCATCAGGATCACCGACAGAACGATGCCCCGGCGGGAGAGCTTGCCGGCGAGCATCTCATAGCCTTTGAGGGTACAGATGGCCATGACGATGCCCGAGAGGGCGGCGACATAGCCCATCCGGCTGAGCAGGATGATACAGGCGACGCCGATCAGGCTGCCGAGCAGGGCGCCGACGATGCCGCCTAAAAGATTTTCCCTCTTCTGCGCCTGCATCGATTGATGGGTCATCTGATTCTGTTGGAAGGCGGCAAAGCAGTCGGGGCAGAGCTGCAGGTAGCTGCCGCCGACATAGCAGCTTTCGGTGCCGCCCGTCCGGCCGCAGGTCTGGCAGCAGCTCTGGAAACCCGCCTGGGTCAGAAAGCGCACCAGCGCGTCGATCGCGCCGCCGAGCGCCTGCAGCAGCTTTTCCGGTTTGCGGATCTTTTTGAGCATCACCGTCACCCGGTAGCCCTCCTGCCGCAGGGCGCTGACCGAGGGGGTCATCTGCTCGAACGCGCGGGTTTCCTCCCGGCTGAGCGGCCCGGCCGCGCGGGTGGCGGCGGTTCGAATGACTAGCGCGTAGGGCTGATTAGCGTTGAGTGGATAGATGGTCAGGCCGAAGCCGCCGCGTTCGCCGTAGATCGCGCCGCCGAGGGTATCCAGCCGCATCCCGAGATACTGCGCGAGGTAGCTGTAGACCTCCATCTGTTTCTGGTTCATGTCGTTCTCTCCCTTCCTCGATTGGATCGGACGGGATTATTCTATCACATCCCCCCAGAAAAATCTATATGGGGTCGGG
>CASGDD010000125.1 GCA_949300115.1 uncultured Oscillospiraceae bacterium | reverse complement strand
ATACTGATCCTTCCTCTCCGGCGCGATGCCGACGAGGCTTAGAATGTTGTCCACCCGCGCGTTCTTCTCCTTCTCGCTCATCTCGGAGAAGTGGAGATCGAGCACCTCTTTGATCTGGTCGCCCACCGTCATGATGGGGTTGAGGCTGGTCATCGGGTCCTGGAAGATCATCGAGATCTCGGCGCCGCGCAGCGAACGCATCTGCTCCTTCGAGGCTGCGAGGATGTCGATATCCCGGTAGTGGATCTCCCCGCTGACGATCTCCCCGACCTCCTCGGGCAGGAGCCGGAGGACGCTTAGGCACATGGTGGTTTTGCCCGCGCCGGTCTCGCCGACCAAGCCCATCGTCTCGCCCTTGTAGACGTCGAGCGAGAAGCCGTTGAGCGCGTGAACCACCGCTTCATCGGTGTTGTAGTTGACATAAAGGTCCTTGACTGAAAGCAGCTTTTCCATCCTGTCACCTCAGTTCTTCTGCTTGGGATCGAGCGCGTCGCGCAGGCCGTCACCGATGAAGTTGAGGCTTAGCACCGCGACAACGATGAACAGGCCGGGGATGATCCCAAGGTGAGGATAGTACATGAGACTCGACTGGTTCTCCGAGATAATGGTGCCCCATTCGGGGGTCGGCGGCGCGATGCCGATGCCGAGGAAGCCGAGGCTCGCGATCGAGAGGATGGTGCCGCCGAGGCTTTGCATGACGCTGATGACCAGCGGGCCCAGGATATTGGGCAGGATGTGCTTTAAGAGGATGCGCACATTGCCGGTCCCGCAGCAGCGGGCGGCCTCGATAAACTCCTGGCCGCGCAGCGTCATAACCGCCGCGCGCACCGTTCTCGCCTGGCGGGGAATCTGGGCGACACTGAGGGCGATGAGCATCTTAAAGAGGCCCTGGCCGAGCGCGGCGACGATGGTCATCGAGAGCAGCACGCCGGGCACCGACATCAGCACGTCGCAGAAGCGCATGATGATCGTATCGGTGACGCCGCCGAAGTAGCCGGCGCTCCCGCCCAGTGCGATGCCCATGACAAAGGCGATCGCGGTGGTGAGCAGTCCGGCAAACAGGGAGATCCGGCCGCCGTAGATGATGCGGGCAAAGAGGTCACGGCCGAACTGGTCGGTGCCGAACAGATGCTCCAGACTGGGGGACTGGAAGGCGTCGATGATACTCTGGGTGATGACCTTGGAATAGTCGATGTAGAGCGGTGCCGACAGGCAGAGCAGCATGAGCGCGCAGAGCACGATCAGGCCGAGCATCGCGAGCTTGTTTTTGCGGAAGCGGATCCAGACGAGGTTCCACTGGCTCTTTTTGTTGGATTTGACGCGGGCAGCAGCGGTTGCGGTTGCCATCTGATTCACCTTCCTTTCGATCACTTCTCAAACTGCACACGGGGATCGACCACCGCGTACAGCAGATCGACCACCAGGTTGGTGATGCCTACGATAATCGAGACGATGATGATACAGCCGACGACGATGGGGATGTCCTTCGTCTTGACCGCCGCGCTGAGGAAGGAGCCGATGCCGGGGAAGGCGTAGACCGTCTCAGCGACCAGCGAGCCGCCGACGATGGTGGAAAATCCGACGCCGATCTGGGTGATGACCGGCAGCAGCGAATTGCGCAGCGCGTGCTTGACGATGACGGTAAACTCCTTGTTGCCCTTGGCGCGGGCGGTGCGGACATAGTCCGAACGGATGGTGTCCAGCAGCCAGGTACGGGTCATGCGGCTGTTGCCGGCGAGCTGGCTGCCCGCCAGCGACATGATGGGCAGGACGAAACAGAGCCAGGAGCTCGCGCCCGACGCCGGGAACCAGCCGAGCCTTAAGGAAAAGAGCAGCTGGTACATCATGCCGAGCCAGAAGGTCGGCGCGGCCGAGAGGATCAGCGAGAGGAAGGTGATGATGTAGTCGGGCAGCGCGTTGTGCCGCACGGCGGCGTAGACGCCGGCCGGGATGCCGATGCAGACGGCGACGACCGTCGCCAGCGAGGCGAGGGTGAGGGTATAGGGCAGGCGGTGGGAGAACTCGTCGAGCACGTCAAAGCCCTGATACCAGGAGACGCCGAAGTCGCCCTGAATCGCTTTGGCCATGTAGCTTAGATACTGCAGGATGACCGGGTCGTTGAGCCCGAGCTCCTCCCTCTTGGCCTCGATCTCCTCGAGGGTCGCGGTGGGCGGCAGCATCATGACCGCCGGGTCGCCCGGAGAGATCGACAGCACAAAGTAGACGAGGAAGGTGATGCCGATGACGACCGGGATCAGCAGCAGGATCCGTTTGAATACATATTTGAGCATGGTGTCCCTCCTTTGGAAAAAGCCTGCGGGGAAGCTCCCGTGCAGGCCTTTCCAGCTTATGGGTGGATGATTGCGGGGGTATCCCCCGGTGGCGGGGAAGCGCTAGGCCGCCCAGCTCCAGTCGGAAACACGCCAGGTGCCGTTGGTGTTGAGGGTCATGCCCTGCAGATTCTTGTTGAAGGCGATACAGGCATCCTTGACCATCAGCGGGACGTCGTAGGCGTTCTCGTTGACGATGTTGGCGAGCTCTGCCATCAGATCCTTGCGGTCCTGGCCGGAGGCGACGTTCGCCTCGAGGCAGATGTTCTCGAGCTCCTCCCAGTTCTCATACCACGGGCCCATGGTATCCTGCACGCAGTAGAAGCTGTTGAGGGTGGAGACGTCGTTGAGGCTGCCGGTGGTGGTACTGATGTGGATGTCAAACTCACCGGCCTGGTTGGCAGCGGTCGCTGTACCCGAGTCAACCGCGGAAATTTCTACGTTGATGCCAATGGCGAGCAGCTGGCCCTGGACGATCTGGGCGGCACGCTCCTCGGGGGTACCGGCGTTGACCAGCAGTTTCAACGGCTGTCCGTTGTAGTTCGACTGGGCAAGGTACTCCTTGGCCTT
>CASGDD010000124.1 GCA_949300115.1 uncultured Oscillospiraceae bacterium | reverse complement strand
GAGCTCTACACCGTCAACACCGAACACCAGCTCAAGCTGGACGAGCTGACGATGATGACCAACGACCTCTCCAACTTCCTCTCCTCGACGATGATCGGCATCCTCTTTGTCGACAGCAACCTCAATATCCGCAAGTTCACCGAATATGTCGGACGGGAATTCCAGCTGATGGAGCATGACATCGGCCGCCCCATCCAGATCTTTGCCCACAGCTTCCCCGACGAGGCGATCGAGAAGGATTGCCGGACGGTGCTCAAGGATCTCCTGTCGATCGATCGCGAGGTCACCGCGATGAACGGGCGGCACTATACCCTGCGCATCGCCCCCTACCGCACGACCGAAAACAGCATCCGCGGGCTGGTCATCACGATCATCGACAGCCTGGGAACCAAGGCAAACGCCTAATTTCCCGCCGGGACGCGGCGGAGAGGAACGATCGATCCCCGCCTGCAGCAGGATCGATCTCAAGACGAACAGCAAGGAGCCGGCCTCGCGCCGGCTCCTTTCGATTTGTGGATAGAAAAAAGGTACCGCCCTGCTGGGCGGTACCTTGATCGCGAAAGATACGGACAAACTAACGCTTGCTGAACTGGGGAGCGCGACGGGCTGCCTTGAGACCGTATTTCTTGCGCTCCTTCATGCGAGGATCGCGGGTGAGGAAGCCGGCTTTCTTGAGCTCGGCGCGGTTCTCTTCGTTCGCCTGCAGCAGCGCGCGGGCGAGACCGTGACGGATGGCGCCGGCCTGGCCGGTCACGCCGCCGCCGCGGACGGTGCACTCGATGTCAAAGCGGCCTTCGCTGCCGGTGACAACGAACGGCTGGTTGACGATGAGCTTGAGGGTATCAAGGCCGAAATAATCGTCGATGTCGCGGCCGTTGATGGTGATCTTGCCCGAGCCGGGATACAGGCGGACGCGGGCTACCGAGTGTTTCCGACGGCCGGTGCCGTAGAAATAAGGTCTGGATTCATACATAACTGCTCGCCTCCTCCATTACATCTCGTAGACTTCGGGTTTCTGGGCCTGCTGCTTGTGCTCGGCGCCGCGGTAGGTGCGCAGACGGGTCAGCGCGGTGCGGCCGAGGGTGGTGTCGGGCAGCATGCCTTTGACCGCCAGCGTCATCGCGAACTCCGGACGGGTGGCCATCAGCTTGTCGTAGCGGATCTCCTTGAGATTGCCGATCCAGCCGGTGTGATGACGGTAATACTTCTGGGTGAGCTTGTTGCCGGTCAGAACCGCCTTCTCGCAGTTGATGATGATGACGCTGTCACCACAGTCAACATGCGGCGCGAAGATGGGCTTATGCTTGCCGCGCAGCAGGCTCGCAGCCGTCGCCGCAACCCGGCCCAGCGGTTTGTCCGCCGCATCCAGGATATACCACTTGCGCGGCTCGTTGGCCTTGGGCATCGTAGTGGACATGATGGGGTACCTCCTCGTTTCGTTTCCGCGTCCGCCAAAGGGACGCCGCGTGTTTTCGCCCGTACAGACAAAGAAAGCCTGGGGGCGGATCTGTCACGGCCCCCATCATACCACCCGGGGAAAGGGCTTGTCAAGGGATTTTTCGCCGGATTTTCATATGTTTTTCGAAATCTCTCTTATACTCGTTTTTTCTCATCCATACACCTGTATGCTCATTTTCTATTTTCGCTTTTTGCGGCCCCCTTTACCCGGGCCGGATTGCAGGGGAGGGGGGAAGATGCTATAATAGCCACACATACGCGGGATAGACGGCGCCCGGCCATGGCGGCGGGTGCAATCGGACGGGCGGAAAATGGACACCCTGTCCATAGAGGGAACAGGCACGACAGAGAGGAGTGGGTTCGGCAATGCGGATGCGCAGCGAATCACGGACACAGTACGGCAGGGTTTTCGGCCTTGCGGCGGGTACGGCGTTTCTGCTTTTTCTCCCCTTTTTGATCTACGACAGCGGGATCTTCACCTTTTTGGGGGACTTCAACGTCCAGCAGATCCCCTTCTATCAGCTGGCCAACCGGGCGCTCAAGTCGGGGGAATATTTCTGGAACTGGCACCTCGACCTCGGCACCAACTTCATCGCCTCCTTCAGCTTCTACCTGCTGGGGTCCCCCTTCTTCTGGCTGTCGGTGCCCTTCCCGGCCGAATGGACCCCCTATCTGATGGCGCCGCTGCTCTGCATCAAGATGGGTGTCATGGCGGCCGGCGGCTATGGCTTTATCAAACGGTTTGTCGTCAACCAGCGCTATGCGGTGCTGGGCGGGCTGCTCTACGCGCTCTCCGGCTTTTCGGTCTACAACATCTTCTTTAACCACTTCCACGATGTCATGGCGCTCTTCCCCTTCCTGCTCATCGCTCTCGAGGAGGCGATGGTCAACGGGCGCAAGGGGGTCTTTGCCTTCGCCGTCTGCCTCAACGCGATGGTCAACTATGTCTTCTTTGTCGGCGAGGTGGTCTTTGTCATCCTCTACTTTGTCGTGCGGATGCTGACGCGGGAGATCCGGCTGACACCGGGGAAATTTTGCTCGCTCGCCTTCGAGTCGGTGATCGGCTTTGCGATGTCGGCGGTGCTGCTGCTGCCCTCCATCCTGATGATTTTAGGGAATCCCCGCATCGACAATCTGATGGACGGCTGGGATCTGCTGCTCTACTGGGAGCCGCAGCGTTACCCGGCGATTTTGCAGGCGTTTCTCTTCCCGCCCGACCTGCCCTCCCGGCCCAACTTCTTCCCCGACGCGGGGGTCAAATGGATGTCGGTGGCCGGCTTCCTGCCGGTGATGTCGATTGCGGGGGCGGTCGCCTTTGTCCGGTCGAAGAAGGGGCATTGGGCCAAGCGGATGGTGGTCATCTGCACGGTCATCGCCTTTGTGCCCGGCCTGCAGGCGTTTTTCTACCTGATGAACGCCTCCACCTACTCCCGCTGGTACTATATGTTCACCCTCATGCTCGCCCTCGTCTCGGTCAAGGCGCTGGAGGACAGCGATGTCGATCTCGAGACCGGCTTTAAGTACACGCTGCGCGCCACCCTCATCATGGCGCTGGCGGTCGGGCTGGCGCCCACCTTCGAGGAGGAGGGGGTGACCATCGGCCTGGCGCAGGAGCCGGGGCTGCTCTGGCTGTATACCGCGATTGCGGTCGTCTCGCTGGGGGCGCTGGCTTACATCCTCCAGCTCAGACGGCAGGGGCGGAGCATCTTCCGGGCGGGCATCTGCCTCATCTGCGCGATCACCCTGCTCTACGGCTGGACCTATCTTGCCTGGGGCAAGCTCGTCTCGAACGACTCGAAGTTTATCATCAACCAGGGCATCCATGGCGCAGAGCATCTCGACCTGCCCGACGACACCTTCTACCGGGTGGACGTCTACGAGGGGATGGACAACCAGGCGATGTTCTGGAACCTGCCCAACATCCAGACCTTCCACTCGGTTGTCCCCGGGTCGATCATGGAGTTCTTCCCGGCCGTCGGGGTCACCCGGGATGTCGGCTCCCGGCCCGAGCCGGAATATTACGGCCTTCGGGGGCTGCTGTCGGTGCGCTACCTCTTTGTCGATGAGCGCAAGGGGGTCGATCCCGAGATGCCCGGCTTCGTCTTCTGGGACAACCAGAACGGCTTTGACATCTACGAGAACGAATACTTCGTCCCGATGGGCTTTACCTACGACTACTATGTCACCGAGGAGGATTTCTACGACACCTCGGAGTATTCCCGCGAATTCCTGCTGATGCGGGCGGTGATGCTGAGCGACGAGCAGATCGCGCGCTATGGGGATATCCTCGAGGAGATTCCCCGCCGCCTGCGCAGCAATTTCAGTGAATCGGCCTATCTCGCCGACTGTGAGGACCGGGCGGCGTCCGCCTGCTATGCATTTACCGCCGATGGCGACCGGTTTACCGCCCGCATCAACCTCGAGCGGGACAACCTCGTCTTCTTCACCGTCCCCTACGAATCCGGCTGGTCGGCCACCGTCAATGGGGAGCCGGTGACGGTCGAGAAGGTCAGCGCCGGCATGATGGCGGTGCGGGTGCCGGCGGGCGACAATCTCATCGAGTTCAGCTATGTGACCCCCGGCCTGCACGCCGGTCTGCTGATTACGATCGGGGCGGTTCTGCTGCTGGCGGTCTATATCCTCGTCAACCTGATCCTCAAGCGGACGGGACATGGCGGCGGCGAGCCCGACCCCGGCTTCGATCCTGACGCCGTCCGCGCCGGCAATCCGTTCGACATGTCGGCCAATCCGGCGGCGCTCCCCGCGGCCCCGCCCGATCCCATCGATCCCACCGTCAATGAGGCGGCGGAAGCGCCGCCCGAGCCCACCCCCGCCCCCCGGCCGGAGCTGCGGCTGGAAGGGCTGATGGTCGACGACGAGCCGGTGGAGCTGGCGAGAGAGGATGGGAACCCCGAGGGGGAACAGGGGGAGGAGAGGCGGTAGATGGCTGCCATCGGTCATTGCCGCGGCCTGTGCGTTGGCATAGGCCGGTGCGCTCCCGCCGCCCTGCCGGCTTTCGGCTTTCGGCGTCCAGGATGAGCTGGCCGCATGGATGGCACGGATATGGATGGCACGGATTCAAGATGAGTTCGTAACTTTTCAGGTTTCTATTTTAAAGGAGGAATTGGGATGGCCACCAAACTGTATCTGGTGATCCCATGCTACAACGAGGAGGCGGTACTGCCCGAGACCACCCGGCGGCTGCGGGAGAAGATGCGGACGCTGATGGAGGCGGGGCGGATCAGCTTCGACA
>CASGDD010000123.1 GCA_949300115.1 uncultured Oscillospiraceae bacterium | reverse complement strand
CGGGGCTTTTTTCGTTGGCGGTGTCGGGGATGTGTCAGGGGACGGACCAGGTGTCACATTTACAATGTGTCACCCGGGTCGTACCCATTAAAATAACCCCCATTTTGGGCCCGCAAAGGGTGGATGCGACCCGGTGCATCTCGTATACGATTTTCCTGCGCATGAATCGATGCGCAGGGCCCGGTTCCCAAGGCGCGTTTCGGTCGGCCGCGACGTCGTCAAGGCCCTGGGGCGAATCGAAAGCGGAGGTGCATGATGAGCGGTATCGGTGTTTCGAGGACGGCGCGGGGCCTGGCATCCCTGCTGCTCGCGATGCTCTTTGCCGGCGCGATGTCGGTCTTCTGGTTGACCGTATCGGCGCCGTCTGCTTCGGCTGCGACGGTGACCGAGCCGGTGGAGATCGTCGATCCCACTGCGCAGAGCTCAGGCGACGGGTGGAGTTGGGATCCGGCGGGATCCGCCGGGACGCTCACGCTCGAGGGGGCGGATATCCAGGTGGCGGACATGAAGGACGCCAACGCGGCGATCGTCGTGCCTGACGGCGCCACCATCCATCTCAAGGGCGAGAGCACCATCGTGAGCGCCGCCCCGTCCGCGAGCTCCAGCGACCTTCTCGCCGCGATCTACTGCGAGGGCGACCTCACCATCACCGGCGACGATACGGCCAGCGCCTCCATCAGGGGCGAGGGCAGCTTGAACGCGGGCATCTACTGTGTGGGCGACCTCAGCATCCAAAGCGGAGTCGAGCTCAACGTCAGCGCCGTCAACGACGGATACGCCGGCACGTTCGTCAACGGCAACCTCGTGATCACCGGCGGCTCCACCGTGGCCACCACCGGAAGCTCCGAGGGGCTCGTCGTCATGGGATCCACCAACATCGCCGACGCTGCCCAGGTCAAGCTCGGAACCGAGAATGCGACGCCGGGCGACAGCCTTGCCGCCAACTTCACCGGCGACGTGACGATCTCGGGGACCGAGGTCATCGTCAGCGGCTCCGGCGTGGAGTTCTGGAGCACGGCAGCGCTGGTGGGCTCCGAGGTCACCATGGACGTTGACGCTTCCGGCGCGATTCACGCGATGAAGGGCCTCGAGATAACCGGCGGCTCCAATGTCAGCGCCTCCAGCTCCGGGCATGTCATCGAGATCCTCGGGGATATGCTGGTCCAGGGGTCCACTCTTCGCGTCGAGGGAGTCGGTATCTGGGATACCGCCATCACCGTCACCGACGGCGACCTCACGGTGGACGGCTCCAGCGTCACCGCCTTGGGCGACAGCACTGAAAGCACCAAGGGCATCAGCCTCAATGTCATCCGTAAGGGCTCCCTCGCCGGCAACCTGATCCTCAAGGGCGCCCCCTCCCTGACCATCGAGGGCACCGATGTGGCCATCCAGTTCGTCTCGCAGGCCGAGGACTTGCAGGGCAACCATGTCGTTATCGGCGATCCCAACATCGGGGCCGTCGAGGGCGGTAAGCTGACCTATGCCGAACGCGACTTCGGCACTGATTTCCTGGGGGTCTGGACCTATTCCACCGGCGATGTCTCCATCGGCGACAACTTCGCCGTCGAAGGCGCCTCGCAGCGCGTGGTCATCGGAACCGAGAACAGCGTGCTGCTCGTCACCGACAACGGTGCCGCTGCCGCCGGTATCGAGGGCGTGAAGGCAATCGCCGCCGACGGCACCGAGTACGCGGCGCAGGAGTGGCTCGACGGCAGCCACGTCGGCTACTACCGCTTCGCACGGGATCTTCCGGCGGGAACCTACACCCTCGACTTCGGCGCGGGCTACGAGACTGCCGGCGCCGCGGTGATCGAGGTCATCGACCTTGGGCCGTCACTGTTCACGATGAACTTCCATACCGTCAAGGTGGCCCAGACGGACAACGTCTGGGCATGGATGATCCAGCCCTCCACCGGCGAGCGCGTCAGCGTCCTGGAGCATGTGCTCTACGGTGCGGAGATCCAGATCGGCGCCCAGCCCGACAACGGCTACCGGTTCGTCAAGTGGGAGGCCGTCGGAGCCGCTCCCGAGTGGGAGAACGGCGATGCTGCCAAGGCCGAGCAGATGGTCGCCATCGTCGGGCAAGCCACGATGACCCCGACGGTCGAAGCCGCCGCTCCGGCCGATCCGGGATCCGGGGACCCCGGCAAGGATTCCGGCAAGGGCTCCGGAAAGACCGGGCTGGCGGCATCGGGCGATTCCGCGGATGGGGTTGTGGCGATAGCCGCGATCGCGGCAGGCATCGGCGCGGCCGCAGCGGCAGGCGCGGCTGCCAAGCGCCGCAGCAGGCGTTAGCCGCACGCGCGCGATAGATCGATCTGCTTCCGGGACCGGGGCGGCCGCATCGCCGCCCCGGTCCCGCAGTTTCCGGTGTGACGGGGGACGATCCTGGTGTGGCGTGTCCGGGGGCGGGGCGGGGGTGGCAATTAAAAATTGGCACCAGGCACCGCCCCCGTCACCCCCATAAGCCCCCGGCGCGCGGGCGGTGAA
>CASGDD010000122.1 GCA_949300115.1 uncultured Oscillospiraceae bacterium | reverse complement strand
CAGATGTCCACCTGCGCGTGATCCCCGCCGTCGTCCAGCGCATAGAACAGGGCCAGGGCATTTTCGGTGATCCCCAGCTGCCGGGCGATGGCCGCATAGCTGCCGCCGATGAGATCCACCGCGGCAAACAGCTGCCGTATCGCAGCATATCCATCCTCCATCCTATTCCCTCCCTTTCTCTGGGGTGCTTCCTATTTTAGTACGAATTCGTACTTATGTCAAGCCGGAATGGACGCAGCGACGCGGCCGGTCCGGGACGAAGGATAAATCGGGAGAACCTTCACAAATTAAGGGAGGGAGTGGCGGATGGACGGCAGCCGACCCGGCGGTGGGCCACGCGGGGCGCAAAAAAACAGCCGGCCCCACTTCCACCGGCTGCGTCTCTCTTTTCGTCAAGTGTTTTACTTGACGAAAAACAAATCCGAGATTCCTTATTAAGAAGTATAAGGATCGTTGTCAACTTTGTCAAGATTATGAGATCACGGAGAGAGAAATATTGCGGGTTCCGGATAGAAAGGGGGCGATCCTTGTGCACATTTTGGTCCATGCGGTCCTTATGAAGCGGCGCAACGCCGTCGCTTTTTCCGTCATCATAGAGTAAACACACGGAGGATCAATCTATGTCCAGAAAAGGGGAAAACATCTATAAACGAAAGGATGAACGGTGGGAAGGGCGGTATATCCTCTGGTATAACGCCGAAGGCAAAGCCAAATATGGATATGTCTACGCCCGGACATACCAGGAGGTCAAACGGAAGCTGTCGGAAAAGCGAAGCAATACCCTGCAGCCGGCGCCGCCCAAAAGCAGCATGCCGTACAACGACCTGTTAGATCTGTGGCTTCGATCGGTCCGGCTCCACACCAAGGAATCGACCTTTGCGCGCTATGCGCATCTGGTCGATACGCACATTCGCCCGGCATTGGGGCGCTATCCGCTCTGCCAGATCAGCACCCAGCTGGTGGAAAGCTTCATCGAACAGCAGCTGCATGGCGGACGATTGGATCATGGCGGCGCGCTGGCCCCCAAAACGGTGTCCGACATGATGGCCATTGTCAAAAGTTCGATGGAATATGCGCGGTACAATCAGCTGCAGGTGATCTGTAACCTCCACAAGCTGACGATCAAGCGGAAGGAAAAGACGATGCGGGTGCTCGGCCCTTCCGAACAGGACGCGCTGGTTCAGGTGCTTCTGCGGGAACTCGACCGGTATAAACTGGGGGTTTTGCTCTCCCTCTATACCGGAATCCGCCTCGGTGAACTGTGCGCGCTGCGCTGGGAAAATCTGTGTCTCACCAGCACAACCCTGAAGGTGCGGGAAACCATGCAGCGGATTCAGGACCGCGGCGATGGCGCAGAGCGTAAAACCAAGGTGATTATCACCGAACCCAAAAGTGCCTGTTCCATCCGCGATATCCCACTGCCCCCCTTTCTTGTACAGCTTGCCCAGCCCTTTTCCGCCCATCCGCAGGCGTTTATCCTCTCGGGTGCCCAGGACTGCTATGTAGAGCCCCGCACCATGCAGAACCGCTTTAAACGATATGTCCGGGAGAGCGGCATTGCCGATGCCAATTTCCATGCCCTGCGCCATACCTTTGCGACACGGTGCGTAGAGGTCGGTTTCGAACTGAAGAGTCTCAGCGAGATTCTGGGCCATGCCAACGTCAACATCACCCTCAACCGCTATGTGCATACCTCGTTTGATCTCAAGTGCAGCAACATGAACAAGCTCCCCTTTCCCATCTAAAGCCGTCAAAATTTCCGTCATCAAACAGCCGGAACCCCCGTCAAACGGGATGGTCCCGGCTGTTTTTCGTCAAGTAAAACACTTGACGAAGCATGCGCGGGGAAAGGGTGCTTTGGATGGTTCAGGCGGGATATTGTATCGGTTTCGCCTGGGAAAGTCAAGGCATCCCGCGGCGCCGGCGATTCCGGTGATGAAAGATTGCGTACAGAGGGCAGTGTGACGGCCGATATGTTTCCGATAGATCCAAAGGCGGACGGGCAGGATACCCTTCCGGTGATCGATTTTCACAGCCACATCCTGCCGGGGATGGACGATGGCAGCAAGAGTGTGGCGATGTCCCTCGATATGCTGGCGCGCTGCCGGCAGCAGGGGATCGATCTGCTGCTGGCAACCCCGCATTTCTATGGCTTCCGGGAGCATGTGCAGGCGTTTTTGACGCGCCGGGAGCGGGCGTGGGAACAGCTTGCCGCCGCCAAGGGACACGAAGGGCCGGCGATTCTGTTGGGCGCCGAGGTGACCCTCTATTCCGGCTTGACCGCGCTGGAGGGGTTGGACAGGCTCTGCCTGGCAAATACCCGAACCCTGCTGCTGGAGATGCCCTTTGCGGCCTGGGGCGGGCTCGAGCTGGACGCGGTATCCACCCTCAGCCTCGACCGGGGCTATCGGGTGGTGTTGGCCCATTTTGAACGGTTTCTTCCCCTGCAGAAGGACACCGGTGTGCTGCACAGCCTGCTCGAGCTGCCGGTCGAGCTGCAGATCAACGCGGGCCGGCTGACCGGGTCCTTCGGCGAACGCCGGCGGGCGCTTGCCTTCTTCCGTTCGGGAAGAGCCCGGCTGCTGGGCAGCGATTGCCACAATCTGGACAGCCGGCCGCCCAATCTCGGGCCGGCACGGGCCTATTTGCGAAAAAAACTGGGGCCGCAACCGCTGCGGGAGATCGACAGCTGCGGTCTGCGGCTCCTTGGCCTGTATCAATCGGATGATGGAGACTGAGATGGAAGAGAAAAAGCGTACACCGGCCCTGGCGCTGCTGCTGATCGTTGTGGCGGTGGTTCTGCTGTTTGCGGGCGGCTATCTGTTCGAGCGCTCGTCCGCCGCTGGCGATCCGCCGCCCTCGTCGGAGGCGAAGACGGTGGAGGAGATGTTGGCGCCGGGAAATTCGGCGGAGACGGCGCCGGTCTATATGGATGGCCGCTGGTATCACAAAAAGCCGGAGGTGGAGGCCTATCTGCTGATGGGGATCGACCGCACCGGGGAGGCGGAAGCGATCGACGGCTATATCGGCGGCGGCCAGGCGGATCTGCTGTTGCTTCTGGTGGTGGATCACCAGGCGGCCAGCTACCGTGTGCTGCAGATCAACCGGGACACGATGGCCGAGGTGGAGATCCTCGGGGTGCGGGGCGATGTGGTCGGCACCGAGATCGAGCAGATTGCGCTGGCGCACGGCTATGGCGACGGCATGGAATCGAGCTGTGAGAACACCGTCCGGGCGGTTTCCCGGCTGCTCTATGGCAGCGAAATCGACGGCTATGCCGCCCTCCAGATGGACGCGGTGCCCCTGCTCAACGACGCGATCGGCGGGGTGACGGTGACCGTCGAGGACGACTTTTCCGCGGTCGATCCGACGCTGTTGCAGGGGGAGACCCTCCGGCTGCAGGGCGAACAGGCGCTCCATTTTGTGCGGGCCCGGCATTATGTGGACGACGATTCCAACCTCTCCCGGATGCGAAGGCAGCGGACCTATCTGTCGGCCTTCGCGGCGCAGCTCGAGCGGGCGCTTGCGGAGGAGAGCGAGTTGCTGCTGACCCTGTATGAGGATGTACAGCCCTACATGGTCACAGATATCAGCGGCAAAGCGATGAGCCGGTTGGCACAGCGCTGCCGCGGCTACACAAACGGCGGGATTCTCACCCTCGAGGGCGAAGCGCGGATGGGGGAGGAATTTATCGAATATCTGCCGGATGAGGACAGCCTGAAGGCGACCGTCCTGCAGCTGTTTTATACCGAAGCAGAGAACGAAAGCAGTGGAGGATAATCATGGACAATACGGAACTGCACGGGGCGGAACAGGACTGGGAAATCAACCTGATGGATCTTTTCTACCTGTTTCGCCAGAAGCTGGTGGGCATCCTGTTGGCGCTGATCCTTGGGGGACTGGCGGTTGGCGGGGGGACCTTTCTGCTCATCGATCCCACCTATGAGGCGACGGCCAAGCTCTATATCGTGTCCGCCTCGAACGATTCGGTGGTCAATCTCACCGACCTGCAGATTGGCGCATCGCTGACCGCCGACTATGAGGAGCTGGTGCTGAGCCGGCCGATGCTCGAGAGCGTGATCGAAAACCTCGAGCTGGAGGTGGAGGATGTCGAAGAGCTGGAGGAGATGATCGAGATCTCCAATCCTGCCGATACCCGCATTCTCAATATCACCGCAACCAGTACCGACCCCGAGGAGGCCGAACGCATTGCCAATGAGATTGCCGCGCTGGCGATCGACTGGCTGCCGGAGATTATGGAGTCGAACACCCCGAATATTGCGGAGGAGGCGGTGATTCCCGACAAGAAGGCCGGCCCCAGCTATCTGCTCAGCACGATGGCCGGCGCCGTCGTCTTTGCCGCGCTGTATTACGGGATTGCCGTGCTGCGCTATGTCAACGACGACACCGTCCGGACGGAGGAGGAGCTGGAGCGCTACTTCGGACTGACCCCGCTGGCGGTGATTCCGGAGGAAGAGGAGCTCGATGCCGCCTCCAAGCGGGAGCGGAAATCGCGTCTGGGATTCCATCGTAACTAGGAGGCTGCGTCGGCATGAAAATCTTACGACTCAATCATCTCAAACCGCTGCCCTACGGGACAGAGGAGGCGCTCAACCGCCTGCGGATCAATCTGGGCTTTTGCGGGGACCGGTTTAAAAAGATCACCATCACCAGCAGCACCCCCAACGAGGGCAAGAGCTTTGTGGCGACCCATCTGTGGCGGATGCTGGCCGAAGCGGGGCACAGCGTTGCGCTGGTCGACGCGGATACCCGCAAATCGATGATGCGCAGCCGGTATCAGATCACGGCGGAGGAGGAGAATTTCCTGGGGATCACCCACTATCTGGCCGGGGTGGCCCGGATTGACGATGTGGTCTATGAGACCAATCTGCCGGATGCCTACCTGGTTCCGACCTCCTACACCGTACTCAATCCGGCGGTCCTGTTGGAACATCCGCGTTTTGCCGCCCTGCTGAAGGAGCTGGCCGTGCATTTTGACTATGTGCTGGTCGACACGCCGCCCCTTTCCAGCGTGGCGGATGCCAACCTCGTCGCGGCCCAGTGCGACGGCGCGCTGCTGGTGGTCCGCAGCGGGGTGACCCCTCGGAGCCTGATTGCCAGCTCGCTGAAGCAGCTGGAACGCAGTGGCTGCGAACTGATGGGGGTGGTACTCAATCGGGTGGAGGCCAAGAGCAGCCCCTATTATTACAAGTACTCCAAATATGGCTACTACAACCATTACGACAGCGAGACAAAGGGGAGCTGAGCGGTATGGCTGAAAAGAGCAAAAAGACGGTGTGGACGGTGCTGGCAGTGTTGGCCGGTGTAGGGCTGGTGGTCTGTCTGGGCCTGCTGCTCCGGCCGGAAGCGGCCGCTGTACCGCAGCCGGAGGGGCGTCCGGCCTCCCAGGCTGTCAGCGCCTCCGAACCGGCCGCGTCCACGCCGGAAGTTTCCCAGGCGCCGGAGAGCGAGCCGCAGCCGGTGGTGATGCCGGAGGGGTATGAGCAGCTGCGGGCGGACTACCCCGATATCTATGCCTGGCTGGAGATGGAGGCAACCGCGATCGATTACCCTGTGCTGCAGCGGGCAGGGGTGGATGACTACTATCTGCGCAAGGATCTCGACGGCAACTATGCGGTTGCCGGTTCCCTGTTTACCGAGGGCAGCTACAATACGACCGATTTCTCCGATCCGGTGACCATCATCTATGGACATGATATGGCCGATGGCAGTATGTTCGGTTCGCTGCAGCCCTACTGTGAAACGATGACGCTGGATGAGGATGCGCTCTTTTACATCTACCAGCCCGATCGCCGGCTGACCTATCAGATCTTTGCGGCGGTGCCCTATGACAACAGCCACATCCTCTACTACAACGATTTTTCAAACGAACAGGTTTTTGAAAATTTCTTTGCGGATATCTTCGCGACACGGAGTTTCCACGCCAATCTGGCGCCCGAACTGGGGCCTGAACCGGGGGATCGGGTGGTGATCCTTTCCACCTGCCTGCGGGGAGATCCCACCTATACCGAGCGTTTTCTGGTCATGGGTGTGCTCATCGAAGATACCGCAGCCCTGTCGTCATAACAGGTTTGCCACGGCTCGAGGATGGCAAAACCTTTTATGAAATATTTTATGAGGAGGAATCCATATGAGCAAGAAAATCTTTGCACTGGTTCTGGCCGCTGCGATGGTCTGTGCCTTCGCCCTGACCACCAGTGCGGCGGTGGTTCCCAGCGCAACGGTGGACACCACGCCGGATGTTTCCGATTCTGTCACCAGTGACAGCGGATGGTCCATGCCGGTCGGTGATGTCGCGGTCGGTTCGCTGCAGAACCCGGAGAGCCTGTCGGATGAGGCGTACCGCGAACTCCGCGATGCCACCAACCAGATCACCAACGCGGAGAGCGTCGGTGATTTCCTGGCGGATGCGGGTCTGACCAATGCGGTTTCGGCAGCGCTGGCAGGTACCTCGACTTCGATCAGCGATCTGAGCGTTCAGTCGGTGTTCGATGTTTCGGTGACCGGCGATGTGGCCGCGCGGCTGGCTGCCGAGGGCAGCGTGGACATCACCTTTTCGGTCCCCGGTGTGCGGGCCGGCAATACGGTGGTGGTGCTGCACTACAACGGCACGACCTGGGATGTCCGTCCCAGCACCGCTTCGAACGGCGCGGTGACCGCGACCTTCACCAGCCTCTCCCCGGTGGCCATCCTGGTGGACACCTCCGCTTCCGGCAATCTGGTGACCTCGCCGCAGACCGGTGACATGCACCTCGAGGGCATGCTGGTCGGCGGTTCGCTGCTCTGCGCGGCGGCACTGGTCTACTGCCTGAAGCGTCGGCAGGAGGCCTAAACAGCGCTGGCCGGTGGGCATTTTGTACACCGGCCAACGACAAAAGCCATCTTTTGGCTTTTGAGAGGGTAGGAATTTTCCCACCCTTTCAAAAGCACAGAAGGTGCGGGTATACGGTGTTGGGACTGGGCGTCGGTATCCAGGCGGAAGGCGGCAGGGCGATGTATTCCGGCCAGGAAGAACCGCGATGTGGACAACCCGGCACCGATCTACCTGTTTGCAACCGTCTGCGGGTGTGTTTGGTTCCAAGGAGGCAAGAACGATGGATTCCTACAAAGATCATGCAGGCTATCCCAGCGCAGTGACCGAAAAGGTCCTCTACCCCCCGCGCGAGTATGAGGGAGATCGTGTGGAAGATGCGGCTGCTCCCAAATGGGCGTATGTCTTCATCAAACGTCTCCTTGACATCCTGCTTTCGCTGGTGGGTTTACTGATCCTCAGTCCCCTGTTTTTGGTGGTGGCGATTTTAATTAAACGGGAGGATGGTGGGCCGGTGATCTACCGGTCGTATCGTGTGGGTCGAAAAGGGAAATCGATCGGTGTTTTTAAATTCAGAAGTATGAAGCCCCATGCGGATCGTTTGGAAGATATGCTGACGCCCGAGGAGTTGGCGGAATATCGGAAGGAATTTAAGCTGGCACATGATCCGCGTGTCACCCGGATGGGGAGTTTCCTTCGTAAAACCAGCATCGATGAGCTGCCGCAACTGGTGAATATCTTAAGCGGTGATATGAGTATTGTGGGGCCGCGCCCGCTGGTTCGCAATGAGGTGGAGGGAAAATATACGGCCTCTCAAAGGGTTCGGTTGTTGTCCGTTCGTCCCGGGCTAACCGGTCTCTGGCAGGTCAGCGGCCGCAGCGATTGTACATACGAGAGCGGTGAACGTCAGAAGCTGGAGCTGTCCTATATAGACCGGCGGTCGCTTTTGTTGGACTTCAAAGTCATACTGCGAACCATTGCCGTCGTCCTCAAAAGGGATGGTGCAAGGTAAACGTGGTTGGGATGGGGGCGTGGTGGATGAAGAGAAAGATCAAACTTGCTTTTGTCATAGGCAAGATGAATGGGGGCGGGGTTGAGGCGATTGTGATGAGCTATTTGCGCCACTTGAGCTCAGATCGTTTTATGATTACCGCTCTGGTTGATGAAGATTCTACTCTGATTCCCCGGCAGGAGATCGAAGCGTTGGGTGTTCGATTGATTTTGATTCCCTCCTATACCCGGATATTTGCTTATCATCGCACCCTGACTACACTTTTTAAGAAGGAACATTTTGATATTGTCCACGCTCATATCAATACCCTCAATGTGTTTCCGCTGTTCGCGGCATGGCGAGCGGGTATTCCGGTTCGTATTGCACACAATCATTCTACCGCGGGAAAGGGCGAGACCAAAAAGAATATCTTTAAATACATGCTGCGTCCGTTTTCAAAAATATTTCCAACAATACTCTGTGCCTGCGGTCAATACGCTGGCGAATGGATTTA
>CASGDD010000121.1 GCA_949300115.1 uncultured Oscillospiraceae bacterium | reverse complement strand
ATCCGGCTGGAGGGAGGCATGGGGAATGACGGCGATGGAAGGGATTGAGCTGCGGGCGAAAACCCCCGATGGACGGACGATGACGCTGCCGGCGCCGGCACAGCTCCTCCTCGATCGGGCGGAGGATACCCCCGCCGACCGGCTGACGGCGGCATTTGAGAGCGACGCGGGGATCCGGGAGGAGCTGGCGGAGATGACCCTGCGGGCGGCGGGAGGGACGGTCTTTTCGGGCCTGGTGGATACACAGCAAATCCGGACGGACGGGGCGGGCATCCGCCTGCAGCTCGACGGGCGGAGCGACGCGGCGGTGCTGCTCGACAACGAGGCGCTGCCCCAGACCTACTACCGGCTGACGCTCGGCGACCTCTGCCGGCTGCTGCTTGCCCCCTACGGTTTTGGCGGGCCGGTGCTCGATCTGCCCGACCGGTGGCTGGCGAGCTTTGTCATCCCCAAGGGGACGAGTGTCTGGGAGGCGGTCGAGCGGTTCTGCCTGCAGGCGGGGCTGCCCCCGCCGCGGATCGATACCGGCCGGCAGCTGGTGGTCCGGCAGGGGTTGGGGGCGGCCCGGCGGATTGCCAACCGGGAGGCGGGCGCGCTGCGCTGGCTGTCGGCCGAACGGGCCATCCACCGGTCGGAGATCCTCTCGGAGATTCGGGTGCGGGCGGAGGACGGGGTCTATCGGGCCGTCTGCCCCAATCCCCACATCGCCGGGCGGGGGATTGTGCGGACGCGGCTGCTCATCCCGCCGAGCGCGTGGGCGCAGGGGGGCATCCTCGACGCGGCCGATCGCATCCGGCAGTCGATGCGGGCATCCTCCGACTGCACCGTCCTGCTCGAGGGCTGGGCGGCGGTCGATCCGGGCGATCGGGTGGAGATGCCCGAGCTGGGGGAGACGCCGCCGGACGGCTGGTATGCGGCTGGGGTCCGCCACCGGGTGGAGGCGGACGGGATCACGACCGAGCTTGTGCTGCGGGAGGTGCGCTACCGTGGGCGGCAGACGGCCGGATAAACAACAAGAAGGGGGAGGAAAGCGGATGCAGCAAACGGGAAGATATCCGTCGGGACAGACGGCGGAGGTGACCGGGACGGGGGCGCTGGGGATCAGCGCCAACGCCGCCGGGGAGATCAGGGAGGCGCCGCTGCTCTGGCCGCCCGGCTATGCGGCGCTGCCGTCGGCGGGCGATACGGCGGCTCTGCTGCCGATGGAGGATTATTTTGTCTGCGCGGGTGTTGTCGCCGGGCCGCCGGAGGGTGATGATGCCCTGCTGCCGGGGGAGATCCGGCTGCGGGCGGCCTCGGGGGCGGAGATTGATCTGCGGGCGGACGGCTCGATCCGGCTCAATGGGCTGGTGATCGGCGCGGACGGTCAGATTCAGACGGGAGGGGGCGTTTGATGCAGACGGCACTGGAAAACGGGGATTTTCTTTTGACGCCGCAGGGCCTGCCCCGGGCACTTGCCGGGGAGGAGGCGACGCTGCAGGAGATCCTCATCCGGCTCAGCGTGCGGAAGGGACAGTTTCCCCTCGACAGCGCGCTCGGCAGTGAGCTTTACACCCTCACCGCCCATACCGGCGATCCCGCCGCCTTTGCGCTCGACGCGGCGAGGCGGGCGCTCGCCCCGATGCGGGGGGTCACGGTGGAAGCGGCCGAAATCACCCTCGACCGGGCGCGGGATGGGGCGGTCGCCGTCTATACCCTGCGTCTGGAGGGGATTTCCCGGCAATCGACCCGGCAATTGGAGGTGGCAATCGGATGAAAAGCTATGAAACCATCCTGGTCGAGATGGCCCAGCGCTATCGGGAGCTCAGCGGCCATGCGCCTGAGGACGCCTCGGACATCGGCATCCGGCTCAAGGTCCTGGCGGCCCAGGTCTGGGAGCTGTGGCAGCGGTGCGACTGGATGTGGCGGCAGCTGCTGCCCGATACCGCGACCGGCGACTATCTCGAATATCACGCGGCCACCCGCGGGCTTGCCCGCAAACCGGCCGTTCGGGCGGTGGGGACGCTTACCTTTTCCCGCGCCGTCCAGGCGAGCTATGACACCGCCATCCCCGCGGGGACGCTCTGTGCCATTCGTGGGGCAGGACGCTACCGGACGACCGAGGCGGGGGTGATCCCGGCCGGATCGCTCAGCGTGACGGTTGCGGCCGAGGCGGAAGAGGGTGGCGAGGACGGCAACGCCTCGGCGGGGACGGTGACGCTGCTGGTCTCCCCGCCCGCCGGCATCACCGGGGTGGTCAATCCCGGGCCCTTCGAGGGCGGCGCGGACGAGGAGAGCGACGACGCGCTGCGCGCCCGGCTGCTCGCGAGCTACCAGGCGATTTCGAATGGGGCGAACGCCGCCTTCTACTACGACGAGGCGATGAAGGTCGAGGGGGTCGGCGACTGCGCGGTCATCCCCCGCATGTCGGGGAGCGGGACGGTCGGGGTGATCGTCACCGGCAGGGAGGGCCAGCTGCCCGAGGGCACCCTGCAGGCGATCGAGGCGCATCTCGACCGGGTGCGGGAGATCGGGGTGGATGTCACGGTGGCCAATGCCACCCTGCTGCCCCAGACGGTCGCCATCGCGATCAAGCCGGTGGAGGAGGACGGCTATGACGCGCTCGAGACGGCGGTCGAAACGGCGGTCGAGGCGGCCTTCGATGGGATGCGGATTGGGCAGCCGCTCCGGCTCGGCAAGCGCGCGGGGGTGCTCGCCGGGATTCCCGGCCTCTACAATTTCGCGATCACCGCCCCCGCCGCCGATCAGGCGGCCGACGCGGACGAGCGGATTACGCTGGGGACGCTCACCCTCAGTCCGCTGGAGGTCAGCGTATGAGCGGGCAGGGCGGCGCGCTCGCGGGGCTTTACCGGCTGATGCGCTCGACCGGCATCTACCGGCTGGACGGCGATACCCTGGTCGATCACGAGCTGGCGGCCTACGGCGCCGCCTTTGCCCCCCTCGAGACGGCGCTGGATACCCTGCTGCGGGAG
>CASGDD010000120.1 GCA_949300115.1 uncultured Oscillospiraceae bacterium | reverse complement strand
GGCGTTGGACGGCGTTCATGCCGACGGGATGCTCAAGCGGAAGACACGGGATGCCGTCACGGCCCGTATGGCCGGGAGAGGGCGGCCGATGCGCCGGCTGCTGCCGGTCCTGGCCTGTCTGCTGCCCCTGCTGATCGGCGGTGGATACTGGCTCTGGCAGACCCCTGTGCTGGCTATCAGCATCGATATCAATCCTTCCATCGAACTGACGGTCAACCGGTTCAACCGGGTGCTGGATGTCGAAGGATACAACGAGGCGGGGGCGCAGCTGGCCGACACGCTCGATGTGACCCGGATGGACTGCATCGAGGCGGTCGATTCCATCCTCGCGAGCGAGCCCATCCGCCAGCTGATCGAGCGCGAGGCGGTGGTGGAGATCACCGTGGTGGGGGAGGGCGGACAGCGGGAGGCGGTGTTGGCCGGGCTGGAAAGCTGCACCGCGGGACAGTCGGGGATCCACTGCCACGCCGCCAGTGCGGAAGCGGTGGCGGAGGCCCATGTGCTGGGCTTATCCTATGGCAAGTACCGGATTTACGCGGAGCTGCGGCGATGGGACCCCACCCTGACCCCCGAGGCGGCAGGGGCGATGACCATGCGGGAGCTCCGCGACCGGCTGGCCGAGCTGCAGGGAGAGGCGGATGCCGGCGGGAGCGAATCCGACGGTGCCGAAGCGGCCGTTGGTCCGGGCCATGGCGAAGGCCGTGGCGGATCGGGAAAGGGACAGGGCCGCCGCTGGGGGATGTGGGATGACGCCCATGGCCGGACATGAGCGGGCCGGACCTCCGACCGGCCGAACGATATCCACAAAAAAGGAAACCACAGATTGACCCTGCGGTTTCCTTTTTTGATGGGATGAAATGGGCCCGGAAGGGGAGGGGCGGCGCCCGCTTAGCCCGTTTAGTAGGCGAGGATCAGGCCGCGGCGCTCGGCGTAGAAGCTGCAGAGACCGCCGGTCGCGAGGATCTGCACCCGGGCGTTGTCCCACAGCTCGAGGATGCGTTCCCGGACCATCACGGCAAGTTCGAGATTCTGGCAGTGGCTGATGATGACCTCGCCGCCCTGGAAATGGTGCTCCTTCATGTCGCCGAGCAGGCAGTCGATCACCCGGGGGATGCCGCGGGTCTTGGTCTTGACGACGATCGTCCCCTCCTCGCTGGCAATGCCGATGCCCCAGATGCCCAGCTTGCCGGCGATAAAGCCGGAGAGCCGGCCCACCCGGCCGTGTTTGATCAGGGTGGTGAAGGAGGCCAGCGCGAAGACGGTATGCCGTTCGGCGGCGTAGGCCTCCAATCCGGCGACCACCCCGTCAAAATCGAGCCCCTGCTCGATGAGCTGGACGGCCTTCTCGACATAGAGGCTGAGGGCCGAGCCGGCGCTGCGGGAGTTGAGCACCCAGATTTTTTTGTCGGGATGCTTTTCCAGCACCATCCTGCGGGCGGCTTCGGCGCTGTCGTAGCTGCCCGATACCCCGGCCGAGATGGTGATGGCGATCGTCTGGTCGGCCTGCTCGAACAGCTCCTGCCAGGCGCCGGGGGAGGGACAGGCGGTCGAACCCGCCTCGGCACAGCTCTCCATATCGTTTAGCATGTCGGGCACGCGGATGGTTTCGTCGTCCAGATAGTCGCGCTCGCCGATGCGGATGATAAAGGGAACCCGAGCGAAGTGAATATCCGCGCCGAGCGACGGGCCGGCGGGATAGTCACAGCTGGAATCGGTGACGATGCTCCATTTCATAACCTTGCCTCCTTGTATCGGACAACCGGTTTTAGCATATCGAATATAAGATGATGGCATTATAACAGCAATATCGGGAAAAATCAATCCATTTTTTTAAAAAATGGACGGAAGGGGCCAGGGCAGGGGAGGAATCGCCTTGAAGGGGAAGCCCTGCCGGAGGCCGGCCCGCGGGGCGGGGGCGCTCAGGGGGCTAGGTCAGATCCATCTCTTCAACCTGGGCTGCCATCGTGGCCATCCGCAGAACAAGCTCGGCAAGCTTCTCGGGGCGGATGGGGAAGTCCTCCTCGATCCAACGCCCCAACAGCCCGATGACACCGCTTACGATGAAGATATACGTGTATTGGGCGAGCCGCGGGTTTTTCGCCGGCGTCTCCACCGGGTACTTTTCCAGCACCGTCTCGATCAGCCGGCGGCTGAAGGCGCGGTTGTCCGACTGGAGGATGAGGATGCGGAACATGCGCTGATTCTCCTGAATATAGGAGAAGAAGCGTTCCAAAACGGTGACAAACTGTCGATCCGACGTAATGGCCTCCGGCAGATCCGACAGGACGGGGATCTGCTCCAGCAGGTCGTTTTCGATATCCTGCCGCAGGGTAATCGTGTCCTCGTAGTAGCTGTAAAAGGTGGAGCGGTTGACGTCCGCCAGCTGGCAGATGTCGGTTACCGATATCTTTTCGGACGGATGGGTTTCCAGCAATTCCAGGTAGGCGTCCTTGATCATCTTCTTCGTCATGCGTACACGTCTGTTATCCGGCATGGCCCTTCCTCAGCTTCTGTTTACAAAAAGTTTTCTCTTTTCAGGGGCGGTCTTTCCGACAGATCCGTCCCTTGTGTTGAAAACATATCGTTTAATCAAAAACTGTCTGTTGCTATTCAGACATTCTGTTGTTAAATTATAATCTGTCAAACCGGATTTGTCAACCGGCGGCAGAACGCTTCGGCAGATATTCCTTTGGAAATGGACAGGAGGCAGCAGCATGAAACGGCTTTATATCATTACGGGCGCGGCGGGGCACCTTGCGAGTACCATCATCCGGTATTTGCGCGGCACCGATTGCCTGATCCGGGGACTCATCCTCCCCTCGGAA
>CASGDD010000119.1 GCA_949300115.1 uncultured Oscillospiraceae bacterium | reverse complement strand
GCACGGCGACCTTCAACATCCCCATCAATGTCGGCAAGGACGCCGCTTCGAACAGCCCGACGCCCCACCTGGTCATCTCCGGGTTTAACACCGACGGTAACCACAATGTACTCATCCCCGGCAACGAGTTCCAGTTCACCGTCTCCTTCCGCAACACGAGCGATACCGTCGACATCGAAAATGTCATGCTGAGCTTCACTCCGCCAGCCGGTACCGCCCTGACCAACGCCACCACCTCCTTCCACATTGAACGGGTCCCGGCCGGAGGAACGGCAAGTCAGACGATTACCCTTGTAAGCGACCGGACGGTCGAAGATGGGTCACTCTCGATGACCATCACCTTTAACTACGAATATCTCAAGGACGACGCCTATACGGCGGGCACCGACACCGAAACCGCCTACCTGCGCTTTTCCAAGAGCGGCTCGAGCGAGGTGCGCGACCGCTTTGAAATCAGCGAGGTGACCGCGCCGACCTACAGCCTCACCCCCGGCTCGGAGGATTACATCTCGATTTCCTTCATCAACCGCGGCAGCGACCCGATCTATAACATCACCGGCATCGTCCGCTGTGAGGGCCTTTCCAACGACGGTGCGATGGAATACTTTGGCATTCTCAATGCCAACCAGCAGGATGAGGTCGAGGTGATGATTGTCTGCGGCGAAGCGGGAACCTACAACGGCACCGCCGTGCTGCAATACGAACATGAGGACGGCACCGTCTACGAGCTCGAGCGGCCTTTCACGCTGGTGATCGAGGAAATGGTCGACCCCGGCATCGATATGTATCCGGGCGATACACTGTATCCCGACGGGATGGACCCTGCCCTCGAAGAAAATAGCGGCCTTCCCTGGTGGGGCGTGCTGCTCATCATCGTGATCGCTGGCGCTGCGGTCGTTATCGGCGTCATCGCCGCCCGCAAGATTGTCAAAAAACGCAAGGAGAATGCCCTCGCACTCGAGGATATGGAAGAAATGAAGGCGCTCTTTGGCGAGGATAACACCCCACCGAGCCTGACTGGCAGCACTGCCGCTTCCCAGCCGGATCGCACCGATTCCACGTCGAGTGAGGATTCCAGTCATGAAGATAACTGATCTGCTTTCGATGTGCCTGCGCAATCTCTGGCGGCGCAAAACTCGGACCTTTTTAACCGTCTTTGGCGTCATCATTGGAACCTGTTCGATCGTCGTGATGATGTCGCTCGGCGTCGGTATGATGCAGCAAAATGCTGCCTATCTGGAAAACATGGGTGATCTGACCATCATTACCGTCTCCCAGGCCTGGAGCGACACCGGTGCCGAAGTGCCCGATCTCAACGCCGACGCAGTCACCGCCTTCAAAGAGATGCCCGAAGTCACCGCCGCCACCCCCTTTCAGTACACCGACATCGGCTACTCGGAGGTGCTCCACCTCGACGGCCGGTATAAGTTCCAGGGCGGCAGCGTCTACGCGGTCGACATGATGGCGCTCGAGGCACTTGGCTACACCGTCCGGGACGGAAGAATGCCGCAGGAGGGTGACCCTAAAAACATCATGCTCTTCGGTGACAAGGTTGCCTATCAGTTCCAAGATATGAAGCGCAAACGCAACAACATGATCTACCCCGAAGCCGATCCCATCACTGGCGAGATCCCCGACCCCTTCTTCGACCCGCTTGCCGAACGGTTTTCGATCAACATCCGCAACAACGAAACCGACACCGATTACGACAAAATCCCCCAAAAGCTCTACGACGACAAGGTGCGCTGCATCGGCATTCTCCAGCCGGGCGATTCCTACGACTACCAGCTGGATAAGGAATACGCCATCTACATCGACGTAAGCTATGCCGAGGAGCTGCAGACCGCTTACAACAAGGAGAACAACATCCGCACCGAAACCGGCCGGGGCGGCAGAAGTGGAACGACCTACAATCAGGTCTATGTCAAGGCAAGCTCGATTGACACGGTCAGCGAGGTAGAGGATGCCATTAAGGAAATGGGCTTTTCCACCTACAGTATGAACTCTGTCCGTGACAGTATTATGGAACAGATGATGACCATCCAGCTGGTGCTTGGCGGACTGGGTGCCATTTCGATGTTTGTCGCGGCCCTCTCGATCACCAACACAATGGTCATGTCGATCTACGAACGCACCCGGGAGATCGGCGTCATGAAGGTCATCGGCTGTAAGCTCGGCAATATCCGTGCGCTCTTTTTGACCGAGGCCGGCATGATCGGGTTGATCGGCGGGCTGCTCGGCATCCTCATCAGCTTCGGCATTTCGGTCATCCTCAACATCACCCTGGCCGGCGCCGGCGGCAACTACGGGGACAGCTCGAGCAACCTCTCGGTCATCCCCTTCTGGCTGGTGCTGCTCGGTATGGGCTTCGCGGTGGGGGTCGGCCTGCTCGCCGGATTCTCCCCCGCCAACCGCGCCGTCAAAATCAGCGCGCTCGAAGCGATCAAGCACGACTGAGCTTCCCGCACCACCTTTTCCTTCCATCGATCGTCCCCATCTATGGCATACCCTGTAGATGGGGGCGATTTTGTCTGAAATCCTGCCGTTTTTAGCTAAAATTCGCTTGAGATGCGGCGGAAGTCGTGCTATACTGCTGTATTAGAAATCGTTTCACATCTTAAAATCAGACCCGCTCTCCCGCGCGGCGCCTGTCGCCTCCCGGGATGAATCGCCGGCGGTTTTCCGCTTTCACCCCGATACCCATGGGATCGGACAGGCCGGCGGAGCAGGGTTTCAGATCGGTTTTCGGAGGTTGTTATGGCAGAGAAACTGGCAAAGGCAAACCAGTCGATTGAAAAAGCGCTCCAAATCATCGAAATTATGGCGGACAGCCGGGAGCCGATGCGGCTGCAGGACATCGCCCAGCAGTCGGGCATTCCGGCGAGCACCTGCCTGCGGATGCTTACCACCCTCAAAAACGGCGGCTATGTCCTGCAGGACCGGGTTTCGCTCCGCTACTCGCTCTCGCTCAAATTCGCCCAGATCGGCAGCCAGGTCAAGCGCCGCATCAATCTGCAGGGCATCGCCCATCCCTACCTGACCGAGCTCGCCATCAAATGCCGCGAGTCGAGCTGCATCGCCATCCAACAGGAGATGGAGGTCGTCTACATCGACGTCGAGGACGGGCCGGACAACATGCTGCAGATCCTCCAGCGGATCGGCAAGCGGGCGCCGATGCACTGCACCGGGGTCGGCAAGGTGATGCTGACCGACTACGACGATGCCGCCATCGACAGCTACATCGCCCGCAAGGGGCTGCCGCAGGTGACCGAGCACACCCTCACCACCCGCGAGGCGCTGGTGGAGGAGCTTGCGCGCATCCGCCAGCAAGGCTATGCGATCGACAACGAGGAGTGCGAACTGGGCGCCCGCTGCATTGCCACCGGGATCCGCGATTACACCGGCAACATCGTCGCCGGCCTCAGCGTCTCCGGCCCGGTCTCCCGCATGAGCTTCGAGCGGATTGAGGAGATCCGGCCCATCCTGCTGGGCATTGCCGCCGATCTCTCCGGCCAGCTCTCCTACCACAAGGCGCTCTAATCCTGCTTGATTCGATGCAAGGACCGGCAAACGTCTCCTCTTCCAAACGGGAGGCGTTTGTTTTTGTGTTCGATCGCCGGCCCGGCATCCCCCTCAAGCGAGCTTCGCGGGAGATCGCGGCTTGCGAATGATCGCCGGAGGCAATCGTCAGGCAGAGGAAAAAGAGGTCACCCCTCCCCTACAGCACCCATAAGGCAGAAGCCCCCATCCTCCGGGATGGGGGCTTCTGCCTGCTAAGGGGGGAGTCGCCTGGAAGGTTTGGCTGAAATCCCTTCCATGCGGTTTGGAACGTCCGCAGATAGCTGTGGAAAACGGAAGACGTACAAGGAGGTTACGCTTCCGGCGCAAACGATTTGACGGCCGCGATGCTGCCGCCCATGTCACAGAGCTGCTCGTTGACACAGATCGCGTCGATGACATAGCTCTTGCCCGACGCCTTCGCCCGCTCGAGCGCCGCCGCCAGCTCTTCGGGGGTGAAGACCCGCTCGGCCAGGCAGCCGTAGCCCTCGGCAACCTTGAGGTAGTCGATCCGGCCATCCTGGTTGTAGGGCATATCGACGGCATACTCAAAGCCGTAAGCGCCCTTCTGATTCTGGCGGATGAGGCCGAGGTAGGCGTTGTTGACGATGACGACGATCACCGGCTTCTGGAAGACGGTCGAGACGGCCAGCTCTTCCCCCATAAAGGTGAAGCCGAAATCGCCCAACACGGTGCAGGAGAAATGCTCGGGGTCGGCGACCTTGGCACCGAAGGCGGCCGGAATCTCATAGCCGAGGGTACCGGCGCCGCCCGACGGCAGATAGCGGCGGGGCTTGTCGACCTCCTGCAGCTGGCCCGACCAGATCTGGGTGATGCCGCAGCCGGTGGTAAACATCGTGTCGGCATCGAAGGCCTTGTTGACCTCCTGGAAGACGCGGTGGGGCATAATCGGGCTGCCCTCATAGTCGGTCTTGCGGCGCAGCTGGGCCTTTAAGGCGGGCAGCTCCTTCGCACGATCGCTGACCGGCTTCATGCCGCGGCGGCGGGCGCCCGCGAGCAGCGCCTCGATCGCAAGCTTGGCATCCGAGACGATGCCGAGGTCGGGGGTGAACACCCGGTTCAGCTGGGTGGGTTCGATGTCGATATGGATGAACTTGCGGTCGCCGCGATAGACATCCAGCGCGCCGGTGTGGCGGTCGGAGAAGCGGCAGCCGATGCCGAGGACAAGGTCACTGTCGAGCATCACCCGGTTGCCGATCGGCTGGCCGACCTGGATACCCGCATGGCCGGCATTGAGCGGATGGGCCTCGGGCAGGCCGCCCTTCGCCATATAGGTGGTGATGACCGGAATCTGCAGCAGCTCGGCCAGCTCGACCAGCTCCTTCTCCGCCTCGGCCAGAATGACGCCGCCGCCCATCAGGATGACCGGCGCCTTGGCCGCGTCGAGCATATCCAGCGCCCGCTCGATCTCCTCCGCCTTGGGCGCCGGACGGGTGACCTCGGCCGGGGTGTAGCTGTCGATATCAAAATCGATCTCGGCCGTCTGGACGTCGAGCGGCAGGTCGATCAGCACCGGACCGGGACGCCCCGAACGCATCAGATAGAAGGCCTCCTTTAAGATCTCGGGCAGCTTCTTCGCGTCGGTGACGCAGTAGCTCTTTTTGGTGACCGGCTCGCTGATTTTGGCGATGTCGACACACTGGAAGGGTTCCTGGGTAAGCTGGGTGCTGTTCGCCTGGCCGGTGATCGCGAGGAAGGGGATCGAATCGATCGACGCGGTGTAGAGGCCGGTGACAAAGTTGGTGGCTCCCGGGCCGGAGGTGCAGATGGCCAGCGCGATGCGGTGGCAGGCACGGAAATAGCCGTCGGCCGCATGGGTGCAGGCCTCCTCATGCCGCATGCAGTAGTGGGCAATCGGCGCATCCTTCAGATATTCATAGACGGGGTTGATCCCCGCACCGGGGATCCCGAAGGCATCGGTGATGCCCTCTTTGACAAGGATTTGGACGATCGCTTCGCTGGCTTTCATCACACTACCTCCTATCAATTTCAATATATGAAATTATGTTTTATTTATGTATCCATTATAGCACGCCGCTTTAGCGCTGTCAATGGAGTTTTGCACATACTTCGTTGCATTCCGGCCGCTTGTGTTGTATAATAAGGACAGTTTGGGCACCGGAGTAATGGCAAGGAGGACCTGATATGCGAAATCCAATTTCACAATCGGTAGCGCGGATGGAGGCGTCCGCCATCCGGGAGATCTATGATCTGGCCATGCGGTATGACGACGTCGTCAGCTTCATCCTCGGCGAACCCGATTTTGATACCCCGCCCCATATCGTGGAGGCGGCCGTTCGTGCGATGAAAGACGGTTTCACCCACTACACCCCCAACGCCGGCATTCTGCCGCTGCGGGAGGCGATCGCCCGCAAGCTGCAGCGGGACAACGGCATTGAAGCCGATCCCGAGCGGGAGGTCATCGTCGCCACCGGCGCCACCGAGATGCTCAACCTGGTGATTAAGACGATGATCGATCCGGGGGATGAGGTGATCCTGCCCGATCCCTACTACCCCGTCTTCCGTGGACAGATCGAACTGTGCGGTGGGGTGGTGCGTCTTGCCCGTCTGCGGGAGGCGGACGGCTTCGCGATGGACCCCGAAACGGTCGCCGCGTTGATTACCCCCAAGACCAAGATGATCCTCATCAACTCCCCCTCCAATCCCACCGGCGGGGTAACTCCCAAGGACAAGCTGCTCGCGATCGCCGAGCTCGCCAGGCAGCATGACCTCTATATCCTGTCGGATGAGGTCTACCAGGCCTTCCTCTACGACGGCGCCGAGCACTTCTCGATCGCCTCCGATCCCCGTTATAAGGACCGCACCATCACCGTCGGCAGCTGTTCGAAAACCTATGCGATGACCGGCTGGCGGGTGGGCTATGCTGCCGCCAACCCGGTCATTGTCGAACGGATGACCAAGCTGCACGAATTTTTCTCCTCCTGTGTCAACGGCCCCGCCCAGATGGCGGCGGTTGCCGCGCTTAATGGCCCGCAGGATTCGGTGGCGGCGATGGTGGCCGAGTATGCCCGGCGGCGCCGGGTGGTGCTTGACCGGATCAACGGGATCGAGGGGCTCTCCTGCCATGAGCCGATGGGCGCCTTCTATGCTTTTGTCAATGTACAGGGCACCGGTCTCAACTCGGTCACCTTTGTCCACCGGCTGCTCGATGAGGCGCAGGTCTCGATGGCACCGGGCAGCGGTTTCGGCCCGGGCGGCGAGGGCTTTGCCCGCCTCTCCTACGCGGCGTCGATCGAGGAGATCGAACGCGGCTGCGACCGGATTGCCCGTTTTGTCGCACAGCTGTAAGCCCCTCCATCGCTGCCCTCACGGCAGCCATTCCCTTTCGAAAGGAGTCCAGAATCGATGAAAAGCATGCAAATCGGCAAAAGCGGCATCGCTGCCCCACGGCTCGCCCTCGGCGCCTTCGCGATGGGCGGCGGCACCGCCTGGTCAGACACGGTGGTCGATGCCGACGCCTTCGTCGAGGTCTTTCTCAAGGCCGCCGAGCGGGGCGCCAACTACATCGATACCGCCCCGGTCTACGGCACCGGCGTCAGCGAGGAGATCGTCGGCCGGGCGCTGAAGGGGCGGCGGGACCGCTTCATCCTCGCCACCAAATGCTCGCTGCAGTGGCGGGATGAACGGGGTGTGCTCGAATATGAACGGGACGGCAGGCGGGTGCACCGCTGCTTTGAGCCCGATTCCCTCCGTCAGGATCTCGAGGACAGCCTGCGGCGGCTGGGCACCGACTATATCGACTTCTATATCACCCACCGCCAGCCGGCAATCGAAGCGATTCCCGCGGTGATGGATACCCTGCTCACCTTCAAAAAGGAGGGCAAGATCCGCGGCATCGGGATCTCCAACGCCACCCCCGAAATCCTCGAGGCCTATCTCCGCTGCGGCCCGGTCGACCTGGTGCAGGAGCATTTCAGCCTGCTGACCCGGGAACATGCTGCGCGCTATCTGCCCCTCTGCGAACGGGAAGGGGTCACCTTCCAGACCTTCCGCTCGCTCGAGGAAGGGGTGCTCAGCGGTAAGCTGACCGCCGACTACCGCGCGCCGGCCGGCGACGTCCGCACCGGTCCGAAATGGTTCCAGCCGGAGCATCTTCCCCGCGCGCTCGGTATGCTCGACCGGCTGCGTCCGCTCTGCGACAAATACCACTGTTCGATGGCCGCCCTCATCTTTGCCTGGACGCTCGCCCAGTCGGAGAGTCTCAACCTGCTGGTCGGCATCCGCCGGCTGGAGACCCTCTACGACACCATCGCCGCGGTCGATCTCACCCTTGAGCCGGAGGATGTCGCCTGGATGACCGCCGCGTCGGATGCCATTCAATAGCGTCCTCCCCACCTTTTCCCTACAGTCAAAACAGGCGATACCGCACGCGATGCGGTACCGCCTGTTTCCTTGATAACCGTAAAAATCTACCGGGTATACCGGCGCTTGACCCGCAGCCGGTTGAGCTCGCGGGCAAGGGTAGCCTGGGCGAGGTGATATTCCTGGATGCTCTTCTTCTGCATCAGCGCCTCCCGGGCATGTGCCTCCGCCCGTTTGGCCCGGTTGATGTCGATCTCCTCCGGGCGCTCGGCGGTATCCACCAGCACCAGCACCTCGTTGTTCTCCACTTTGACCAGCCCGTTGGAAACGGCAGCCGTCTGGGGCGGCCGGCCGGGGAATTCGCCCCGCAGCACCCCCGGCACCACCGCCGCGATCATATTGCTGTGGCCGGCCAGAATGCCGTAGTCGCCGTCGAGGGTGGGGACGGTCAGCGAGAGACAATCCCCCTCATAGAACGGTTTGTCGGTGGCCAGAATCCGCAGACGGAAGGTGCGCTCCACTTACAGCCCCTCCTCCGCCAGCTTTTTGGCCTTGGCTTCCACATCCTCGAGGGTTCCGACATTGTAGAAGGCCGCCTCGGGATAGGCATCCCCCTCGCCGTCCAGAATGGCCTGAAAGCTCGCCAGTGTGTCCTTCAGCGGCACATAGATGCCGGGGATGCCGGTAAACTTCTCGGCAACATGGACCGGCTGGGCAAGAAAACGGTGCATCTTGCGCGCGCGGTTGACAATCAGCCGGTCCTCCTCGCTGAGTTCGTCCATGCCGAGGATGGCGATGATATCCTGCAGTTCGCTGTACTTCTGCAGCGTCTCCTGCACCTGGCGCGCAATCCGGTAGTGATCCTCCCCTACGATATCCGCCTCGAGAATGCGGGAGGAGGATTCCAGCGGATCGACCGCCGGATAGATGCCCTGCTCGGCAAATTTGCGGCTGAGCACGGTGGTGGCGTCGAGATGGGCGAAGGTGGTGGCGGTGGCCGGGTCGGTCAGGTCGTCGGCCGGCACATAGACCGCCTGTACCGAGGTGACCGAGCCGTCCCGGGTCGAGGTGATCCGCTCCTGCAGCTCCCCCATCTCGTTGGCCAGCGTCGGCTGATAGCCCACCGCCGACGGCATCCTCCCAAGCAGGGTGGACACCTCGCTGCCCGCCTGGACAAAGCGGAAGATGTTGTCGATGAAGAGCAGCACATTCTTGTGCTCCTCATCCCGGAAATATTCGGCCATCGTCAGGCCCGAGAGGGCCACCCGCATCCGGACGCCGGGCGACTCGTTCATCTGGCCGAAGACAAGGGCGGTCTTGTCGGCCACCCCGCTCGACTGCATCTCCCACCAGAGGTCGCTGCCCTCCCGGCTCCGTTCACCGACCCCGGTAAAGATCGAATAGCCGCCGTGCTCCATGGCGACATTGTGAATAAGCTCCTGGATCAGCACCGTCTTGCCGACGCCGGCGCCGCCGAAGAGGCCGATCTTGCCGCCCTTGGGATAGGGGTCAAGCAGATCGATCACCTTGATCCCCGTCTCGAGGATCTCGACCGCCGGGCTCTGTTCCTCAAAGGAGGGGGGCTGACGGTAGATGGGATGACGGGGGGCATCGGCGGGAACCGGACATTTGCCGTCGATCGGTTCGCCCAGGACGTTGAACATCCTCCCCAGCGTCACCTCGCCCACCGGCACCTCAATCGGGTGGCCCAGCGCGGTCACCTGCGCCCCGCGGGCAAGCCCCTCACTGCCGGCGAGCATGACACAGCAGACGACATTCCTGCCGACATGCTGCGCCACCTCCATCACCCGGGTTTTGCCGCCCACCTCAACGGTGAGCGCCTCCTTCATCCGGGGCAGCTTCCCCTCGGGGAAGGCCACATGGATGACCGGGCCGGCAATCTGTACAATCGTTCCGATATTCAAAATGGCTCATCCTTCCTTCCCATGCCGCCTGCGCTGTGCCTTCGCACCCGCCGAAACCTCGGTAATCTCCTGGGTAATCGCCGACTGACGGACGCGGTTGTACTGCAGCGACAGCTCGTCAAGCAGCTTTTCGGCGTTGCGGTCGGCCGCGTCCATCGCGGTCATCCGCGCGTGCTGCTCGCTGCAAAAGCTCGCGATCAGCGCGCTGTAGATGAACCCGGAGATATAGCTCTGCATGATGTTGTCCAGCACCGCCTCGATCGACGGGACAAACTCAAAGGGAACCGACACCGCCTTCTCCTTGGCGGGCGGCGCAAAGTGGGTGCGGTGAAAGGGCAGCAGACGGGTGGAGCGTGCTTCGACCTCGAGGCTGCCCGCCATGTCGGTATAGATGACAAAGATCTCCTTGAGATCCCCCCGGTCGAAACCATCCAACAGCAGCTCGCTGATCTCCCGCGCCCGCGCCATGGTGGGGTTCTGGGCGGTGTAGAGGAAGCTGTGTTCGATGGGGATCTCATGCTGTGCGAAATAGTGCCGCCCATACTCCCCAACCACAAACAGCTTGGTATCGGGATGCTCGCGGAGCAGCCGTTCGGTCTCCTTGAACACATTCTGGTTGTAGGCGCCGGCGAGCCCCTTGTCCGCCGTGATCACCAGACAGCCGTAGGTCCCCTCGAGCGGGGCGGTCGAATCGGGCGGATAGAAATAGTGGCTGTCGACATCGTTGGCCGTACGGAAGATCCGCTTGATCTCCCCCCGCAGCGCCTCAAAATAGGGTCGGGTCTGATCGAGTGCGTTGCGGGCCCGCCGCAGCTTGGTGGAGGCGATCAGGTACATCGCGCCGGTGATCTTGCGGGTCTCGGTTACGCTCTCGATGTGATTTTGAATCTCACGGGTACTCGGCATCGCTATTCACCCCGCTCTTCCCCCGACTGCCAGCGCGTAAGGAAATCCCGAGAGAGCCGGAGGATCTCCTCCCTGTCCTCGTCGGAGAAGATCCCCTGCCGGTCGATCTTCCGGCAGATGCTGCCGGCGCGATCCTCCAGATGGGCCAGCAGCCGCTGCTGGAAGCCGCGCACCTCCCCGATGGGCAGATCCTGCATCAGATGGCCCAGCGCTACGATCAAGGTCAGCACCTGCTGATGCTGGCTCATCGGATGGTACTGCGGCTGCCTAAGCAGCTGCATCAGCCCCTGGCCATAGGCCAGCTGACGCTTGGTTGCCGCGTCCAGATCGCTCGAAAACTGGGTGAAGACCTCCATCTCCCGGTACTGGGAAAGATCCAGCCGGATGGCGCCGGACGCCTTCTTCATCGCTTTCGTCTGGGCATCGCCGCCCACGCGGGAGACCGACAGGCCGACATTGACCGCCGGACGCTGGCCGGCGAAGAAGAGATCACTCTCGAGAAAGAGCTGGCCGTCGGTGATCGAGATGATGTTGGTTGGGATATAGGCGGAGACATCCCCCGCCTGGGTTTCCACAATCGGCAGGGCGGTCATGCTGCCGCCGCCCAGCGCGTCGGACAGATGGGCCGACCGCTCGAGCAGACGGGAATGGAGATAGAAAACATCGCCCGGATAGGCCTCACGGCCGGGCGAACGTTCGAGCAGCAAACTCAGCGCCCGATAGGCGATCGCATGCTTGGAGAGGTCGTCGTAGACGATCAGCACATCCCGTCCCGCGTACATAAAATACTCGCCCAGCGCACAGCCCGCATAGGGGGCGATATACTGCAGCGCCGCCGACGCACTGGCGGGAGCGCTCATCACCACCGTGTAGCTCATCGCCCCCCGGCGGGAGAGATTTTCCACCAGCTGGGCCACCGAGCTCGCCTTCTGGCCGATGGCGACATAGATGCAGACAACGTCCTTGCCCTTCTGGTTGAGGATGGTGTCCAGCGCAATCGCCGTCTTGCCGGTCTGCCGGTCGCCGATAATCAGCTCCCGCTGGCCGCGGCCGATGGGGAACATCGAGTCGACCGCCAGCAGGCCGGTTTCCATGGGGGTATTGACCGGCTGACGGTCGAGGATGCCCGGCGCTTCCGCCTCGATCGGCCGGTAGCCATCCGCCCGGATCTCCCCCTTGCCATCGATCGGATTGCCGAGCGCATCCACCACCCGGCCAAGAAAGGCGCCGCCCACCGGCATACCGGCGGTCTTGCCGGTGCGGTGGACCACGCTGCCCGAGAGGATCTCCTCACTGCCCTCAAAGAGGATGCAGCCGACCGTGCTCTCCCGCAGGTCCTGCACCATCCCCTTGACACCCGACTCAAACTGCAGAATCTCGCCGTACTGGGCATGGCTCAGGCCATCGACGGTGGCAATTTCATCGCTCACCGCCAGCACCCGGCCGGTCTCCTCGGCGGCGACCGACGGCTTCCAGTCCATCACCGTCTGTTTCATCAGCGGGATGATATCCCCGTCCTTCGGCTCGAGCTGCTGCAGCCGTTCGCGGACCTGCCGCAGCCGGCCCTCCAGGCTCCAGTCGTAGACATCCGAGCCCACCGTCAGATAGAAGCCCCGTTTGAGCTGGGCATCCTCCTGCCAGACAAGCGGGATCTCCGCCCCGTAGGTCTTCCGAAGAAAATCGGCAAAGCGCTGGTACTGCGCCTCGGTTGGGGCCTCGGCACTGCGCAGCAGGGCCGTCATGACCTCAGGACTGCTCATTGCCACCCTTCCTCTCCGCCAGATCCAGGAATTGATCGAAGGTATCGCCGTCCGAGCTGAGTACCAGCTTCTCCGCAACCGAGATCGCCAGATCCTGCAGCTCCTGCTTGGAGGCCTCAATCGCCTTCTCCCTGCTCCGCTCGGCTGCCGCACGGGCGGATGTGAGGATTTCCTCCGCCTGCTGGCGGGCCTCCTCCAGCTGCTGCTGGGTGGAGGCCTGGATGGCCTTGCGGGCCTCCTCCTGCCGTTCGCGGATCTCTACCTCCGCCTGCTGCAGCTTCGCCTCATAATCGGCCTTCAGCTGCTCCGCCTCCGCCTTACGCTGCGCGGCCGCTTCCTCCATCTCCCGGTAGTGTGCCTCGCGCTTTTCCATAAACTGCCGGACCGGCTTGTAGAGCAGCAGATAGAGCCCGCCGGCCAGAATGGCAAAGTTAAACAGATGCAGCAGAATCTGCTGCCAATCGATATTCAGTGGGATGTTCATGCGCATTCACCTGCCTTAGAGGACGAAGACAATCAGGATAACCACCAGCAGCGCGTAGATGATGGCCGTTTCGATAAAGACCAGACCGAGCATCAGCGAGGTGCGGATCTTGCCCTCCGCCTCCGGCTGACGGGAGATGCCCTCCACCGACTTGCCGGTCGCAATGCCCATCGCCACCGCGCCGCCAGCGGCCGCCAGACCGATCGCGATACCGGTTGCAATCGCCTTCCAGCCGAGGGTATTGCCCTCTCCGCTCCCGGCCGCATCCGTCGTTTCGGCCGCCAGAACCGCCGCTTCCCCGGACGCTTCCTCCCCGGCCGCGGCAACCGGCAGCGCCAGCATCGCCGTCAGCGCCAACAGCACCAGCAGCATGGCGACAAACTTCTTTCCCCAGATTCCTTTCACACTGTGCATATCGATAACCTCCAACTTTTCATTTCATCCACAATCGATCACGAAGCCTGCTGCGGCGTCTCCGCCGGCTTTCCCTTGCGCTTCTTTGCCTTCTCCTTGGGCGGCGTGTGTTCGGAAACCTCGCCGTAGAAGAGGGCGGTCAGCATGGTCAGGACATAGCTCTGAATCAGCGCATGCAGCAGCGTAAAGAGCACCCCGACGATGACCGGCAGCACAAAGCTCAGCTGGATATAATAGTAGACCAGTTCGGTGACCAGCAGGCCGCTGAGCAGCGCGCCAAACAACCGGAAGCTCATCGAGATGGGGAGGGAAAACTCCTTGAGTGTCCGCCCCACCCCGCGCAGGCCGTTGTTCGCAATGCCGCCCGAGAGGATGATGAGATAGGACAGGCAGCCCAGCGCAATGGCCCCGTTGATGTCCGACAGCGGCGCCGGCAGGGTGATCGACCGGCCGGCCGTGGTCACCGCCTGCAGCCCGAACAGCTCGAAGAGGGTGCCCACAAAGATATAGGCGCCGGCCGCAAAGATGTACGCCCCCAAAAATCGGTTCATCTCCGGACTGGAGGATTTGGCCATCCGGTCGAACATGCCGACCAGCTCCTCCAGCAGCATCTGCAGCCGTCCCGGCTGGTAGCGGAAGCGCGGGATCACAAAGATACGGATCACCGCCGCGGCCGCAAGCAGCATCGCCGTCACCGTAAAGGCGGAGATGAGCCCCGGGTTGACGACATCCAGCCCGAACAGGTCGATCTGGCCGGTCTCGTGGAGCACCGCATCCCGCATGGTCTCCTGGATACTCTCCTCCGGGAGCTGCGGCGAGGGGGCAATCAGCGCGCCAATCAGCAGAACGACCAGCAGCAACAGCCACAACACCAGAGCTTTTTTGTGTTGTTTCATACAGTACGCCTCTTTCCCCAAAAATGGTCCGGGTAACGGCCGGTCGGACGCGCGGCCGATCGAACGGGCATGCCGCCGCCAGCCGAAATCCAAAGCCCAGCGTTCATGCCTATCATAGCACAACACTTCATCCGATGCCAGTGGCATCCTGCCAAAGATCCCCGCCCTTTTCGCCCGTCTGTTTCGTCATTTTAACAGAAAATATCAATTCATCTTATTGCACTTTGACCGAATAAAAGCCGAAGCCCTCCCCCCAAAAGGCAAAAGGAAGGGGATGGATCGGCATCCATCCCCTTCCCAGGCGACAGAAGCCGCCGTTATGCTATGCGCCCCGGATCGAAAAGCTGCCGCTGTGATCCTCGGCTATGACCTCGAAGACAAAGCGGCCGGGACCGTCGGTATAGAGCACGACGGTGTCGGTGCCCAGATCCTCCCCCTCGTAGTAGCGGATGCCGTCGATTCCCCGCATCTCCACATCGATGGTGCCGCTCTCGGTCACCGTCTCGATGGTAAAGGCATGCTCGCCCGCACCGCTCACCTCGAGCTCCCGGATCATGTTGCCGTCGAAGGTTTCGTAGGAGGCGGTCCAGTAGTCGACCCCCTCGTCCATCGTATAGTTTTCGATCGTATAGGACTCCTGCTCACAGCCGACCAGCAGCAGGCACAGTGCCAGCCAGGCCAGCAGCGACAGAACCCGATGCTGTCCTTTCATCGGGCGCCTACTTGGTGCCGAAGATGCGGTCGCCCGCGTCGCCCAGGCCGGGCAGGATGTACGCATCCTCGTTGAGCCCCTCGTCAAGCGCCGCGCAGTAGACCTGCACATCGGGGTGCTCCTTCTCCATCAGCGCGAGCCCCTCGGGCGCCGCGATGACGCACATCAGCTTGACATGCTTGGCGCCGTGCTCCTTGACCAGCCGCACCGCATCGACCACCGAGCCGCCGGTCGCGACCATCGGATCGAGTACAATGACCTCCCGCTCGCCGATATCGGAGGGCAGCTTGCAGTAGTACTCGACCGGCAGATGGGTGTCGTGGTCGCGGTAGAGGCCGATATGGCCGACCTTCGCGGCCGGGACCAGCTTGAGCACCCCGTCAACCATCCCGAGGCCGGCCCGCAGCACCGGCACAAAGGCCAGCTTGCGGCCGGAGATGACCTTCGACTTGCACTTCATCATCGGGGTCTCGATCTCGACCTCCTCAAGCGGCAGGTCGCGGGTCGCCTCATAGCACATGAGCATGGCGATCTCGCTGATGAGCTCACGGAACTCCTTGGCGCCGGTATTTTTGTCGCGGACATGGGTGATCTTGTGCTGGATGAGCGGGTGATCCATAATAAACGGTTTCATCTTGGGCTCCCTCCTGTTGTCTGCTAGCGTTTGTCGAGCTCGGTGATCATATCGATCCTCCGCTGGTGACGGCCGCCCTCAAAGGGGGTATCGAGGAAGGCGTCGACCATGAGATTGGCAAGTCCCGGGCCGACCACCCGTCCACCGAGGCAGAGGATATTGGCATTGTTGTGCGCGCGGGTCATCGTCGCGCTGAAGGTGTCCGAGCAGGCCGCCGCCCGAATCCCGGGGACCTTGTTGGCCACAATCGAAACGCCGATGCCGGTGCCGCAGAAGAGCAACCCCCGCTCATACTCGCCCGACGCAACCGCCTCCGCCACCGTCTTCGCAATCACCGGGTAGTCACAGGAGCTGCCGTCACAGCCGAAATCGTGGTAGGCCATGCCCCGTTCGTCGAGGTGCTTCATCACCGCAAGTTTGAGGTCATAGCCGCCGTGGTCACATCCGATCGCTAACATCTTCCATTTCCTCCTTCAGCCGGCCGCCGGCCGGATCAATTCACCGATTGTGCAGCGCCCGCTCCCGTTCCGCCTGGGAGAGGCGCAGATAGCGGGGCATCAGCCGGTCGCCGGGGACCGCCTCATCCGGATGGCACAGCGCCGCCGCCGCCACCGAGGACGCCCGCGGCAGCCGCAGCGCATCCGAGGAGAGCCGCAGGCCGGGCATCCGCGCTCCCAGCGCCTCATAGACCAGCACCGCGCCGTCCCCCACCAGACGGATTGTCCTGTCGCTCCAGCAAGCCAGCTGATCCCCCAGCGCATCGATCGAGAGCGGGCTGTCCGCACTGCGCCGGGTCAGCCTGCCGCCCTCGATCTCGAACAGCGCCGTATAGACCTGTTCCCTGCGGGCGTCGAGCGCCGCGCAGACCAGCCCATCGGTATCGACAAGGTTCATCGCGGCCGCTTCCAGGGTGGAGACCGGTACGCAGGGAACGCCTCGCGGAAACGCAAGGCCCTTGACCGTCGCAATGCCGATGCGCAGGCCGGTGAAAGAGCCCGGCCCGACGGTCACGGCGAACCGGTCAACCGCCTGGATGGGCGTCCGGGTGTGGGTCAGCAGCCAGTCGATCATCGGCAGCAGCGTTTCGCTGTGGGTATACCCGGCGCCAAGAAAGCTCTCGCCCAGAAGCACCCCATCCGCCAGAATCGCCGCCGAAGCCGACCGTCCGGACGCATCCACTGCCAGCATCTTCAAAACCGCTCATCTCCTTCGACGGTAATCCTTCGGGTCTGCGCATCCACCCGCTTCATCCGTACCCAAATCGCAGCCTTCGGCAGCGCCTCGGGAATCCGCTCACCCCACTCGACCGCCAGAATGGCATCGGTGCCGAGCAGATCGTAATAGCCGGTCGAATAGAGATCGTCCTCATCCCGCAGCCGGTAGAAGTCGAAGTGACAGAGCCGGACCGGCCCTCTCCCCCGGTACTCATTCATAATCACAAAGGTTGGGCTGGACACCTCGTCCTCCAGTCCCAATCCCGCGGCCAGTCCGCGCACCAGGGCGGTCTTGCCCGCACCGAGGTCGCCGGACAGGACCAGCAGATCGCCAGGGCGCAGCCGTTCAGCCAACATCCGGCCAAACTGTTCGGTTTCCTCCACCGAATAGGTCATCCTCTCGAGCATGGGCATCTCCATTCCGAAGCGATTTTCTCCCCTTCGCCCCACCCAAACGGGGCGAATCGACACACTCTCTCTGATTATTGTATCATACGCTGTCAAGGCGGGGCCATCCCCCATAAAACGGCCGCCCGGCCTTTGGAAGACCAGGCGGCCAACAGAGGGATCGAACGACTTTAGAACAGGCCGGTGATGTTGCCGTCGGCGTCGATGTCGATCGAGCAGGCGGCGGGCACCTTGGGCAGGCCGGGCATGGTCATGATATCGCCCAGCTGCGCCACCACAAAGCCGGCGCCGGCACTGAGCCGCACCTCGCTGACGGTGATCTTAAAGCCCTTCGGGCGGCCGAGCAGCTTGGGATTGTCGGAGAGCGAGTACTGCGTCTTGGCAATACAGACGGGCACCTTGTCGCGGCCGAGCGCCTCGATATCCTTGATCGCCTTGAGCGCCTTGGCGGTGTAATCGACCCCGTCGGCCCCGTAAATCTCGGTGGCGATCTTCTCGATCTTCTCGGGGATGGAAAGCTCGACATCGTACAGCTGATGGAAGGTGTTCGGCTTCTCGCAGGCCTTGACCACCTTCTCGGCCAGATCCATGCCGCCCTCGCAGCCCTTGGCAAAGACCTCCGAGAGGGCAAACTCGGCGCCAACCGACGCGCAGTAGTCGCTGAGGACCTTGATCTCGGCCTCGGTATCGCTCATAAAGCGGTTGATCGCCACCACGACCGGCAGACCGAACTTCTGGAGGTTGTCGACATGGGCCTGGAGGTTGACCATGCCCTTTTGCAGCGCCTCGACATTTTCACTGCCGAGCTCCGCCTTGGGCACCCCGCCGTGATATTTAAGCGCACGGATGGTGGCGACAATGACGACCGCCGAGGGATGGAGACCGGCAAAGCGGCACTTGATGTCAAAGAACTTCTC
>CASGDD010000118.1 GCA_949300115.1 uncultured Oscillospiraceae bacterium | reverse complement strand
CCTCCCGGGATGGGAGGATGCGGCTGGGGCGGACGGGGTCCGGCGGCCGCGCAGGAGAAAGGAAGATGTCGATGAAACTGGAAATCCCCTATGGCAGAGGTACGCTGCCGTTTGAATGGCCGGATGACAAGGTGCGGGCGGTGCTGATCCCCAAGGGCGGCGAGGCGGACCCCAACCGGGACGAGACCGCGATCATCGAGGCGGCGCTCGCCCATCCGATTGGGTCGCCCCGGCTGTCCGAGCTGGCGCAGGGCAAGCGGAAGGTGTTGGTCATCACCTCCGATCACACCCGCCCGGTGCCTTCCGACCGCACCCTGCCGCCGCTGCTCGCCGAGATCCGGCGGGGCAATCCCGACGCCGAGATCACCATCCTGGTGGCGACCGGGATGCACCGCGCGACCACCCGGGAGGAGATGGTGGGGAAATTCGGCGCCGAGCTGGTGGCGAAGGAGCATTTTGTTGTCCACAACTCCTTCGATCAGTCGCAGATGGTCTACAAGGGTACGCTGCCCTCCGGCTGTGAATTTTCGGTCAACCGCCTGGCGGACGAGGCCGATCTGGTGGTCTCGGACGGCTTCATCGAGCCGCACTTCTTCGCCGGATTTTCGGGCGGCCGCAAGAGCATCCTGCCGGGTATCACCTCGGCGGTCAGCGTGACGAGCAACCACTGTGCCCGGCTGGTGGCGCACGAGCGCGCCCGCACCGGCATCCTCGAGGGCAATCCCATCCATGAGGATATGGTCTTTGCCGCCCGCAAGGCGGGACTTGCCTTCATCCTCAATGTGGTGATCGACGAGCATCAGCGGGTCACCCACGCCTTTGCGGGCGATCTCGAGGCAGCCCATGCGGCCGGCTGCGCGCTGGTCGGGGAGCACAGCCGGGTGGACGCGGTGGTCAGCGACATCGCGGTGACCTCCAATGGCGGTTATCCGCTCGACCAGAATGTCTACCAGAGCGTCAAGTCGATGACGGCGGCTGAGGCCTGCTGCCGGAAGGGCGGGGTCATCATCTGCGCCAGCCGGTGCGAGGACGGCAGCGGCGGCGAGATCTTTGTCGACTGGTTTAAGCGCTGCAACGGCCCGCAGGATGTGCTCGATCAAATTATGCGGGTGCCCGACAAGGAGACCGGCCCCGACCAGTGGCAGTCGCAGGTGCTCGCCCGGGTGATGCTGCACGCGACGGTCATCCTGGTCTCGGACGAGCGCTGCAAGCCGATCTGTGAGGATATCGGCATCCGCTGGGCGCCCGATATCATGACGGCGATGGCGATGGCGGTTGAGCTGAAGCCGGATTATGACGCCGTGACGGTGATCCCCAACGGCATTTCGGTCATCGTGCAGGCCGACCGGTAGGAACTGGTCTGCAACAATGCGCATCCGGATGCCATACTAAGGATGCAGATGACTGCCGCGGCCCGGTCCCCCTGTGGGGGATGGGGCGTGAAACCAGTACGGAGCTGATGCGCATGGATCGATGTTGTGCCCTTGCGGGCTACACCCCCGACCGCTATCCCGGGAGCTTTGTTTCCCGCACGGCGGCGGGCGAAAACCTGGAGAACCGCCTGTTCGCGGTGCTGCACACCCTGCTGGAGCGGGGGGTGACCGACTTTTACACCGCCCTGCAGCCGGGCTTCGATATTCTGGCGGCCGAATGTGTGCTCGAGCTGGCGGCGTCCGGCCGCCCGGCGGCGCTGCACTGCATCCTGCCGAGTGAGGAACAGGCGAACGATTGGCCGGAGGATTGGCGCGGCCGCTATTTCGAGGTGCTCGAACGCTGTGAAGCCTCGACCTATATCGGCCTGCATGAGGACCGGTTGGGATTGCGGCGGGCCTACCGGCAGCTGCTCGACCGCTGTGACTATCTCGTCACCGACTACTCCGGCCTGCTCGACGAGCTTGCCTTCGCGGTCGAATACGCCGAGGCGAGGGGACTCGAGGTCTATCCCATCGCGCACGACCCGGCCGGCCTTCCCTGAAGGAACGAACCCATCCCCGGTTTTTCTGCCCGGGGATGGGTTCGTTTTGGGGCGCCTTCCGATTGACAATCGATAGACAATATTTGCCCGCCCGGCCGCAAAAGCCTTGCGCCGGCTGGGGCCGGATGCTATAATAGGAGGCGAAATATGGCTGCCGCACCGCTTGCAGGCAGTTTATAACCTATGGAGGGCTTTAGCATGACTGCGATTGAAGGAATTCTGAAGGATATCCAGATGCCCCGGATGGTACGCATCCGCCAGCATTTCCCCCGTCCGGTGGTTGAGGACGTGGCCGCGGAGGTTCGCAAGGAGCTTTCCCGTCCCGAGATCCTTAGCACCATGAAGCCGGGCATGCGCATCGCGATCACCGCCGGCAGCCGCGGCGTCGCCAACATTGCGGTTATCATCCGGGAGATCGCGTCGGTCTGTAAGGAGCAGGGGGCGCACCCCTTCGTGATCCCCGCGATGGGCAGCCACGGCGGCGCCACCGCCGAGGGCCAGCTCGAGATCCTCACCGGCTACAATGTGACCGAGGCGTTTGTCGGTTGCCCGGTCGTCGCGTCGATGGAGGTCAAGCAGATCGGCACCTTTGAGGATGACGGCGACCCCATCTACATCGACAAGAACGCCGCCGAGGCGGACGGCATCATCGTTGTCGGCCGTGTCAAACCCCACACCCTCTTCCACGGCCCGGTCGAGAGCGGCATCTGCAAGATGATGGCCATCGGCCTTGCCAAGCAGATCGGCGCTGCCGAGTGCCACAAGATGGGCCCCTACAAGCTGGGCGAGCGGGTGCAGAAGTACGGCTACGGCATCCTCAAGAACGCCAACATCCTCTTCGGCCTTGCGACCATCGAGAACGCCTTTGACGAGACCGCCAAGATCAAGTCGCTGACCCGCGAGGAGATCCCCACCCTCGAGCCCGAACTGCTCAAGTACGCCAAGGAGAATATGGCGACCATCAAGTTTGACGAGTGCGAGCTGCTCATCGTCGACGAGGTCGGCAAGAATATCTCGGGCGACGGCATGGATCCCAACGTGGCCGGCCGCTGGGTGGTCAACAACATCACCGAGGGCCTCAACTCCCTCCGCTGTGTCATTCTCGACATCGCCGACGAGAGCCATGGCAACGGCAACGGCATCGGCTTCGCCGACATGACGACCGAGCGCGCCTACAACAAGTTCGATCGGGACAAGACCTATCCGAACGGCCTGACCAGCCAGATTCTCGACCTTGCGCGTATCCCGCCTGTCTTTAAGAACGACAAGCTCGCCATCCAGGCCGCCCTCCGCACCTGCTTTGGTCTGCTCGATACCACCAAGGCGCGGATCATCCGCATCAAGAATACGATGGAAGTCGGCGAGATCGAGGTCAGCGAGACGCTGCTGGACGTCGTCAAGGCCGATCCGACGCTGGAGATCCTCTCCGAGCCCTACGAGTTCCCCTTCGACGAGAACGGCAACCTCTTCTAAATCGATCGAGCATCCCAAAGGACCGGGGTTACCCCGGTCCTTTTTGCTGCCCGCGCGTGTTTGATGCGGGCCATCGGGAGGCGGATCGGATGGAGGGCGCGCTGCATACAGGGGCCATGTAGGGCAATATCTGTGGAGGCGGCGGAGAAGAAAAAAGCCCCATGGAGGCGGAAGCGCACCCTGACGGGGACGCAAATCCGAACCATGGGACAGACAACAAACGGCCGCACAGATACCCGCCCTGGAAGGGCGCCGCGGGCGGCGGCAGAAAGAAAACAAAGCGGAGAGGATGTGCAGCGGAGGTTCGCCCATACGAACAGCATGGGCGGCAGAGGAGACCCCGGAGGGGAGGGCCGTCTATATCCCCGGCATGGGCGAAAGGATAGACCCCAATCGCCCTCGGGGACACACCGGATGGCGGGGATGCACCCGGCCCGGCTACGCGTAGTTGCGGATGAGCTGGATGACCCGGCCGAGGATGATGACGCTGTCGAGGATGATCGGCTCATAGGCGTCGTTTTCCGGCTGCAGCCGGTAATGGCCGTTCTCCTTGTAGAAGCGCTTGACGGTCGCCTCGTCCTCCACCAGCGCGACGACAATCTCGCCGTTGCGGGCGGTGGGGGTCTTGCGCACGACGATGATATCCCCGTCGAGGATGCCCGCCTGGATCATGCTGTCCCCCCGCACATGCAGCGCGAACAGCTCCTCGCCCGCGGCGCCCCGATGCAGGTCGGGGACGGTGAGAAAGTCCTCGATCTGCTCGACCGCGAGGATCGGCTGGCCGGCGGTGACGGTGCCGACGAGCGGGACGCGCACCCCACCCCGCTCATGCAGGACGATGTTGCGCATCTTGCCATGCTCCCGGGTGAGATAGCCGGCGTCCTCCAGCTCGCCCAGATGGCGGTGGACGGTCGAGGTCGACTTGATGCCGAGCGCCGCGCCAATCTCCCGCACGCTGGGGGAGCTGCCGGCCGCCATCCTGTCGACCAGGTATTGATAGACCCGCAAAGCGGCTTCGCTGACTGTACGCATCCGACCATCTCCCCGCATAGAATTGCAATTATTATAGCACAAATGTTCGTTTTTGATAAGCCCTTCGGCCGAAAATTCATCAAAAATTTCCGCGCCGGCGCTCCCTTCCGCCCATCGGGAGGATTTTGGGCGGAAAGGGTCGAGATATGGCCGATCTGTAAACGGGCGGTCGAGGTGTTTTCTCTTTTTTTCAATCTTGTTCACAGCAGAGTAACACTCTTTCGGGAGATTGGGGTATAATAAAATCGTACTCCGACAGACAGCGATGTCGTAACGGAAGCCGCAGCCGTTATCGTGCGGAGTATACTCTACCCTCCTCAAAACACACCTCGAACTGAAAACAGCCGGTCGGTTTCCCCGATCGGCTGTTTTCGCGCCGGTATGTGATGAACAGGTGAAAACGCGGGCGGCTGCGGCCGCAAGGCGCATCTTCTCGGGATCCCGCCGCCCGGCAGGGAAAAACGGCCCTCCCCGGCGGTTTGCCGGCAGGAGGGCCGTTTGCGGGTGTGATTTGTGTGGGATGGCGGTTTGCCGATGCCTAGACGTTAAAGCGGAAGAGGACGACATCGCCGTCCTGCATGACATACTCCTTGCCCTCCAACCGCACAAGCCCCTTCTCCTTGGCGGTGGCCATCGAGCCGCCGCAGGCCATCAGGTCGTCGTAGGCGATGACCTCGGCCCGGATGAAGCCCCGCTCGATGTCCGAGTGGATCTTGCCGGCGGCCTGGGGCGCCTTGGTGCCCCTGCGGATGGTCCAGGCACGGACCTCCGGCTTGCCGGCGGTGAGAAAGCTGATGAGACCGAGCAGATGGTAACAGGTGCGGATCATGCGATCGAGGCCGGAGGAATCGAGGCCCAGCTCCTCGAGGAACATCGCCTTGTCCTCGGCGTCCATGTCGGCGAGATCCTCCTCAATCTTGGCGCAGATGGGCAGCACCGCCGCCCCCTCCGATTCGGCCAGTGCGGCGACCGCCTGATATTCGGGGTTCTGCTCGTACCCCTGCTGGAAATCCTCCTCGCTGAGGTTGGCGGCATAGACGACCGGTTTGGCCGACAGCATCGGGATGGTCGCGAGAATCTCCCGTTCCTCCTCGGTGGCCTCGAAGGCGCGGGCCGATTTGCCCTCCTCGAGATGCTGCTTCATCCGCTCGAGCAGCGCCACCTCGGCGAGCAGCGACTTGTCCCCCTTGGCGGCCTTGGCGGTCTTGTCCAACCGGCGGTCGAGGATGTCGAGGTCGGAGAAGATGAGTTCGAGGTTGATCGTCTCGATGTCCTTGGCGGCGCCGATTTTGCCGTCGACATGGATGACCTCGTCATTTTCAAAGCAGCGCACGACATGGACAATCGCGTCCACCTCGCGGATGTGGGAGAGAAACTTGTTGCCGAGCCCCTCCCCCTTGGAGGCGCCCTTGACCAGCCCGGCGATGTCGACAAACTCGACGATGGCGGGGGTGATCTTGTCGGGGTGGTAGATCTCGGCGAGCCGGTCGAGCCGCTCGTCGGGGACGGTGACAACCCCCACGTTGGGGTCGATGGTGCAGAAGGGGTAGTTGGCCGCCCCCGCGCCCGCGTTGGTCAGCGCGTTGAACAGCGTGCTCTTGCCGACGTTCGGCAGGCCGACGATTCCGAGTTTCATGGATCGCTGCATCTCCTTTTATCTATGGATCTATCCGGTATCGAGGGGTGTCTCTCAGATGTTGCCGCGGGGCGCTGCCTGCTGTGTCCGGCAGCCCGCCGCGTACGGCCGGAAAAGGGCGGTCATATCCGCCCAAACATCATCAGTATAGCGTATGCCGCGGGTTTTCTCAAGCGGTCCGGCAAAAAACTTCGCCCGCCGGCGGAAAAAGCCCGTCGGCGGGCGGGATGCGCGGGGCCATGAGCCGTCTCGGCCGCCTCAAGCTTCCCCGTCGGCCGCGTGAAAGCAGTCGAGCAGTTCATAGAGGAGGTGGATCTCCCGGTCGCTTAAACCGGCGAGACTGACCTGCGGGGTATCGTCCAATCCCAGAATGAAGTCGGAAGAGACGTGAAAGAGCTTGGCCATCTCGATGATATACACGGCGGTGGGCGCGGAGAGCCCGCTCTCCCAGGCGTTGACGGAGGAGCGCGTGACAGCGAGTTTTCTTGCGAGTTCAGCCTGCGAGTATCCAGCCCGCTCCCGCAAGACGCGAATGGTGTCACCAATCATACCATTTCCTCCTTTTTTGTTTATTTTACAGGACACCGATGGATATTAAATTGCCATATCATGCATAAAATAATTGACATTTGGAAGGGTGCGTGCCATAATGGGGGATGCCATAGGCATACCTGCAGGAGAAAGGATGATCGAACGATGAAATTCCGTATGCTGTCCCTCTTTATGACCCTCTGCCTGCTTTGTGCGCTGACCGCCTGCGGCGGCGGGGATGCCGCTTCGAACGCTTCCTCCGAAGCCTCCCAGGCTGTCTCCGAGACCTCCCAGGCCGCGTCCGAATCGTCGGCGGCCGCCGGGGGAGAAGCGCTGACCGAGGAGGCCTACCAGAGCCAGGTGGAGGCACTGAGCGCCGATATCAGCGAGGCGATGACCGCGATGACGGCCCTCTCCGCCGCCACCGACGAAGACTCGATGCGGGCCGGGGTGGAGAGTGTCCGCGCGATGGCGCAGGCCTTCCGGGACTTTGCCGCGCTGGAGAATCCTCCCGAAGGGTGGGCGGAAGCCCACGCGAAGGTCGTTGAGGGCTGCACCCTCTTTGCGGATGCGCTCGAGGGAATGTGCGATAACGCCATCGGGGTGCTGGATGGGACGGTCGATGAGGCGGCCTACACCGAGGCGGTCACCGGCTTCACCACCGATCTCACCGATGCCGCCGCGCTGCTCACCGAGGGCTTCGGCATGATGGAGAGCTGAGTGCGATCCGATCGATCAGAATACGAACAGAATACAAAAGGCCGCCCCGGTCGATGTGACGCGGGGCGGCTTTTTGCGCGCGGACGGCGGATTTGCTTATAGAAGATTCAAAAAATATTCACCTTCCACCCGGCAGAATCCTGTAGTATAGAGAGGAAGGCATGTCATCTGCGCTTTGTGGCGGCAGCGGGCCCCCGGCCTGGCAGTTTGGGCTTGATTGTTGGGGTAGAACCCGCGTATAATGAAAAGAAGAGACCCGGATGGGGAAGGAGGACAAGCTCGATGGCTGGATCTGGATACAAAATCATGGTTGCCGACGACGACCAGAATATCTGCGAGCTGTTGCGGCTCTATCTCGAAAAGGAAGGTTATACGGTGGTCATCGCCAACGACGGCGAGGAGGCGGTCGCCAAATTCCAGACCGAAAACCCCTCGCTGATTCTGCTCGATGTGATGATGCCCCGGCTGGACGGATGGCAGACCTGCCGGGAGATCCGCAAAAAGAGCGATGTTCCCATCATCATGATCACCGCCAAGGGGGAGACCTTTGACAAGGTGCTGGGCCTCGAGCTCGGCGCCGACGACTACATCGTCAAGCCGTTTGAGACCAAGGAGGTTGTGGCCCGCATCAAGGCGGTGCTGCGCCGGGCGGACAAGGCGGTGAGCGAACCGGAGGTCAAGGAGGTCACCTACGACAAGCTGTCGGTCAACATGACCCGCTATGAGATGAAGGTCAACGGCAAGGTGGTCGACACCCCGCCGAAGGAGCTCGAGCTGCTCTACCATCTCGCGAGCCATCCCAACCGGGTGTATACCCGCGACCAGCTGCTCGACGAGGTGTGGGGTTTTGAGTATTACGGCGACAGCCGGACGGTCGATGTGCATATCAAGCGGCTGCGGGAGAAGCTGGAGGGCGTCTCCGACCAGTGGTCGCTCAAGACCGTCTGGGGCGTCGGCTATAAGTTTGAGGTCAAGGAACAGTAGGCTGCCGGCGGCCGCGGGGAGGGGATGACCGGATGCAGAAAAGCCTTTTTACCAAATATTACTCGATCTGCGTGTCGATCATCCTGGTGAGCATCACCGTGCTGGGCGTGGTGCTGCTGTTGTTCGCGGCGAGCTACTTCCGCAACGACCGGTATACCGCGATGGCCCGCAACCTGCAGATCGCCTCCGAGCTGACGGTCAGCAGCATCCGGGAGGACCTGATGGCCGGCGAGCTCTATATCGAGCCGCTCGATTCGGAATACCTGCAGATCTACTACGAGATCCTCGGCAACGGGCTGGAAGCCGACTTCTTCCTCGTCAACCGGGAGGGGGAGCTGCTCATCTGCAGCGAGGGAAAGAACTGCGTCCACCAGAACTATCTCATCCCGACCGAGATCCTCGACGGGGCGCTCGGCGGCATCTATCAGGAGACGGGCAGCCTCGGCGGCATCTACGCAAGTTCGATGTTTACCGTCGGCATCCCCCTCCATTACGGGAGCGGGATCCCCGGATTCATCTTTGCCTCCAGCTCGGCCGAGATGCTCAACAGCTTTCTGCTTGAAATCTTCCGCATGTTCCTCATCTCGGCGGGGATCGTGCTCTTCCTCTCGGCGGTCATCATCTACTTTGCCACCCGCTCGATGGTCAAGCCCCTGCGGCAGATGGCCGAGGCGGCCGAGAGCTTTGGCAAGGGGGATCTCTCCCGCCGGGTGCCGGTGACCGAGGACGACGAGATTGGGCGGCTGGCCCTCTCCTTCAACAACATGGCGGCGGGGCTCTCCAATCTGGAGAATGCCCGGCGGAGCTTTGTAGCCAACGTCTCGCACGAGCTCAAGACCCCCATGCAGACGATCGGCGGCTTTGTCGACGGCATCCTCGACGGCACCATCCCGCCCGAAAAGCAGAACCAGTACCTCCGCATCGTGTCGGACGAGGTCAAACGCCTCTCCCGGCTGGTCTGGTCGATGCTCAACATCTCCCGCATCGAGGCGGGGGAGACCAAGATCACCCCGGTCGATTTCAACATCGTCGAGCCGATTCTCCAGACGCTTTTTAACTTCGAGCACCTGATCGACCAGAAGCATGTCGAGGTGGAGGGGCTGGAGGACGCCGGCAAGGTGATGGTCCGGGCGGACCCCGACCTGATCCATCAGGTGGTCTACAATCTCATCGACAACGCGGTCAAATTCGTCGACGAGGGCGGCCGGATCAGCTTCCGCTTTGAGGTGCAGGGGGGTAAGACCGCCTTCACCATCCGCAACAGCGGCGAGGGCATCTCGAAAGAGGAGATCCAGCGGGTGTTCGAGAAGTTTTACAAGACCGACCGTTCCCGCGGCCTCGACAAGCGCGGGGTCGGCCTGGGGCTCTACATCGTGCGGACGATTGTCAACCTGCACGGCGGCGAGATCGTCGTGCGCAGCATGGACGGCGAATACTGCGAGTTCACCGTCTCCCTCCCTTCGGGCAAGCTGCCGCCGGCCAAAAAGCCGGAAAGCCTGCCGGAGGGCTGATCGAGCGGGGAAGCGGGCGAAACTGTTTGCAGTCTATCTATATCCGATTCACAACTCTCTGGTAGGATGAGAGACAGAACATGGGGCCAA
>CASGDD010000117.1 GCA_949300115.1 uncultured Oscillospiraceae bacterium | reverse complement strand
CCGACCGCCCGCAGGGTGTCGATGATATCCATAAAGTTGAGGTGGCCCCAGCCGGGCGCCAGGCGGTTGGAATCGGCAAAGTGGATGTAGGGGGTGATGTCGATAAACCGCGCGAGGGTGCCACTGATCGAGGGATCCTCGATGTTCATATGGAAGACGTCGGGCATCAGGCCGAAGCGGGGGTGATTGACCTTGCGCACCAGTGCCGCGCCCTCCGCCTGGGTGTTGATGTAGTTGATCTCATAGCGGTTGACCGGCTCGAGGATGATCGAGACATTGTGCGCCTCCGCCTCGCCCAGCATCCGCTGCACGACGTCGATAAACCGTTTCTCGGTCTCTTCATAGCTGTCGCCCGGCTCGATGAAGCCGCGGCAGCGTCCGATGTTCACCAGCCCGGCGCCCACCTCGGCGGCCGTCTCGATCAGCCCCTTGATGACGTCGACAATCTGCGCCTGCATCTTGGGGTCCTTGGCGGTGAAATAGAGACCGAGATCGGCAAAGACCTGGCCGGTCGAGATGGTGGGGATGGTCAGCCCGTAGGCGTCAATCAGCTTTTTGACCGTCTTGACGTCCACCTGCTCCTTGTTTTTCAGGGCAAGTTCGACGCCGTCGTAGCCGAGCTTGGCCGCCTTTTCGATGCTCTCCTCGATGCCGCGGAAGACGACAAAGGCGGACGGCGCCGCATCGGCGGTGGCAATGGCAACTGCAATCTTCATGCTATTCTTCCTTTTTTCCCAGATTTTTCGGAGAGGCGCTCCAACCGTTCGCGCCTTCCGCTATTTCCCCGAGTGCTGGCGGAGCCACTCGTAGGCGACATTACAGTTGATGGCGACGCCAACGGGGAGCGCGTCCTCGTTGAAGCGCACATCGGGATGGTGCAGGGTAAACGCGTAGCCCTCGGCGGGCGAACCGGCGCCCAGGCGGATCATAATGCCCGGCACCTCGTTTAAGACCAGCGAGAAGTCGTCGCCGCCATAGGAGACGGTGTTGTCCCGCATCTCGACACGCCCCTCCCCGGCAATCTCGCTGAGGATGGGGAAGAGCGCCTCCCCGACCTCGGGATTGTTGCGGACCGCCGGCGCGCCGATCTTGATGTCGACCTCCGCCTCACAGCGGAACGCCTCGGCGATGCCGGTCGCGATGGCGCGGATGCGCTCGCAGACAAAGTCGCGGGTCTGGTCGTTGATCGTGCGGATGGTGCCCTGCATGGTGACCGCGTCGGTGATGACATTGCCCGCCTTGCCGCCATGGATGGCGCCGAAGGAGACCACCACCCGCTCGTCGTTGGCAATCTCATAGGAGATGATCTGCTGGAGGCCGACGAGGATGTGGGCCGCCGTCGTGATCGGGTCGTGGCATTCGAAGGGGCGCGCGCCGTGGCCGCCCTTGCCGCGCACGGTGATGGCAAGCCCCGCGCCCGAGAAGTGGGAGATGCTCCGCGCGTAGAGGACATGCCCGGTGGTATCCCCCTCGCCGCCGACCGCCATGTGGATGCCGAACGCCATATCCGGTTTGCCCTTCGCGAACAGCCCGCCGTCGATCATCCGCTGGGCGCCTCCGCCGCCCTCCTCGGCCGGCTGGAACATGAACATCACCTGGCCGGGCAGCGCCTCCTCCATCTCCTTGAGGATCTTCGCCGCCGTCAGCAGCATCGATGCGTGGAAATCGTGGCCGCAGGCGTGCTTGGTGCCGTTGTGGGCGGCATAGGGCAGGTCGTCCTTCTCCTCGATCGGCAGCGCGTCATAGTCGGCTCGCAGCAGCACCGTCTTCTCGCCGCTGCCCACCCGCGCGACGATGCCGCAGGGGCACACCAGCTCATAGGGGATGCCCATCGCGTCCAGCTCGCCGCAGATGAAGTCGCAGGACGGCTGGATGTCGAACTGCAGCCCGCCGAGGCTGTGAATCTTCCGACGGGCGGCCACCGTATAGTCCCGCAGCGCGTTTGCACGGTCCAAAAACTCTCTCATCGCGAAGTCCTCCTTTGATAGGGTCGGACGGCCCACCTCCGCCGCCGGCGTCGCGCGGGCAGCCCCTACCTTTTATCCTACCGGTTCGGCGGGCAATTGTCAATTCCTTCTAATCCCGCCCGTCATCCGCCCCGCCGGCGGGCGGCGATTGCTGGATGAATTGGAAGACTTTCGGGTATTTTGGGCCATTTTTCGATGGATTGTCAGAATATTCCGCTTTTTCAGCCGGATTTCGCCTCATATGGTGCAAATTAGTAACAAAATGATTACAAAAAGTATTGCAATTTGTAACCCTTTTCGCTATGATAGGGGTGCGTCGGGAAGACCTTACCCACCTTGCCGGCGCCGGGCGGGGAAAGACGCCCGCATCTTCACAAAACGATCCAAGGAGGACGATCCCAATGAAAAAGGTTCTTTCGCTCCTGCTCGCGCTGACGATGGTACTCGGCTTCGCGAGCACTGCGATGGCGGCCAGCTACCGCTACTTCGACCTGTTCGAGGACGGGTTTGATCCCGCCTTCACCGTTGACGGCCTCGAGTATTCGAGCTGGATGGATGTCGACGGCACCGACGAGGTCACCGTCAAGTTCAGCTTTGACGCCGACAACCTCGCGACCTTCGTCAATTCGACCGACTTCTTCGAGGAAATCTCGCTCGAGCGGTCGATTCTCGAGATCATCGACTTCTACGGCAGCCGTGCCACCCTCTACGGCGACTGGAAGGCGACCGATCTGACGGTCGGCAACGCGATGTACGACGCGATCGACGAGCTGATCGAGGGCGGCAACGGCCCGGTGGACAGCGCCATCTACGCCGACCTGATCGCCGCGATGGGCGACGGCACCTTCCGCACCGGCTACAAGTCGAGCGAGTTCCAGGCGGCCCGCGATGAGCTCGAGCGCGCCTACCTCAACTACGCGGAGAACGGCTACTACTTCAAACCGGTCAGCGTGCTGGCCTCCTCGAAGGACGCCACCTATGCCACCATCTCGTCCGAGCCGACCATCCAGGTCAACAGCGACGGCAAGTACGAGGGCCAGTTCAAGGTCCGTTTCACCAACACCACCTTCGATCTGCGGGAGGTCGACATTGAGGTGAAGATGTACGCCAAGGGCGCCAGCCAGTATGACGTCTACGAGTACGGCACCACCCTCACCTTCGACGTGCATCAGGCGCAGTACCGCACCTTCACCGGTGAGGATGCCCGCATGCGCTTCTCCTTCGGCAACGACATCGAGCTGAGCTCGAGCGATTTCGCCTACATCTCGGCCGACGCCTTCCGGGTGATGCTGGAGAACGGCAACCGCTCGATCACCGTGCTGAGCGGCAACAGCAAGATCCGCTTCGACAGCGATTCGACCAACCTGCCGCAGGATGTCTTTGTCGGCAACTTCAAGACCTCCAACACCGGTTCGACCGTCGCGGCCATCTCCGGCTTCTCGAGCACGACCGCGGCCAAGATCAAGATCGCGGTGGGCGAGGCCTATTACAACGCCAACAACGGCAAGGTTCTCTCGGTCTATGACGCGAACGGCAACAAGCTGGATGTCGAGGCGATTCTGCAGGGCGATTACACCGTCAACTTCTTCGCCCCGCTGAGCAGCTACACCATCGGCGGCCCCGACTATCGTCCGGCGACCGGCGGCGGCAGCACCCAGACCCCCGACAAGGACAACCCCTCGATGGGCGGCGGGTTCTAAGCGAAACCACTCTGCGCAAAATGTTCCTTGCATGATTCCTTTGGGTTGGGAATAGCATAAGCAACCCCCGCGGACACATCGTCACGCGGGGGTTGTTTTTATGCGGTCGGCAGTGCCGACAGCCAATCGCCTGCGGCGACCTCGTTCTCAGATCGTGCAGACTTTCCGGTCGAGCGGCGCCCAATTCCCGTGCGCGCACGGGGTGATTCCGCAAATAAGGTCGCTGACCCCGCGGCGCGGAGCCCGCGCTGGCAATGGCGCTGCGCGCGCCACGATTTCGGGTGGCACAGACTTGCCGGTCGAGCGATACCCAGCCGCGCAAGTGAAAAGTGAATGCGGTGAAAAGTGAAGCGTTATGGTGTGAATGCCTTGCATTCACATTTCGATAAACGTTGTCGAACGCCCGTGCATTTTGCCTTGCGATGAGGGAAAATCCATGGTAAAATAAAAATGCACCAGCCCCATAGGGCCAGGTGTGGGCACTGCGACAACGACAGACGGTTACGCCTTCTCCGGGGATGGTATCGGAGTACGACCCATCCTTCGGAGGAGTGGTTCTTCTTTCCTCCTCCGTTTCGGAAGGAGGTGAGGCCATGGTCGAATACATCGAGCTTTTTGCTCTTTGTTCCGCCATCGCGGACATGGGTTTGCTGATTGTCGGGATCATCACGCTGATGATCGCGATCAGCACCATAAAAAAGAAGTAACCGTCCCAACTCCCTAGGTGACCGGTTACTTCCCTTAACCTGAACCGGAGGGGCTGCCGTCTGTCAGCAGTGCCCTTCCTTTATGTCTTTATTATAAACGAATGGGTCGCGAATGTCAATCGATAGGGGAGAACGCGCAGGAATTTCCCGCCCGGTGATCGTGATCAGCCAGCTAAAAAAGAAGTAACCGCCCCAGGGTCCCCACCCGGCGGTTACTTCTAACCGTATAACGGAGAGGGCCACCGTCGCGTTGGTGGCGCTTTCCTTTGTTTTTGTTTTACTCCACTTTCCCCCACGTTGTCAATCGGCACTCCACTTTCCCCCACATTGTCAATTGGCATCCTCTATATTTATATATAAGAGGCGCCGGGGGGTGGTGTTTGGGGATATCGTCGGGGATCTGCCATCTTTTCACCGTGCCCTTGGGACGCCGTGGGAACGAACGTTCATGCGGTGGGAGAGAGCGCCAGGGGCTCAGCGCCCCTGGACCCCCTTCCGCACATCCGTTTCCCCCTTCCCCCGCCCATCCCATCCCCTGGCGCACCCCGCAACCGCCTATCGTCCCCCAGCGCACCCCCACCACCAAAACGCTGTCGAAACCAAGACCCGCCAGCAACAAACCGTTACAAAACCCATTACAGATTGTAACCACCCGGCGCTAACCCACGTACAATAGGGCAGCCATGGCAAACCATGGCTGCCCTATTGCCTTTCCGCACACAAAAATCACCCAATATATAGCTATTATATTAAGTATTAATAGATACAGCTTGTTTTCTTGCTGCCAACATCCGGTGTATACTCAAAATGTTCTAGCTGCCATCACTTGATTTTCCCACTTTCATTCCCCAAATCACCCCAACCCCATCCGCCGAATGTACTAAAAAGTACATAGAGTGACCGGGTTGTGATTGTGCATGTCTCCAAAATGGGGAAAAGATAACATTTTTATTACAAAAAAGGTTGCAATCTGTTTCCAGATGGTGTATAGTAAAGGCACATCAAGAAAGACTTTACCCACCTTCCTTGATGAGTACCACAAAACAAAATGGAGGAGGACTATTTCCATGAAGAAAGTTCTTGCGCTGGTTCTTGCGCTGACCATGGTGCTCGGCTTTGCCGCGACCGCGTCCGCTGAGTTTACCTACGATGGCACCTACTTCAAGTACAACCTCTTTGAGAACGTCCCCG
>CASGDD010000116.1 GCA_949300115.1 uncultured Oscillospiraceae bacterium | reverse complement strand
AGGCGGTTGACCGCTTCTGCGCGCATGCCGAGGCGCAGGGCTTTGAGGTCCATCGAATCAGTGCAGCGACCGGACAGGGAACCGAAGAACTGGTCTATGCCATCGCGAAGCGGCTCGCTGAGCTGCCGCCCATCCAGATCTATGAACCTGAACCGGTGCCGGTTGAGGCGCTGATGCCGAAGGATCGCTATCCCTTCGAGATCAAGGTGCAGGACGGCGTCTACAGCATCGAGGCCGACTGGCTGCTGCGCATTCTCGGTTCGGTGAATATGAACGATTACGATTCCCTGCAATACTTCCAGCGCAAGCTGATCGAATCGGGCATCATTGCGAGGCTGGAGGAGATGGGCATCCGGGACGGGGACACGGTCAGCATCTACGACTTCGAATTCGATTATCTCCACTGATGAAGGTACGCTATGTTTTTTGCAGTTCAATCCAAGCATGAGGTCAAACAGTACAGCCCGGCCACCCTCGCCTTTGTGGGGGATGCCTTTTACGAGCTGTATGTCCGTGAGCGGCTCATTGGGGACGGCAGCCTGCCGGCCGGTGTGCTGCACAGCCGGGCGGTGCGGTATGTCTGTGCCCGCGCCCAGTCGGCGGCGGCGGAAGCAATCCTGCCGCTGCTGGATGAGGAGGAAGAGGCGATCTACCGCCGCGGCCGCAATGCCAGCTCGCTGGCAGTCCCGCGCCATGTGGCGGCGTCCGACTATCGCCGGGCCACCGGCCTGGAGAGTCTTTTTGGCTATCTCTGCCTGACCGGGGCGGCCGAACGGGCCTCCCAGCTGCTGCAGCTCGCCTGGGAGACGATCGAGCGGACGATGGAAGAGACCCAGGGGGAAGGGCCATTGCCCGGGCAATGACCGCCCCATCCGATCCAACAAGCAAAAACAACCCCTTCGCCGGGGCAGTTCACCGTTTGAGCTGCCCGGCGGAGGGGTTGTTTGCGGTTTATCGGGCGGCGGGGCGAGGCGGGATGCGGGCGGAGCAGGGGACCGCCACCTGGCATTTGCCGCAGCCGTACCGCGGCGCTTCGGCTTCTCGGGTCTTCTCCAAAAATGTGTTGCAGCGCTCATGATTTTTGCCGGTCACAAGGTCGATCGCCTGGGCGGGACAGTTGCGTACACAGGCACCGCACATCGTACAGTAGGCGTAGGGATCGTCATATGGCCGTTCGGTCGGCGGCAGCGGCAGGGTGGTGATGATGCTGGTGATCCGTCCGGCGACGCCGGCGGCGGTGATCAGCCCTTTGGAAAGGCCGAAGGTCCCCAATCCGGCGGCATAGGCGACGTGCCGCTCCGACCAGTTGCTGCGGTATTGCCCCGGGATGGTGCGGAAACGCTCGTCGAGCGAGGGGACCACCGCCGCATATTCCTCGGCAAGAAGCGCCTCCCGTACTTGCCGGGCGACCCGGTTGAGCAGCTGATGGCCCTCAATCCGGGCGTGCAGCCAGCCCTTGGACGGCCAGCTGCGGTTGGCCGCATTGTCCTCCCGGACCCAATCCTCCATCGGAAAGAAGAGGGAGAGGACGCTCTGCGCACCCGGCAGCCATTCCTGGGGCGTCATATGCTCCGGCCCGATGATGCCGGTCTCCTTGTAGCGTACAAAGAGAGGATCGTCGGCGGCCGCAATACCCAGTAGCGGCGGTTTATACATCTTCCGTCCGGCCAGCTCGGGCGCCAGCGCCCAGGCGGCGTCGATACGGTTGACAGGGTCGTGTTCACAGCATGCAGCGGCCAGCTGCAGGATGGTTTCGGCGTTCATCGAAAAACCTCCTCCCGTTTCGTTGCCTCTATTATAGCACGGATAATCGCGGAGCAGAAGTATGCGGCGCAGGTTGTCCAAGAAAAAGCTCCCGCGGTCTGCAGGACGGCGGGAGCTTTGAAGCGGGGGAGAAAAATGGCCATCAGACGGCAACCGCCTGCTGGGAAGCGGGCTGCTCGACCGGATGGAGGGCAGGCTGGCCGGTGGCAGGGGCCGCCTCTTCGGCACGCATCCGTTCCTTTGCGACCGCCAGCATCAGTTTGATGCGGTTCTCCTGGTTGACCCGGGTGGCGCTCGGGTCGTAGTCGATCGGAACGATGTTGGCGCGGGGATTGCGCTCGACAATCTTGCGGATCATCCCCTTGCCGTTGATGTGGTTGGGCAGGCAGCCGAACGGCTGGGTACAGACGATGTTCTCGTACCCCTGCTCGACCAGCTCGAGCATTTCGGCGGTCAGAAGCCATCCTTCGCCCATCTTGGAGCCGTAGCCGATGACACCGTTTACCAGCGATTTGGTGTGTTGATAGGTGCTGGGTACGACAAACTGGGGATACTTCTGGACCGCCCGGATGATCGCCTGTTCCATCTTGCCGAGATAATCCATCGCCAGCTTGACGGCCGCGTATTTGAGCCTGCTGCCGCCGTAGAGCTTGATATCCTCGAGACGGTTGTCAAACTTAAAGAAGGCAAAGCCCATGATGCCGGGCACCATGTATTCGCAGTCCTGGGAGGCGAGAAAGGCCTCGAGGTTGTTGTTGCCGAGCGGCGCGTATTTGACGTAGATCTCGCCGACAATGCCCACCTTGATCCGGCGCTTGCCATCGACCGGAACGGCCGCGTAACGGGCGGCGATTTCGTCGAGAATCGGCTGCATCTCCCGCAGCCGGTATCCCTTGCCGGCGTTGAGCATGTTGGCCAGCTGGTCGGTAAACGACTCCAGCAGCTTTTCACACTCCCCCTGATGGACCTCGTAGGGGCGTACCTGGTTGTGCAGCAGCGAGAGCATGTCCCCATAGACCACACCGGCAATCGCCTTGCGCAGCATCGGCAGGGTGATCTGGAAGCCGGGGTTGGATTCGAGGCCGCTTAGGTTGAGGCTGATAACCGGGATGTAGCCGAGACCGGCTTTCTTGAGCGCCTTGCGCAGCAGATGGATGTAGTTGGAGGCCCGGCAGCCGCCGCCTGTCTGGGTGATCATCAGCGCGATTTTGTGCAGATCGTATTTGCCCGAATGGAGCGCGTCGATCATCTGCCCGATGACCAGCAGGGCGGGGTAGCAGGTGTCGTTGTGGACATACTTAAGACCCTCCTCCACCACCGACGGGCCGTGGTTGTTCAGCAGCTCGACCTTGTAGCCGCAGTTGCGGAAGACCCGCTCGATGATACGGAAGTGGATGGGCGCCATATTGGGGATGAGGATGGTGTGGGTTTTGCGCATCTCCTTGGTGAAGATAACCCGATCGGGATGGTTATTTTGCATGTGCTACCTGCCTTTCACTGGCGGCAAAGAGACTCCGCAGCCGAATTTTGACAGCGCCGAGATTGGTGATCTCGTCGATTTTGATCTGGGTATAAAGGTTATCCTGTTCCTCGAGGATCGAGCGGACCTCGTCGGTGGTGATGGCGTCGACCCCGCAGCCGAAGCTCACCAGCTGGACGAGCAGCATATCCGGCTGTGTGCAGACATATTTGGCCGCTGCGTAGAGCCTCGCGTGGAAGGTCCACTGGTTGAGCACACCGACCGGGAATTTCTGGACCTTGTGGCTGAGCACATCCTCGCTGATAACCGCCGCACCGAAACCGATGATGAGGTCGTCGATGCCGTGGTTGATTTCGGGATCAACATGGTAGGGACGGCCGGCCAGCACGACAATCGGCATCCCCTTCTCCCTGGCCGCCTCGACGATCGAATCGCCGCGGACGCGGATACGGGTGAGGTAGGCATGGTACTCGTCATAGGCCGCCCGGCTCGCCGCTTTGACCTCCTGCAGCGAGATGCCGTCAAAATATTTCTCGAGTACCGCGTGCATCTTTTTGGGGAAGTCCTTCTCCCGATGCAGGCCCAGATAATCCTTGATATAGGTGACCTGCTGCAGCCGGGGCATGTTGGCGTCGAGCACCTCGGAATAGTAGGCGACGACCGGACAGTTGTAGTGGTTGTCACCCAGACCCTCGTCGAGATTGTAGCTCATGCAGGGGTAGAAAATCGTGGTGACCCCCATATCCAGCAGCTTTTCGACATGCCCGTGCATCAGCTTGGCCGGGAAGCAGACGGTATCGGAAGGGATGGTCGCCTGGCCGGCCAGATAGAGCTTACGGCTGGATGCACCGCTCGTCACCACCTCGAAGCCGAGGCGGGTAAAGAAGGTGTGCCAGAAGGGCAGCAGATCGTACATGTTGAGCCCCATCGGCAGCCCGATTTTGCCGCGCGGGCCGGGAACCGGCTGGTAGCTCCCCAGCAGCTCCCGCTTGTAGGCGTAGATGTTCATCGAATCGTCCCGCACCCGTTTGGTGACCGGACGCTCGCAGCGGTTGCCGCTGATAAACCGGCGGCCGCCCGAGAAGAGGTTGATGGTCAGCCGGCAGTTGTTCTGGCAGAGGCCGCAGCTCGCCACCTTCACCTCGTGGGTGAACTGCTCGAGCCCCTCCCGGTCGATGATCGAGGAGCCGGTCTCCCTGCCCGCCGCCATCTCCTGGGCCCAGAGCGCCGCGCCAAAGGCGCCCATCAGTCCACTGATGTCGGGGCGGACCACCTCGGTGTGCAGCTCCTGTTCGAAGGCGCGCAGCACCGCGTCGTTGTAGAAGGTGCCGCCCTGGACGACAATGCTGCGGCCGAGCTCCTCCACGCTCGACGGCCGGATGACCTTGTAGAGGGCATTTTTGACCACGCTGATCGACAGCCCGGCCGAGATATTCTCGATCGAGGCGCCGTCCTTCTGCGCCTGTTTGACCGACGAGTTCATAAAGACGGTGCAGCGGCTGCCCAGATCGACCGGCCGATCGGCAAAGAGCCCGAGACGGGCGAAGTCGGCAATCGAGTAGCCGAGCGCGTTGGCGAAGGTCTGCAGAAAGCTGCCGCAGCCGGAGGAGCAGGCCTCGTTGAGAAAGATGTTGTCCACCGCGCCGTTTTTGATTTTGAAGCATTTGATGTCCTGCCCGCCGATATCGATGACAAAGTCGACATCCGGCTTAAAATGCCGGGCGGCGGTGAAGTGGGCGATGGTTTCGACGATGCCGTAATCGATCATGAAGGCATTCTTGATGATGTCCTCGCCATAGCCGGTGACCGCGCTCGCCTTGATGCGGATATCGGGATGCTCGTCGTACAGACGGGTGAGGTAGTCGCGGATGATCGGCACCGGGTTGCCGGCATTGGACTGGTAGCTCGAATCGAGCAGGGTCCCATCGGGCGCGATGACCGCCGTTTTGATGGTGGTCGAACCGGCGTCGATGCCGAGATAGACCTCGCCGGTGTAGCCGTCCAGGCTGCCGCGGGGCACCTTCGCCCGTTCGTGCCGCGCGCGGAAGGCGTCGTATTCCTCGTGGGAGGTAAAGAGCGGCCCCATCGAATGGTAGCTGGCCACCTGGGTGTACCGCTCGAGCCGACCGATGGCATCCTCGACCGACAATGTACCGTCACAGCTGTAGGCGGCGCCGAGCGCGGCGTAGTAGAGGCTGTAGTCGGGGCAGATCCCCTGGAAGCCGAGGGTATCGTCGAAGCTCTTCCGCAGCTCACTTAAAAAGGTCAGCGGGCCGCCGAGGTAGAGCAGTTTGCCTTTGATCGGGCGTCCCTGCGCCAGTCCGGCGATCGTCTGGTTGACGACGGCGTAAAAGATGCTGGCCGCCACGTCCGCCTGGCGGGCGCCCTGATTGAGCAGCGGCTGGATATCGCTCTTGGCGAAGACGCCGCAGCGGCTGGCGATGGTGTAAATCTTCTCGTGCTGTGCCGCCAGCGCGTTCATCTCATCGGGGGTGATGCCCAGCAGGGTGGCCATCTGATCGATGAAGGCGCCGGTACCGCCGGCACAGCTGCCGTTCATCCGGACCTCCATGCTGCCGCCCAGAAAGAGAATTTTTGCGTCTTCGCCGCCCAGTTCGATGATGACATCGGTGCCCGGCTGCAGCCGGCTGGCGGCGACCCGGGTGGCGTAGACCTCCTGGATGAAGGGAATGTCGCAGGTTTCCGCCATACCCATACCGGCGCTGCCGGTGATGGCGAGTCCGGCGGGACGTCCCTGTAAGAGGGTGTCGGCAATCGACTGCAGCTCCTGCCGGGTCATTTCGACAATCTGGCTGAGATGGCGCTTATAGGAATGATGGATGATGTTGTCATGGTCGTCGAGCACCACGCATTTGATGGTGGTCGAGCCGATATCCAGTCCAATTTTCATTGAACTTCCGTCCTTTCTGGAAAATCCACCCCACCCACGGGAACGGGACAGGGCTCAAGCGGCAGATCCGCGAAAAGCTCATCCACGACGAGCTCGATGAGAAAAGCGAAGACAGCGAACCGGTCATAGCCGCAGGGCTCCCGCCGGTGTGCCGTTTGAAAGAGGGCGACAATGACGTCGATTGCCTGGCGGGGATTGTCTGTCCACTGGAGATAGGGGGTCATCGCGGGCAGATAGGGGCGGAAGACCCCCTCCGACAGCAGCCGAGACCGCCGCTCATCCGGCAGCTTTTCCAAAAATACGCCGAGATCGCCCAGGCCGTCGTCGAACAGCAGGCGGAGACGGTCATATTCCCGATATGCCGTTTCCAACGCCCGGCACAGTCCCCGCCGGCTCGGCGGATAGCTCAGATGGTCCGCCAGCAGCTGGTTGATCCGGCCGCACACCCGTTCGAGCGTGTCGCAGAAGAGCGCTTCCTTCGACTGATAGAAGAGGTAGAAGGCCCCCTTGGAGATGCCGGCCTGCCGGCAGAGGGCGTCCACCCCCGTCTTTTTAAAGCCGAAACGCGACCAGCTCGCTTCACAGGCGTCGAGCAACCGTGTGCGGATGGCCTTCCGCTCGGTTTCACTGAAACTTTTGGCCATGAAGACACCTCGGTGGTTGTGACTGAAAATACGAATACAGTCATACGATACCACCGAAGTCCACAAATTGCAAGTAAACAATCTGTAAAAATCCACAAATTTTTCGGATGAACGACCGAGCCGACGTCCCCTCGGCCGTTTTGCCCTAGTATAGCATAGGAAAGGCGCCGGCGCATCCGTTTTTGCCCGGGGAAACGCCAAAAATTCCGCCTTATCCCATAAAAATTTTGTGCCCTATGCGGCCGGTGCGGATACCGGACAGGCCGCCGCGGCAACGATGGCGGCCGCAGGTGGATACCCTCCGGCAAGTGGGAGTAAGCATTGGACAACTTATCCAAATCCCATTGACGGACCCCCTTCGACTCGTTAAAATGAAAAACGGTGAGTTTTTCAGATTGTGAGGATGAGAAGGTGTCGGAATGCTACTAAAGGACGCACAAATTGGGGACGACTGCATCGTCGAGCAGATCCATCTGCCCTTCCAGCTGGAGCGCCGGTTGGAGGCGCTGGGCATGACCCACGCGACCCCCATTTCGGTGATCAACCGCAAGGGACGGGGAATTCTGATCATCAAACTGCGGGGAACGCGGTTTGCGCTCGGCTATAATATCACGAAAAACATCGAAGTGAGGCGGACGGTATGCGAGGCGAAATAACCATCGGATTCATCGGCAATCCCAACTGCGGCAAAACCACCCTCTTCAACGCCTACACCGGTGCCAATCTCAAGGTGGCCAACTGGCCGGGTGTCACGGTCGAAAAGGTGGAAGGGGCGGTCAGGGACCACGATACGACCATCCATCTGGTCGACCTGCCGGGCACCTACAGCCTGACCTCCTACACGATGGAGGAGACGGTCTCCCGCCAGTTTATCCTCAGCGATGAGGTGGACGTAGTGATCAATGTCGTCGACGCCTCGGCGCTCGAGCGCAGCCTCTATCTGACCCTCCAGCTGCTCGAGCTGGGCAAGCCGGTGGTGCTGGCGCTCAATATGATGGATATCGTCGAGAAGAGGGGGATGGAGATCGACCTGCACCGGCTGCCCGAGATGCTGGGAATCCCGGTGGTGCCGGTCTCCGCCCGCAAGCGCAGAGGGTTGGATGTGCTGTTGCATGCGGCCATCCACCACCAGGGCGCGCCCGAGTTCGGCCAGCTGATCCACCAGCATAAGACCGACTCCCGGCACCACCATGACCACCACGCCGAGTACGCGATGGTCTATTCGGACACCATCGAGGACAAGATCGACCAGCTCATCGCCGAGCTTGCCCGCCGGTATCCCACCTTGCAGAATCCGCGCTGGCATGCGATCAAGCTGCTCGAGGGGGACAAGGAGATCAGCGAAAAGTATCCGGTTGCGCTGCCGTCGGTGCTCGACCGCAGCTACGAGTCGGATATCATCAACCAGAAGTACGATTTCATCGGCGAGATCATCGAGGAGGTGCTGCTGCACAAGCAGCGGCAGGACCTCTTCACCGAGACGGTCGACCGGGTGCTGACCCACAAGGTCTGGAGCATCCCCATCTTTCTCGTCATCATGGCGGTCATCTTCTTTCTGACCTTCACGGTAGGCGACTGGATCAAAGGGTACTTCGAGCTGGCCATCGACTGGATCTCGGGTGCGGTGACGGCAGGGCTCGCGGCGGTATCGGCGGGGGATGTCCTGACCTCGCTGGTGGTCGACGGCATCATCGGCGGTGTGGGTACGATCATCACCTTCTTGCCCAATATTCTGATCCTCTTCCTCTGCCTGGCGCTGCTCGAGGACAGCGGCTATATGGCCCGCGTCGCCTATGTCATGGAGGGGATGATGAGCAAGCTGGGGCTCTCCGGCAAGGCGTTTATTCCCATGCTGCTCGGTTTTGGCTGCACCGTGCCGGCCATCATGGCTTCCCGCGCGCTGGAAAACAAGCGGGACCGCTTCAAGGTCATGCTGGTGACCCCCTTCATGAGCTGCAACGCCCGTTTGACCATCTACATCCTCTTTGCCGAGATGTTCTTCGGCGACCATGCGATGGTGGTGGCCTATTCGATGTATCTCATCGGCGTGGTGGTGGCGATTGTTGTCTCGGCCATCCTCCATCTGCTCGACCGCAAAAAGAGTGTCAACTACCTGATGATCGAGCTGCCGGAATATAAGCTTCCCGATTCGCGGACGGTGGCCATCTACGTCTGGGAGAAGGTCAAGGATTACCTCGAGAAGGCCGGCACCACCATCTTTGTGGCCACCCTCATCATCTGGCTGCTGCTCAACTTCGGCCCGCAGGGCTATGTGACCGATATGACCGGCAGCTTCGGCGCGCTCATCGGTCGCTGGATGGTGCCCTTCTTCCTGCCGGTGGGTCTGGGCTTCTGGCAGATCGCAGTGGCGCTGATCGCCGGCATTTCGGCCAAAGAGGTGGTCGTTTCCAGCTGTGCCGTCCTCTTTGGCATTATCAACGCCAGCTCGCCCGAAGGGATGGCCGCCTTCTCCGAGGCGCTGCAGGGGATCGGGTTTGGGCCGCTCAACGCCTTCTGCCTGATGGTCTTCTGCCTGCTCTACATCCCCTGTGCCGCCACGCTTGCAACGACCCTCAAGGAGTCGAAGAGCTGGGCCTGGACGGGTTTTACCGCCTTTTTCCAGCTGGCGGCAGCCTGGGTGGTGACCTTTGTCGTTTACCAGGCCGGCCTGCTGCTGGTGTAGGGGGTGCGGCATGATACCGGCACTGCTGATCCTGCTGCTGGGGGTCTATCTGCTTTGGGCCATCCGCCGGATGCTGCGCCGTCGCCGCTGCGGCGGAGACTGTGCCCACTGCGGCGGCCGATGCGGCTCGTTCGAGGATCCGACCCAACCATAACCGTGTACAATGCCCCGTCCATTTTCCGGACGGGGCATTGCTGATGGATGGAGGGGATCGGGGAAAAATTGAAGCCATCGGCGGAAAATTCTTCGAAAGGTCTTGACTTTCGCGGCCGGCGGTACTATGATATGGATGAACGATTAAACAATCGTTAGATAATTGAAGTGATCCAACCGAAGCCCCCGAAAGGAGACCTACGATGAAAAAGAGCTATAAGATCGAGGTTGACTGCGCCAACTGCGCCAACAAGATGGAGGAGGCCGCCCGCAGGACCCCTGGAGTCGCGAACGCGGTGGTCAACTTTATGACCCTCAAGATGAACGTCGAGTTCGAAGAGGGAGCCGACCCCAAGT
>CASGDD010000115.1 GCA_949300115.1 uncultured Oscillospiraceae bacterium | reverse complement strand
TACCGCTCCCAAAGGTCATCGTAAACCCCGGTGAGGATGTCCGAGCGGAGATAGTCGACATCCCAGAGGGCGCGGCCCTCCCGTTCGGCGAGCGCCTCGAAGAGTAGCGCCGGGTTGAGGTTCTCCCGGCTCCCCGCGTGGGTGCGCAGCAGGACGACCGCGAGCTGTTCGTCGGCATAGCTGTCCTTGACTTCAAACATCGGCCGGACATCGATCTCGCGGATGCCCTTTTTGGTCTTTTTGGGGAGGATGAGCGTCTCCCCTTCGGCCATCCGATGGAAGGTGGCGAGGCTCTCGGCGGGGGTCATTCCCTCGAGCAGAAAGCGGACACGGTAGTCGGCATAGGCGATGGCGTCCGGCTTGTCGGCCGGCTCACAGGCGTCGTAGATGCGGATACCCTCGGGCATCTGGGCGTTCAGCCGCTCGACCACCTCCTCCATCGGGAGGTCCTCCATCAACCGGAAGTCGAAGGATTCGCAGAGGCTCTCAAAACCCAGCGGCAGCGGCAGCGCGAAGGTGATGTAGGCGTGTTTGTTGTACCCTTCGGTGTACCAGATGGGCAGTTCGCTGCGCTGCAGGCCGCGCAGGATGGCCCGGTTGAGATCGAGATGGGAGATATATTTGACATCTCCCCGCTTTTCAAACCAAATGCGGACGGTTTTCATCGGCAGACGCCTCCTTTCATCCCACCGCCCGCCGCCAGACGGTTGGCGCCGCAGCCGGCACAGCGGGAACGGCAGTCGGGGGTGGTTTCGGCCGCGTGGGCTTTTTTGTTTTCGGCGATGAGGAAGGCGTCAGAAACGCCATAGTCGAGGTGACTCCAGGGCATCAGCTCATCATAATCCCGGCGGCGGTTCGCATAGAAGGCGGGATCGAGCCCCTCCGCCTTGAAGCTGTCCAGCCAGCGGTCGATGTAAAAATATTCCTCCCAGCTGTCGAGGTAACAGCCGGCGAGATAGGCCCGTTCGATCACCGCCCCCAGCCGCCGGTCGCCGCGGGCGAGCACCGCCTCGAGAAAGCTGGTGTCGACGTCATGGTATTTGAGGGTGATCTTCTTGGTGTGCCGGCAATCGAGCATCCGGCGCTGCTTTTCATGCAGCAGCTCGCGGGTATCCTGCGGCTCATATTGGAAGGGGGTAAACGGCTTGGGGACAAAGGAGGCGACGCTGGCGGTCACCGTGACCCCCTTGCCCTTCGGCTTGCTGGGCAGCGCATAATAGAGGTCGACCACCTTTTGGGCGAGCGCGACAATCCCCTCGACATCCTCCATCGTCTCGGTGGGCTGTCCAATCATAAAGTAGAGTTTGACGCTGGTGTTGCCGCCCTCAAAGGCGGTGTGGCAGGTGTCGAGAATCTCCGCCTCGCTGAGATTTTTGTTGATGACATCCCGCATCCGCTGGGTGCCCGCCTCGGGCGCGAAGGTCAGCCCGCTCTTGCGCACCGCCTGTACCTTGTCGAGCCATTCGCCCGAAAAGCTGTCCAGCCGCAGGGAGGGCAGCGCCATGTTGATGCCGCGCGATTCGGTCCAGGGGATCAGGTCGGTGAGCAGGCCGTCGAGCTCGCTGTGGTCGCCGGTGCTGAGGGAGGTCAGCGACACCTCGTCATAGCCGGTCGAGCGCAGCAGACATTTGGCGTCCCCGGCGATGACCTCTGCCCCCTTCTCCCGGAACGGCCGGTAGATAAAGCCCGCCTGGCAGAAGCGGCAGCCGCGGATGCATCCGCGCAGCACCTCGACCATCGCCCGGTCGTGGACGATGCCGATATAGGGGACGACAAAGGTCTTGGGAAAGAAGACCTCGTCGAGGTTTTCGATGATCCGCTTGCGCACCCTGGCGGGCGCGCCCTCCTTGGGGGTGATCGATTCGACCCGACCGTCGGGCAGATAGCGCACTTCATAGAGGGAGGGGACGTAGACCCCCTCGATCCGGGCGGCCCGTTTTAAAAATTCCGCCTTGGAGAGCCCCTCATCCTTGGCGTCGATATAGGCCTCACAGAGCTCGAGGATGACCTCCTCCCCCTCGCCCAGCATAAAGAGATCAAAGAAGTCGGCGAGCGGCTCGGGGTTGCAGGCGCAAGGCCCGCCGCCCACCACCAGCGGCATCGCCTCCCCCCGGTCGGCCGACCGGCGCGGAATGCCCGCCAGATCCAGCATCCGCAGGATGGTGGTGTAGCTCATCTCGTACTGCAGGGTAAAGCCCACCATGTCAAAATCGCGGATGGGGTCTCGGCTTTCAAGTCCATAAAGGGAAACACCTTCACGGACCATCTCGGCCTCCATGTCCCGGTCGGGCATAAAGACCCGCTCGCAGCCGATCTCCGGACGGCTGTTTAAAAGGCTGTAGAGGATTTTCATCCCGAGGTGGGACATGCCTACCTCGTAGAGATCGGGAAAACAGAAGGCAAAGCGCATCGCGAGCGTCTCCCGGCGCTTGCGCACACTCCCCAGCTCCCCGCCGATATAACGTGCCGGTTTTTGTACCCGGCGCAGCATTCTGTCGAAGGTTTTATGATCCGGTCTCACCCAAACACCGCTCCTTCTTAAGCTAAATCCCCTCTATGATACCCGATTTTGGCCGATGATTCAAGCGGTCGTTTTCTGTATGGAGCCGAGAATGGCCACCGAGAGGATGAGCGGCAGGCTGAAGTTGACCTTTCCGGAGAGGCAGAGCAGGATGGAGAGGAGAAAAACGGGGATGAGCAGCAGGAGGGAAACAAGGTCGGCGATCCGCTCTCCCCGTCCGCTGGGCGACTGCCGGCGGAGCAGCAGGGCAAGCAGGCTGCCGCCGTCGAGCGCGGCAAAGGGCAGCAGATGAAAAAGGCCGATGATCAGATTGACGGCAGCAAACCACAGCGCCTTCCCGCCGCATAAAAGCGCGAGGGCGGCCGTGAGCAGATTGGCGGCCGGTCCGGCGAGCAGGACCAGCGCCTCCTGCCGGTAGGAAAGGCTGCGCAGCTGGTCGGTGTCGAGCAGGATGCCGAAGGCGCGGAAGCTTACCCGCCGGGGCGGCGCCCGCATGAGCGCCATCACCGCCAGATGGCCGCACTCGTGGATCAGAATGGCCGCAAGCGAGAGCGCACCCGTACCCGACCGATCGAAGATCAGGAGCAACGACAGCGAGACCCAGAACCATACGCCGATGTGGACGGTGGTCCGTCCGATCTGCCACACCATCTCAGCTTTCGGGGATGACCAGATAGTCGGTGGGATCGACCGGGCTGCCGCCGATACGGATTTCGAGATGGAGGTGGGGGCCGGTCGAGACGCCGGTGCTGCCGACCAGCGCGATGCGGTCGCCGGCATCCACCCTGGCGCCCTCCCAGGTCAGGATTTTGCTGCAGTGCCCATAGACCGTCTGAACGGCATTGCCATGCTGCAGGATGACATAGAGGCCGAGGCTGTCCGACTCGCCCGTTTCGGCCACCGTTCCCGCGGCGGCGGCCCGGATATCGCTGCCCTCCGCCGCCGCGATGTCGAGACCGGTGTGGTAGTCAAGCTTGTCGGTGATCGGATGGATGCGATAGCCGAAGTCGGAGGAGATCCAGCCGGCAAGCGGCGCGGTGAGCCGCGGCATGGTCGAGACGATGAGCGAGCTGGGGGTCACGAGAATGCCCTCCAGCTCGCCATTGCCCCCGCCCGGCAGTGTCTGCAGCAGGGTGGGCGACAGCCATCCCGATGCGCCGCGTGGCGCAAGCAGCATGCTTGCGCCGTAGAGATCGGAGACGTTGGTGTCATCGGAGGCGCCCTCCGCAGACTCCACCTGCGAAGGCGCTTCCCCTTCCGGCTCCCCCTTTTCCGGTTCTGCCGGCGCATCAGCCGGGGTATCCAACGGAACCGGCTCACCCGACAGCAGCGCTGAGACCGCCTCTGCGGCTTCCTTCCAGCCTGTCTCGAGATGGGAGAGCACCGCCGAAACCTCCTCCCAGCCGGACTGATGGGAGATCAGCTCGCTGTAGGCGGCCTGTGCCTGGGGAAACATCCCACTGTTCGACGCACGGACGCCGACGCAGATGAGCAGCAGGGCGGCGCAGATGCCCGCCTGGAGCAGCAGAACCCCCGAAAGTCCGTCGCCGGAGGCGCTGGTTCGCCGGGTCTCCGCCCAATAGCCGTCGTAGCGGGTATGGGGCTGCCGCCGCTGCCGCTGTCCGGCCACGCGGTCCCATCCGCCATATCGTGTCAGATCTCTCAACCGAACCATCCCCCTTTGTGTCTTCCTTTTTCAGTCTATTCAACCGGTACGGTGGTCATGCCTTGGGGGATTCCTGCCTTTTCCAGCGGATGGATTGCACTTTTTTCGGTTATATGCTATACTAAAGTACAACAAAACAGAGGATCGGCCGGGCGGCCGTCCGATACGCAAGGGAGGTTACCGCTGATGAAAGATCGCTGTGTGATTACGGTAGGCCGTGAGTTTGGCAGCGGCGGCAGAGAGATTGCCAAAAAACTGGCGGAGCGGCTGCAGTTCCCCTTCTATGACCGGGAGCTGATCACCCTGGCAGCTGAGAAGAGCGGAATCAACGTCAACGTCTTTGAAACCGCCGACGAGAGGCCGCAGAGCAGCCTGCTCTATTCCCTTGCGGTCGATCCCTATTCGGTCAAGGGATCCCTTTTCCGCGCCAACAACATGCAGACCAACGACCAGCTCTTTAAGATCCAGTCGGATGTCATCCGTGAGGTCGCCGCGGCGGGCAGCTGTGTCATCGTCGGCCGTTGCGCCGATTATATTCTCCAGGAGCTGCCCGAGTGTCTGCGCATCTATGTGCATGGCAGCATGGATCATCGCATCGACCGCATCAAGCGCCTCTATGAGCTGACCGGCAAGCAGGCCAGGGAGCTGATTCAGAAGACCGATAAAAGCCGGGCAAGCTACTACAACTTCTACACCGAACAGAAGTGGGGCGATGCGGACAACTTCCATCTTTCGATCGATCCCTATCTGCTGGGAACCGACGGAACGGTGGATCTGCTCGAAACCTTTGTCAAGGCCTTTATGGCGCAGTAGGTGTACTGGACCGTTCGTCCGATCAGGGTGTCTCCGGGCATCCTGATCGTTTTTTGAAGGGAGGCTATGCTGTGATCACAACAAGACCGGCTGTAGAAGCCGATCTTCCCCGCCTGCTGGAAATCGAGCGGGCGGCGATGCCGGGACTGCAGTATCTGGAAGGGGTATTCGAACTCTTTCTGCGCAGAGAGGATGGCGAGCTGGTAGCTGCCCTACAGGATGAGGTGCTCGGTGGCTTCGGGCGGCTTTCGCTTCTCTGTGACGGCTCGGCCTGGCTGGAGACCTTGCGGGTCGATCCCGCGCTGCAGCGCCGGGGGCTGGGCGCGGCCATCTGGGCGCGCTATCTCGAACTCTGCCGGCAGTTTCAGGTGCCGGCGGTCCGGATGTATACCGGTGAGCAGAATGTTGCCTCGGCCAAGCTGGCGGAACGCAACGGACTTGCGCTGGCTGTCCGTTCGGTGGAGGGCAATCTGCCGCTTGCGAATCTGCCGGAGGACGCAGCCGATGCGCCACCGCCCTTCCAGCCGATCTCCGATCCCGATGAGCTGGCGGCGCTGTGGGAACAGCATCGTTCCAACCGTCCCCGCTACCTCTGTCTCAACCGCACCTTCTATGCGATGGGCGCGCCGCTCGACCGTGAGCTCTGCCGGACGGGCAGGGCCTACCGGTTGGGGGATACCCTGCTGATACTGGGTGCCCGGTTCCTGCCCGAACGGGCGCTGCATATCGGTTGGGCGGCGGGCGATCTCGGACAGGCACTGGCCTTTGCCATAGCCAGGGGACGGGCGCTGGGGGTCCCCAAGCTGACCTGGATGCTGCCGGACGACCGGACGGAGACGGTGGCATGGCTGCGGGCACATGGTTTCGTCTTCTCTTCCCGCATTCTGCTGCTCGAGCGCCGGTTTGACAGCTGACCGATACGGCAGATTCAAAAGATGCTTCAGGGGCCGCCTGCGGACCGACCGAACGTCGGTTCTGTGGGCGGCTTTTGCTGCGGATGGAAGGTCCCCGCACGGCTTTGGTGGGAAAGAAAAGGCGGCATCGGTTTAGGCAGACGGCCATAGAGATAGAGCAGGGCGGCTGCATGCGCCCGCCCGGTTGGAACGGTGCGGCGATCGGGTGATTCTGTGGAGACGAAAACGGGAAAACGGTCGAAAGAGTTTGTAAACTTGTGGAAACGGCTGTGCAATTTTGCACGAAATATGCTACAATACAAAAAGTACGCAAAGCGAACCGTTGGGGATGATAGGATATGCAAAAGACCGTTCGTCTGATTCTGTTTGTTTCGTTGGCCGCATTGCTGCTGATCGGACTGCTGGCTGTCGGCGCTTTTTGGCTGTTGGGCCCGCATCACGGCAGAGCGGTGCCGGTCTATCAGACCTTTCCCGCCGACCAGCCGCTCCGTGGACTGATGGTACGCAGCTACCACAACGCCGATTTTCCCTCCGCGGCCGGATTGGAGGCGGAGCAGCTGGCCGAGGAGGCCGCCGCGCTGGTCGATTATGCGGAGGAGGTGGGGGCGAACGCGCTCCTGGTGGAGCTCTCCCCCGCCTCGGACGCCCTTTACCGTTCGGAGGTGCTGCCGACCTCCGCCTATCTGCTGGCCCATCAGGGGGATGCGCTCCGCTACGATGTGCTGGACACCCTGCTGGAGACGGCCCATGCGGCCGGGATTCGGGTGATCGGGGTGATCCACCCGACCCGGGTGGCCGACGCCTCGGACGATCTCAGCGGGTATGCCGCCGAGCATCTGGCGGTCAGCCGTCCCGACTATGTGGTGACCGCCACCAACGGCGACCTGGTGATCGACCCGACCCAGCCGGAGGGGGCCGACCATATCGTGGCGGTGGTGGAGGATCTCATCACCCGCTACGCGCTCGACGGCATCCATCTCGATCCCTTCTGCGGGACCGGACGGGCGGACGGCACCGCCAACGACCCCGATGCGCTGCAAACGGCGCTGACCGGGCTGCTCGAGCGGGTGAACGAGACGGTCCATCGGGCCAATCCGAACGGGCTGGTTGGGATCACGGCCTCCGGACTCTACGGCGAGCAGACGGTCGAGGCGGACGCGCTGGATATCGTCTATGAGCCGGCGGTTCGCTGGATGCAGGCCGGATGGGTGGATTATCTGACCGTCCAGCTGGGCGGTTCGCTCGATGCCGAATCCGACGGGTACGCGGAAGTCGCACGCTATTGGGGTGGACTGGAGGCGGCCACCGGCTGCCGCGCGGTGGTACAGATCGAGTCGAACGGCGGATCGGATGCGCTTGCGGTGCAGTCGCAGAGCTTTCTGACCCGCTCGGCCGGGCTGACCAGCTATCTGATCGATGGATTGACCGCGCTGCAGCAGGAGGAGCCTGCCGTCCAGGGGGCGATGATCCGTATGCTGAACGCGTCGTCCACATCGGCCGACGCGCAGACCCTTACCCTCTCCCCCACCGAGACGGAATCCTCCTCCAGCGCGGCCTCCGAAAGCGAGAGCGAATCCGAAAGCGGCAGCAGTTCATCCTCTGCGTCGTCCACGGCAGAGCCGGAGGAGACGCCATCGGCCGCCGAGACGGTGGATATCGAGGTCAGCAACTGGGGACTCGGCGCCATTCCCCAGACCTTTGCGGTCACCCGTCCGGCCGACGCCATTTCGGTGACCTCCAAGACCTACTATATTCTTGGGACCTCCGACCCCGCGCTTGCGCTTACCGTCAACGGCGAGGCGGTGGAGGACCGGGGCAGCCAGGGATGCTGGGGCTATCTCGCCGAGCTGGAGATGGGGGACAATACCTTTGTTTTCGCGCAGGGGAATCAGCAGCAGACGGTGACCATCAACCGCTACAAGGCCTCCTCGAGCGCCACCATCAAAAATATCCAGCAGAATTCGATGCTGCCCAAGACGACCGACGCCTTCTTTGTCGAGTCGGGGGCGCTGCTGCGCTGCATCGCGCCGTCGGGCGCTACCGTCACCGCGACACTGGGCGGGGTGACGGTAGAGCTCTCGCAGGTGGCGGCCACCGCCGAGAGAGGAATCGCCGCCACCTTCAAGGGAACCGCCACCTTTGACGCCGATGCCTATACCGGTGTGCAGAAGCTGGGGGCGGCGACCTACACGATGACCTACAACGGCGAAACCAAAAGCTACACCTCCAACGGTGAATACTATCTGGTGGGGGCGGACAGCGACCTCAAAATCATCGTCGGCAACTACCTTACCTCCCTCTTTGACAGCGAGGCGATGGATGGTCCGATTGTTGAAAACCTCATCGAAGGGGGGACCGACTATGTTGTCGGCACCGAGGGGGATGCCTTCGAGCTGTCGATGGGCGGCTATATCGACAAGAGCTATGCCGAGATCATTCTGGACGACCGGGATATCGACAACCGGGTGTCCGCCGCCTTTATGCAGACGGGTGACCGCTATGAGCAGTTGATCCTCGAAGGAACCGCCTCCCCCGTCTTCCGGGCGGAGCAGGATGAGACCGGGTTGACCGTCCGGCTGTTCAATACGACAGGGGTTGCCACCCCCGATATCAGTGCCTGCACGCTGATCCAGGATCTGCAGATCAGCGAGGAGGATGGGGTCACCACCCTTCGGTTTGAGTACAGCGACCGGGAGAAGGTCTGGGGCTACAGCGTCGAATACGACGGCACCCATACGGTCATCTATCTCAAAGAAAAGCCCACCCTGTCGGACAATGCCGCCCGTCCGCTCGAGGGGATTACCATCGCCCTCGATCCTGGACATGGCGCCGGCGATGGCGGTGCGGTTGGCCCGCCCGCGGCGAACGGCCCGGTTGAGAAGGATATGAATCTGGCGGCGGCCTATGCGGCCAGAGAGGTGTTTACCGAGCTGGGTGCGACGGTCATCATGACCCGGTCGGATGACTCGAGGATCATCCTGGCCGACCGTGTTCCCGATACACGCGCGCTCAAGCCCGACTTCTTTATCTCGCTGCATCACAATTCAGCCGCCGAAAGTACCGATGGCATGAAGTCGCAGGGCATCGAGGTTTATTACCACTATGACCATTCGCTGGCAGTCTGCGAGGAGATTCTGCAGGAGCTGCTGACGACGCTCGGCCGTACCGACCGCTCGAACGGCAACGGCCCGATCTACGGCACCTTCCTGGTCACCCGGGTGACCTATGCCCCCTCGATGCTCGTGGAGATCGGGTTTATGAACAATCCGGTGGAATACGAGGACTGCTGCAACCCCTATACCCTCTATAAGACCGCCCTTGCGCTGGCGCAGGGCGTGATGAACAGCCTGCAGTAAGGTGACACCGCCTTCCGGCGGACACAAAAAGGCCCTTCCCCGATGGGAAGGGCCTTTTGCGGTTTGTGCCAGAGTTGGAAATTAGTAGGATTTGACCTTCAGTTCAAAGAAAGCCTGCGGATGATCACAGACCGGGCAGACCTGGGGCGCGGCGCTGCCGACATGGATGTGGCCACAGTTGCGGCAGATCCAGACCTGCTCGCCGTCACGGGTGAACACCTTGCCCTGCTTGATATTCTCCATCAGTGCGAGGTAACGCTCCTCATGCTCCTTCTCGATGGCGCCAACCATCTCGAACTTCGCGGCAATCTGGGTAAAGCCTTCCTCACGGGCAACCTTGGCAAACTCGGCGTACATCTCGGTCCACTCGTAGTTCTCGCCGGCGGCCGCATCCTTGAGGTTCTCCTCGGTCGTGCCGATGGGATGCAGCAGCTTAAACCAGATTTTGGCATGCTCCTTCTCGTTGTTGGCGGTTTCGGTAAAGAAGTCGGAGATCTGCTCGTACCCTTCCTTCTTCGCCTTGGAGGCATAGAAGGTGTACTTGTTGCGGGCCTGCGATTCACCCGCGAACGCTGCGGCAAGGTTGGCTTCGGTTCTTGATCCCTTGAGTTCCATACGTTTACCTCACTTCCGTTTGCTAAAATTCCTATCCCCTTCCCGCCGCCAGCGGCAGCGGGTCAGCATGCGCGGACCATCCGCGCGAATAGCCGGCAAAACACCCACGTCGGACCGGAATTTGTTTCCAGTATAACCCCACGCAGGGTTGTCCATACATGGACAGCGAAAAAACAAAAAGAAGGACAAAAAACAGGAAAAATTCCTATCATATTCAGTATACCACCATTTTCCGGTTTGTCAAGACAGACAGGTGGAAATCTGTGGGAAGCCGGCTTCGGCCATCGCCCTTTCGACCGCCCTGAGCAGCCGGAGCATCGGGTATTCCCCCCACCGACGGCCGATGAAATAGCTGCCGATGGCACTGCCGTCCCGGCGCAGTCCGAGCGGCAGGGTTACGCTGGGATGGCCGGTGAAGGGCGCAATCTGATTGTAGGAGGCGCAGAGGATCAGATCCAGCCGGCCCTCCTCCATCGTCCGATCGAGGGTCCGGATCGCCGCCTCCCGCTCCCGCAGCGCCTGCAGATAGGCGGGCTCCTGCATCCGGCCGGAGGTCTGGTTCTGGCAGAAGAGCAGCCGTGCCTGACCGTAGCGCAGCATCCGGTCGGCATGCCGGTTGTTGTAATCGATCAGCGCCTCGAGCGAGTGGATGGGCGAGCGGTCCCCCAGCGAAGCAAGCGATGCGTTGAGACAGGCTTTGAATTCATAGCGCATCACATCGTTGACCGCGTCCCAACCAGCGAGCTCGGGGATGGGCAGGATCTCCGCCCCGGCACCTGTCAGGCAGTCGAGCAGCACGTCCAGCGCCTGCCGGTCCTCTTCGCGGAGCTGGTCGCGGCCGAAGCTGTTGAGGCCAATCCGCCTGCCCCGCAGGGTTTCCCCTTCGATGGCGCCAAACGGCGGCACCGGACGGCCGCGCAGCACCCCGGTCGCCGCATCCTGCGGATCGTAACCGCTGAGCATCTCCAGCAGTAGCGCGGCGTCCTCGAGGCATTTGGCCATCGGCCCGGCGGTATCGAGGGTGGTGGAGATGGGGATGATGCCCCGGCGGGAGATCCGCCCGGTGGTCGGCTTGATGCCGACCACGCCGTTCTTCTGGGCGGGCGACATGATCGATCCACAGGTTTCGGTGCCGACGGTCAGCGGCGCAAGCGAAAGGGCCGCGGCCGCCGCCGAGCCGGTGCTCGAACCGCCGGCATCCGCCTTAGGTCCGCAGGCACAGATAACCTGGCCGCCCATCGAAGAGTAGCCGTTTTTCATCCCATCGGCCATATAGTTGGCCCATTCGGTCATATTGGTCTTGCCGAGCAGGATGGCGCCCGCTGCCCGCAGCCGGCGGACCAGTTCGGCATCCTCGGCCGCATAGTGGTGCCGCATGGCGTAGCTGCCGGCGGTGGTTGGCATCGGGTCGGCGGTGCAGATGTTGTCCTTGACAAGTACCGGGATGCCATGCAGCGGCCCGCGGATCCGCCCGGCCCGCCGTTCCGCATCCCGTGCGTCGGCAATCTGCAGCGCCTCGGGGTTGACGGTCAACACCGCGTTATGTCCCGCAGGGCCGGTGTCCACCGCTTCGATCCGGTCAAGACAGGCGAAAACCAGCTCACGGGCGGAAAATTCCCCCTCGGCCATCGCATCGGTGAGCTGACGAACGGTTTGATGCAGCATCTCCATAGCCATACCTCCTGCAGTTGGGTATCCGTCGGGTGGATGAGGGTGTCCGGACTCGATGCGGAGGACGGATGCGGGCCGAGCCGTCCTGCATCCTTTGTGGTTTAGAGCGACCACCGGGAGGCGCCGCGGGATTTTTCGTACTCCCGCAGCTCATCCAGCCGTTTCTCCAGCTGCTCTCGGGTCAGCAGTCCGTTGCGGTAGAGAGATTCGACCTGGTCCCGCCGGGCCTCGAAGGATTCGAGATCGGTCCGGCGGAAGGTACCGGGCGTGATTTCCAGATTGACTTCGGGCAATTGCCGGCCGGGATCGGGCGGCAGCGCTTTCTTGTCATGTTTGCGCTTCTTTTTCTTCACGGGCATCTCACCGGCCGCGGGCGGCGTCTGCGGGAAGGGGCGCTGATTCCTCTGCCGCTGGCGGACCGAACGGAAGACAGCGATGACAATCAGGATCGGGACCAGCATGCTGATGAGGGGCGGCAGCAGAAGGCCGAGCAGGTAGGCGATGCTGTCCGAGCTGTCGCCGTAGTCCTCTTCATAGTAGGTATCGTCGTAGTAGCTGTCATCCGTCCCGTCGGCATCCAGATCGTAGTCGCCCCAGGGATCCGGATCGGTGTCCCAGACCGAGACCGACCCGTCGTCCGCCGACGGGCTGATCGCATCGATCACCAGCAGGCTCTCCTTGAGCTCGTTGAAATCGTCGGCCACCTCATCGGGGATCGAGCTGTCCGAGAAGTTGTAGAGCTGCAGCTGGAGCATCTGGTCGTCGAGGATGGTGACCGCTTCGGTCTGGTAGAGCTTGCCCTCCTCCTCGGGCGGCACACCGATGTAGACGGACGGGTCGAGCAGCAGGTCGTGGTTGATCCAGGGCGGCCCGCCGTAATACTGCCAGCTGATGACCCCCGTTTCCCCACTCTCGATCAGATCCTCGACCATCCGGTCCATCTCCTCCGGCGTGGCGCTTTCAAAGGAGAAGGTGGGCTCGCTGTGGGGATAGACCGTCAGGAGAATGGCATAATCGTGGCTGTTTTCCAGCTCTCCGTAAAGATAGAGCTCTTCATCCAGATCCATCGAGAGCTGGGTGGTGTCCGGCTGCGGTTCGGCGGTCTCACGGGTCGAGAAATCCCAGCCGTCCGGCAGTACCAGCATCAAACCCGCCTCGGGGATGGACAGTACCTCGGCATCGTTCGGATAAAAAAGGGAGCCCGTTGTGATCAGGCAGGCGGCCACCAGCAGCGCGAGCATCCCCATCGTTCGTTTCATACCCCGACTCCTTTCCCCGCGTATGCGGCGCATGGCATGCGATTTTCCCCACAACCGGATCAGCCGGTCATGATGCAGCAGATCATCACATCGACCCCCGAACCGGCGTCGCGCACAGCGACCCCCAGCCCGATCGAATCGGTGTGATAGACCTGATCGGTCAGCAGGCCGAAATGCGAGCTGCTGCGCTGCCAGCTGTCCATACAGCCGTTGACCAGCTGGCTCCAGGCGTTTCCGCCCCGGTCGGTGAGATCGGACAGCGGGCCGTTGTAGGCCGACATCGAAAGGTTTTCACCTGCGACGTTGAAGGACACCCCGTAGTCGGAGGTCAAGACGGTGTCCCATGAGCTGCCGTTCGGGCGGGTATGGGCGTACATGCCCGCCGCAAGCAGTTCGGAAGCACGGGTGCGGGCCGCCGCGTGCAGCGTATCGCTGACGCTGACCGCCGACAGGCCGTAGAGCGCCCGCAGGTTGTTGATCTGGTTGACGAGCGACGACTCGACCGAGTCGAGATAGAGGCCGGAGGCCGCCTGTACCGGTGCCTGGGCGGCAGGCTGCTGGGAAGCGGATTCGGCGGGAGCCGTTTGGGAGGTGGATGGCGTTTCGGGGGCGGTGGAGGCCGGCGCCGTTTCCTTCGCCGGCGCAGCTTCCGGATCGGGGTCCGTCTGGGGCTGGGAGGCGGTATCCGCCGGCGTTTCGGCGGATTGTGCCGGACGGTCGGTCCCGGCTGCCTCGGCGCTGTCCGTCCCCTCCTCCCCGGTCGCATCCTCCCCGAGATCCCGGATGGTATGGGATTCGGTTTGAGAGAGTGCCGGCGGCCTTTCCGCCGCGGCCGATGACCGGCTGGTGTCGGTTGGTTGAGAGGAAGCGGCGGCGAACGAAGAAGCGGATGGGGTCGAGGAGGAGAGCGAAGTGCTCTCCGACGACGCGGGGGTGCTGCTTTCCGCGGCGGACGAAGCATCGTCTCCGCAGGCGGCCAGACCCAGCAGCATTGCCGCCAGCAGCAGGGAAATCCAGACGTTTTTCATGGATGGCACCTTCCCGATGGTTTAAGATGGTTTCAGTATAGCATTTTCGTCGGACAAACTCAATTCCTCCGGAGACAATCCCTGCTTTTTTTCCTGCCGGCGGCGGGGAATTTTCTTGTGGGCGGCCGAGGGAAGTCATTGAGCTTCCCTTCCCAATTTGCTATAATACCAAAAGAGTGTTTGTAAAGGAGCCGTTCGACCGTCTATGCCGTATTCCATCCCCCTCCGCGCCTATGCGGATACCTTTGCGGTCCCCCGCGCGATCGTTGACCGCCATCTCAAGCTGGCCGGCAGCGCCCAGCTGAAGGTCATGCTGCTGCTGCTGCGTCACCCCGAACGGGCCTTTGAGGCCGAAGAGGTGGCCGCTGCCGTCGGACTTGCCCAAGAGGATGCGGCCGACGCGCTGCACTATTGGCTGGCCTGCGGTCTGCTGCAGCGATCCGACGCGGCATCCTCTCCGGCCGAGGCAGAGGCCTCCGCTCCCCCAGCGGAACCGCCTGCTGCTCCCCCGTCCGAGCCGGCGCCGGTGCTGGCACCGGTGGTGCCCCGGGCGCTGCCGGCCGAACCGGTGATCCAGGTGCGGGAGAGCGAGGGGGTCAAGATCATATCGAGCGAGATTCCCCGACTGCGCAGCGAGGAGATCACCCGGCGCCGGCGGGAGGACGCGGTGATCCGCTTTCTGCTCGATGAGGCGGAGCCCAGACTCGGCCGGCAGCTGACCACCACCGACCTTTCCACCATCGTCTCGCTGCACGACTGGGCGGGAATGGACGCCGATGTGATCCTGATGCTGCTCGAGTTCTGCACCCGGCAGGGCAAAAACAGCGCACGGTCGATCGAAAGGACGGCACTTAAGTTCATCGACCGGGGGATCGACACCCACGAACGGGCGGAGAACTATATCCGTGAGCAGGAGCTGGCGCAGGACCGCTACCACCAGGTCCAGCGCGCCTTCGGGATTGGCGACCGCAAGCTGATCAAGTCGGAGCGGGAGCAGATCGACCGGTGGTTCGGGGCATACGGCTATGACCTGCCGATGATCGAATGTGCCTACGAGCGCTGTGTGGAGAACACCGGCAAGCTCTCCTTTGCCTATATCGACAAGACCCTCGCCGCCTGGAAGGAACGCGGGCTGCGCACCCCTGCCGAGGCGGAGGCCGAGCGGCAGAGCTACAAGCAGAAACGGAAGGAGGCCGAGGGGGTGAAGCCCTCCTATGACAGCGACAGGTTTGAGGCCGACAGCCTGATGAATGTGCCGATTATCAAAAAAAGGAGCCGGACGTAATGGGATATCCAAAAGAGATCTACGATGCGGTTCGGGCACGGTATGAGGAACGCCGCCGGCTGGCGTCGGAGGTACAGGCGATGCATCGGGAGGAGGCGTTTGCCCGTATTCCCCGCCTGGCCGAAATTGACAGAGAGCTGGCGTCGACCGGACTTTCGGTGGCGCGGGCGGTGCTCGGCCGGGAGGATACCGCCGGACAGATTGCGGCGCTGCGGCGGCACAACCTCGAGCTGCAGCGGGAGCGGCGGGAGCTGCTGCGGGCGGCCGGCTATCCGGAGGATTACCTCGAGATCGCCTACACCTGCCCCATCTGCAAGGACACCGGCATTGCCGGGTATCACCGCTGCCGGTGCATGGAAGAGGCCCTCCGGGCGGAGGCGCAGGACCGCCTCAACCGCGCGTCCGGTCTCAGCCTCTGTACCTTTGAGAGTTTTTCGCTCGACTACTACGCGAAGGAGCGGGACCCGGCGACCGGCGTCATTCCCCGGGAGCATATGGCCCAGATTCTGCACAGCTGTGAGGCGTATGCCGACGACTTTTCGGAGGACTCCCCCAGCCTTTTGTTTTTCGGGCATACCGGACTCGGCAAAACCCATCTTTCCCTTGCGATTGCCGACCGTGTGCTCCTGTCCGGCTTCGGGGTGATCTATGGTTCCATCCAAAATCTGCTTAGCCGGATTGAGGCGGAGAAATTTGGAAGACGGGAGGAGGAGAACGCGGGGACCATGGCGATGCTCTGCGAGGCCGACCTGCTCATCCTCGACGACGTCGGCAGCGAGTTTGTGACCCCCTTTTCGGTGGCCTCCCTCTATCAGATCATCAATACCCGGCTGCTCGAAGGCCGCCCCACCGTCCTCAGCTCCAATTTAGGCCCCAGGGAGATGGAGGAGCGGTACAACGAACGGATTGTCTCCCGCATCTTCGGCAGCTATCTGACCTTCCGCTTTATCGGCAGCGATATCCGTCAGCTCAAAAAAGGACGGCCGTGATCCAGCAAGCTGAAAACCCGACATGACCCCACTAGGATAAGGAGGATTTCGCTATGTGTGATATGCTGGTAGCCCTGCCCGGCGCCACCACCCACGGACAGACGATCTTTGCCAAAAACAGCGACCGCAACATCGGAGAACCCCAGCCGACCGTCTGGGTACCGGCGGCCGACTACGACCTCGCCGTCCAGCCGACCGTCCGCTGTACCTATATCGAGATCCCGCAGGTGGCACACACCTATGCCTGTGTGCTCTGCAAACCCTCCTGGATGTGGGGCGCTGAGATGGCGGTCAACGAACGGGGCCTGTCGGTCGGCAACACCGCCATCTTTACGAAGGAACCGTTCGGGCCGGAGAGCCTCATCGGCATGGACTATGTCCGGCTCTGTGCCGAGCGCTGCGAAACCGCCGACCAGGCGCTCGAGCTCATCATTCAGCTGATGGACCGGTATGGGCAGGGCGGCAACTGCGGCTACCGGATTGAACGGACCTACCACAACTGCTATCTGATGGCTGACCGGGAGAATGCCTGGATCATGGAAACCGCGGGTGACTACTGGGTGGCCAAGCGGGTGCGGTCGGTCGGCAACATCTCCAACCGCATCTCCATCGGACGGGATTTCGACCGCTGCCATCCGGGCATCGTCGCGCACGCGATCGAAAGGGGCCTCTGCGCCTCGGCGGAAGATTTCGATTTCAGGGCATGCTTTGAGATTCCGGATGGACCGCAGGAGGCCAATGGATCGATCCACCGCCTCGGTGAGATTGCCCGCCAGCTGCAGGCGCGAAAGGGAGAGATTGACGAGGCGTTTGTCCTTTCGCTCATGCGGATGCACGAGGGGGAGACGGACACCGGTGCGCGGCTGTTCGACCACAAATCGACCACCGTCTGCATGCACGCCGACCACGACGGTGGGGCCGAGACGGCCGGCAGTATGCTGGTCAGCTATGGACCGAAGCGGGTCACCACCTGGATCAGCGGGATGAGTCTCCCCTGCCTCAGCGTCTACAAGCCGCTCTGGTTCGGCGGAGAGATGCCGATCTTTGCGGCCGGCGAGGAGGAACGGGCGGTCGACTACTGGATGAAGCGGGAGGCGCTGGTGCGCGGGATCATCGCCCACCGGATCGATCTGGCGAGCTATGAGCGGGAGCGTGCGCGCACCGAACGGCAGATCTTCGAGATGGCCGCGATGGTGGAGGAAACGGCCGCGTCGCAGGAGGCGCTTGCCCGTCTGAGCGCAAGCTGCTTCGAGCTGGAGGCGGATTTTGTCGAGCGGGTGCTCGAATCGATGGCGGAGAGCCCCGACTGCATGGGCGGCGACGCGGCCCATCGGGCCTTCTGGGAGGAACAGAACCGCATCCTCCCCCTGCCCCGCTTTTATGAAGGGATGCCGGAGGGCGCACCCCGTCACTGATGCCGGGTTCCCGCCTGGCATCGGACGGGCGGAGGGGTGTTTGGCGCTGACGGATACCGCCGCAACCGATAGTTGCGGGATAGTTGGTGGACAGCGGGCCTCTGTTCGGGTAAACTGATCCTGTCATCATTCTTCTATGCAAAGGAGTCTGCTATGGAACATTCGATGTCGGAACCCTATCCGTCCGAACTGGGGCGGCGCATCCAACAGCTGCGTACCGAGCGCCACCTCTCCCAGGAGGCGTTGGCTGCCGAGCTGGGCATCTCCCGCCAGGCGGTTGCCAAATGGGAGTGCGGACAGTCGGTGCCCAGTACCGCCAATCTGCTGGCGCTGGCACAGCTGTTTTCGGTGCCGTTGGAGGCGCTGACCGGCGGCACATCGCGTCCGGCGCCGGCCGGAACCCAGCGTCCCAAGAGGATCGCCTTCCGGATTCTCTGTCTGCTC
>CASGDD010000114.1 GCA_949300115.1 uncultured Oscillospiraceae bacterium | reverse complement strand
AGATCTGGATGGGCGGCAGCTCAGCGAGCCGCTTCGCGATGGCATAGACCAGTTCTTCGGTTCCCTGTCCGGTCGCTGCACTGATTCGATGGACCTCAAAGCCCTGCGCCTCGGCATGCGCGCAGAAGCGGTCAACCGCCTGGGGATCGGCAGCATCGCACTTGTTGGCCGCAACGATCCGTGGGCGGGCGGCCAACTCGGCGCTAAAGGTGGCCAGCTCCCCACCGATCGTCTCAAAGTCATCGATCGGGTCTCTGCCCTCCAAGCCCGAGACGTCGACCAGATGCACCAGCAGACGGCAGCGGTCGATATGGCGGAGAAAATCATGCCCGAGACCGGCACCTTCGCCGGCGCCCTCGATGAGGCCGGGGATATCCGCCATCACAAAGGAGTTGCCCTCCTCGACCCGGACCACCCCCAGGCCGGGGGTGAGGGTGGTAAAGGGATAATCGGCAATCTTCGGCCGGGCGCCCGATACCGCCGAAATCAGCGTCGATTTGCCGGCATTGGGCATGCCGACCAGCCCGACATCGGCCAGCAGCTTGAGTTCGAGCGTCAGATGCAGCTCCTCCCCCGGCACACCCGGCTTGGCAAATCGCGGAATCTGACGGGTGGGGGTGGCAAAATGCTGGTTGCCCCAGCCCCCCTTGCCGCCCTTCGCGACCACCACCGGCGCGTCCCCCGAGATGTCGGCCACAATCCGGCCGCTCTCCTGCTCACGGATCAGGGTACCGCGGGGCACCTTGATGAGCAGGTCGGGCGCGCTCTTGCCGGTACAGCGCTTATTCCCGCCGTTCTCCCCGTTTTGGGCAATATACCGCCGGCGGTAGCGAAAATCGATCAGGGTGGAAAGATGGTCGTCCGCCTGAAAGAGGACATCCCCGCCCTTGCCGCCGTCGCCGCCGTCCGGGCCGCCGTTGGCGACATATTTTTCCCGATGGAAGGAGACGGCGCCGTTGCCGCCATCCCCCGCTTTGACATAGATGTGTGCGATATCCGCAAACTGCATGGGACCTTCACCCCTCATGATCCACCCCGCTCTCCGGCCATACGGCGGTCGGCGGGTGGCTTGACAATGGTTTCTCTGCTGTTACGAAAGATCCCGGGCGCCCAAAACGCCCGGGATGCTCCTCATCTGCAATCAAACGCTTACTGCTGGACTTCGTAGACACAGGCGCGCTTGCGGTCACGGCCCATCCGCTCATAGCGAACGGTGCCCGAACGCAGGGCGAACAGCGTGTCGTCCGAACCGATGCCGACGCCCTCACCCGGATGGATGTGGGTGCCGCGCTGGCGCACGAGGATGTTGCCGGCAAGGACAAACTGGCCGTCGGCGCGCTTGACGCCCAGACGCTTGGACTCGCTGTCACGGCCGTTCTTGGTCGAACCTACGCCCTTTTTATGGGCGAAAAACTGCATGCTGATTCTGATCATGAGACTGCCTCCCTTGTTTCGACTTGGATGGTCCCCGGAAAATCCTCCGCGAGCTGTGTAAGATGGGTACGAAGCCCCCGGAAGACGAGGTCGGCAAACCCGGAGGGGTCGTCCGACAGGGACACGGTGATGGTATTTTCCCGGACGGCAACCGCTGCCGGCAGACATGCCGCGTCGGTCACCGTATTGGCGGCGAGCTGGACGGCGGAGGAAACGGCGGCACAGAGGATATCCTCCCCCGCGTCGGCCCATCCCGCGTGCCCGGCGATCTCAAACCGCCGGATCCGTCCGGTCTGCTCCCAAAAAGCCGCCCGAATCATCTCGCTTAGGCGTTGATCGCGGCGATCTCAACCTTGGTGTAGGGCTGACGATGGCCGATCTTGCGACGGGAATCCTTCTTGGGCTTGTAGGTGAAGACGGTGATCTTCTTGCCCTTGCCGTTTTTGATCGCCTTGGCGGTGACGGTCGCGCCATCCACAAACGGCTTGCCGACAACCATGCCATCCTCTTTACCAACGGCGACCACCTTGTCGAAGGTGACGGTGGCGTCCGCCTCGACATCCAGCTTCTCGATGTAGAGCACGTCGCCCTGGGATACGCGGTACTGCTTACCGCCCGTTTCAATCACTGCATACATAGCTTCGGTGATACCTCATTTCGATAGACTCGCTACGCCCAGGTGCCAAATGGCCATAGGAAAACCACCGGACTTGCAACCCGGCATATGCGGCAGTAGTCAGTGTACCATATATTCCGCCTGCTGTCAAGGTTTTTCCCATCTGAAACGGCCGGATGACGGGATCTTTACCGGCCGTTCGCCAGCTTGGCCGCCGTCAGGGTGTTGCGCATCAGCATGGTGATGGTCATCGGCCCGACACCGCCCGGCACCGGGGTGATGGCGCTGGCAATCGGTTCGACCGCCTCATAGTCGACATCCCCGCAGAGCTTGCCGTCCGGTAGCCGGTTGATGCCGACGTCGATCACGACGGCGCCCGGCTTGACCATATCCGCCGTCACAAACTTCGGCTTTCCGATCGCCACGACCAGAATGTCCGCCCGGCGGGCGACCTCCGGGAGATCGCGGGTCTTCGAGTGGCAGATGGTCACCGTACCGCTCTGGTGGAGCAGCAGCATCGCCATAGGCTTGCCGACGATGTTCGAACGTCCGATAACCACGCACGTCTTGCCGGCGATTTCGCAGCCGGTCTCCTTGATGAGCTCCATGATCCCGGCCGGGGTGCAGGGCAGATAGTGGTAATCGCCGATCATAATGCGGCCGACGTTGGCCGGATGGAAGGCGTCGACATCCTTCTCGGGATGGATCCGTTCGATGACCGCCTGCTCATCCAGATGGGCGGGCAGTGGCAGCTGGCAGAGGATGCCGTGAATCTTCGGATCGGCATTGAGCCGGTCGATCAAGGCAAGCAGCTCCGCCTGGGTGGTCCCGGCGGGCAGGACATGCTTCTCCGAATAAAATCCCAGTTCGGTGCAGGCCCGCTCCTTGTTGCGGACATAGACCTGGGAGGCGGGATCGTCCCCGACCAGGATGACCGCCAGACCGGGCACAATGCCCTCTGCCTTGAGCGCCGCGGTCTCCTCCGCCATCGCCGCACGCAGCTTTTTGGATACTTCTTTGCCGCTGATGATCTGTGCCATAGGGGGTTCCTCCTTGCTGTTTTTTTCGTCGGCGCACCTTACGCGTCCGTGTGTTTCTCGCTGTCCTCCTCCGGCTCCTGCAGCTGTTCGGATACCGTCTCCGTCTCGGGGAGAGACTCGGTCACAGCCGGCTCTGCCGCCGCCTTTTCCCTCTCCTTGTCATCCTCCGCGTCTTCCTCTTCCGCCGCGTCGCTTCCGGCATCCACAGCCGCTTCGTCCTCTTCCGCATCGGTGGACGCCGCATCCCCATCGTCCTCTGACGATTCCGTTTCCGAAGTCTCCTCCGGCACAGCCGAACCGGCCTCCTGCTCCCGCAGGGTCTCGACGTCGACCTTGAGCTTCTTCGCCCGGCGGCGGAGCTTCTCCTCCTCCAGCTTGCGGTCGACCTCGGCCAGTCGTTCCTTCGACGCCTCGGTCTCGGCATAGAGCAGATAGGGCCCCTCCTCTTCGCTGCGGTTGCGGATCTTCCGCCGGCGCCAGAGGATGAGCAGCAGCGAAGCGATCACGCAGCCAGCCGCCACCAGCTGGGAAACCCGGTAGTGTCCAATCATCAGGCTGTCGGTGCGCAGTCCCTCGATGAAGAAGCGGCCGAGGCCATACCAGCCTATGTACATGAAAAACACTTCGCCGTCAAATTTGCGGCGCCTGACATAGAGCGAAAGCAGCAGCACACCGAGCATACACCAGAGGAACTCGTAGAAGAAGCAGGGATGGACCGGTGCGGTCGGGTCGATCAGAATGCCCTCGGCGAGATAGGCCTCCTGCTCAATCCGGTTGGTCAGGTAGTTTGTGATCGTCGGGCCGGTCATCCCCCAGGGCAGATCGGTATTCGAGCCGAACGCCTCGATGTTGACAAAATTGCCCCAACGGCCGATCCCCTGCGCCAGCAGAACCGGAATGGCCGCCGCGTCGAGCAGCGGCAGGACCGGCACCTTCCAGTGCCGGCAGAGCAGCATGGCGGTGATAAAGCCGAAGATCAGCCCGCCGTAGATGGCCAGTCCGCCGTCCCACACCCGGATGATCTTGGCGGGGTTGCCGGCAAATTCCTGCCAGTTGAAGACGACATAGTAGGCACGGGCACCCACCAGTCCCACCGCAACCGACAGCAGCGCGATGTCAAAGGACCGGTCGGGATCCAGCCCAAAGGTCCGGCTGCGCCGGACCAGCAGCAGCATCGCCAGCAGAAAGCCGACGGCAATGATCAGGCCATACCAGTGGACATGGAATGGACCGACCGAAAAGGCAATGCGATTTAGGGTAAATTCCAAACCCAATCCGGGAAAGGAAAGCGTCATGATGGTTTACTCCTCTCTGATGGGACTACAGGGCAGGGCGCCTTCAGGCCGGACGGACGATCGAAAGGGCCATCCGGTCGGAACGCAGCTGCTGGTGCAGCCGCTTCTCCACATCCTCCAGCGTCAGGCCGGCGAGCAGCTCGATCACCTCATACGGCCCGGTCGATTCGAAGAAGGACATCATCAGGGCGCCCGCCATCGACTCGATGCCGCCGAGCGAACGGACATAGCGGCCGTAGAGCTTCTTTTTCTCCCGCCGGAAGGCGTCCTCCGGGATGCCCTCCCGGCGCAGCCGGTCGATCTCCTCGAGGATGGCCTCCGCCACCGCGTCGGGATCGTCCGATTCGCCCGCGAAGATGGAAGCGAGATAGCCCTGTCCGCTCATCACCTCGGTCGAGAAGGAGGGGTTGATCAGGCCCTCGCGATAGAGCTTGCCATAGAGCGGGGAGGCTTCGCCGCAGATCAGCTCGAGCAGCAGCTCGCTGCAGATGTCGCCCCGAACCCGTGCTTCGGGCGGGTCGGGAATCTCTTTAAAGCCGATCTGGAAGAGCGGACGGGAGACCGCCAACCGGGCCTCGGTGCGGGGAGCGGCAACGGTATCCGGCTCTTCGGGCATCTGCGACTGGATGGTGATCGGCTCGGCCGGTTTGAGGATCCGGTCGGCCGCTTCCAGCACATCCTTCGGATCAAAGCCGCCGGCCACCACCAGCACCATGTTGTGCAGGTTGTAGAAGGTGCGGTAGCAGCGGTAGAGCAGGTCGGCATCGATCTGGGCAATCGACTCCCGGGTGCCGGCGATATCGATCCGGACGGGATGGTTGTGGTAGAGCGCCCGCAGCAGGCCAAAGTAGACACACCAGTCGGGGTCGTCGTCCATCATCATGATCTCCTGTCCGATGATCCCCTGCTCCTTTTCCACCGTGGCCTGGGTGAAGTAGGGATGGGTCACAAAATCGAGCAGAATCTCGATTGTCTCGGGGAAATTGCCGGCACAGCTGAAGAGATAGGCCGTCCGGTCGAAGGAGGTGTAGGCGTTGGCACTGGCGCCCGTCTTGGCATAGCGGACAAAGGCGTCCCCCTCCTCGCTCTCGAACAGCTTGTGCTCAAGAAAATGGGCAATGCCCTCGGGAACCTTGACAAAATCCGCATCCTGCTGGGTTTTAAAGCAGGTGTTGATCGAGCCGTAGCGGGTGGCAAAATAGGCGTAGGACGCCTGGTAGCCCTTCATCGGGCAGAGCAGAATCTTCAGCCCCGTTGGATGATCGATCTCGAGATAGGACTCACCCAGACGTTCGCTTCGAATAACCTTTTGCATCTTACGCGCCCCCTTTCAGCAGATAGACGGTATCGAGCGTAAAGGCGTTCGCGGCCTGCACCACATCTTCCCGGGTCAGCCGGCCGATCGCCTCCGCCGCCTCCTCCAAGGTCCGGTCACATCCCTCCAGGATCTGCGCCAGGTAGCAGAGCTCGAGCGCAGCCGCCGAGTCGGGCACGGTGCGGTAGTTGTTCTGCAGCGCCAAAATCGAATGGCGGAGCTCATCTTCGGTAAACGCACCCCGCTGCATGATCGCAAACTGCTCGAGGATGGCCGCCTTCGCCTCCTCGACCTTGTCCATCTCGACGCCCGAATCGACCATCATCACGCCCTTGCCCGAATCATAGCGGGCGGCGCAGTAGTAGCAGAGGCTCTTTTCCTCCCGGACATGCATAAACAGACGGGAGATGGGCGTCCCTCCGTAGATGGCCGCCATCAGCCGGCTGGCGTCCCGCGTAGGCAGCGCGTCCTTCGATTTCGGCCGGAAACCGAGCACCAGCTTGGCCTGGGTGACCTCGAGGCAGTCGGTCTTCTCCTTCAAGGCGGTCGCCGGACGGATATCCGCCATCCGGATGGTGGGGTCGGGGTCACGGTAGATCTTTGCGAACGCCCCGGCAAAGATATTCTTTGCGACCGACGGATCACCCGGACCGACAAAGAGGATTTCGATGCGGGCGGTGTGCAGCAGTCGGCGGTAGGCCTCTCCGGCCGAATCGGGGGTGATCGCGTCGATATCCTCGACATAGCCGTACTTGGAAAGCCCGCAGGCCTCCGTCCCATACATCACCTCTTCCGCCCGGCGCAGCGCGTAGGTGCGCTTGTCGTTGATCTCCGACTGGATAATCTCCCGCAGTGTCCGGCATTCGATCGCGACATCCTCCCGGTCGAACCGGCCGCCCTCGATCTTTGGATCGAGCAGCAATCCGCAGAGCAGCTCGGCACAGCCGCGGATCACCGACTCCCCCTCGAGGGCATACCGGTCGTCCAACGAGCGGATCGACAGGCTGAGCAGCTGAAAATCCCCCGCCTTGCCGACGTCGGCGTCCAGCACCGCGCCGTAGAGCGCACTGAGCCGCTGGTTGAGGGAGGTAAAATCGGGGCACTGCGCGTAGCCCCGGCGCAGCAGCAACGGAATCAGCGCGTTGGTCGTCACCGACTCCCGCCGCAGCGGCACCACCAAGTTGACCGAAATGCGGTTTTGCTTAAATTTGGGATCGGTGAGACTTGAAAAGTGAATCTCGTCCAGGAGCTTTTCCCGGATCAATCGTTTTTCCATCCTGTCATCTCCTACCTGGTCGGTATCGCCGCCGGCCGGGCCCACCCCGGTCGCGGCCTTCCAGCACCCGCAAAGCCATGGCGCGGTTTTGCAATCGCATTCATTATAGCACATCCGCCCCCTCGATGCCACCCTTTTTCCGCTGCCCAGCCGCCGGAGGCAGGAGCAGCTCGGCCCGATGCCGGCCGCCGTCGAGCGGGATTGAGTCAGCCGGGCGGCGGTCGACCGTCAAAATTCCATGCCCGCCGCGGCGGACGGTGAGCTCAATCTCGGTCCCCTCCATCCGAATGCGTGCGCTATATCCCGGCAGATGGTCGGGCAGACGGGGGGCAATCAACAGCCTGTCCCCCTCTCTGCGGATCCCCAGCGCTTCCCGGATGCACACCCGGTAGTACCAGCCGGCCGCCCCGGTGTAGAGGCTCCAGCCACCCCGGCCGGGCACCTCGGGATGGGCATAGATGTCGCCCGCGAGGTAGTAAGGCTCCAGCCGGTAGCGGGCGGCAAGCTGGGGATCCCGGCAGCGGTCGGCGGGACTGAGCATCCGCAGCACCTCCCAGCCGGCATCGGTCCTGTCCGCTTCCAGCAGTGCCCAGGCGTACCAGACCGCCGCATGGGTGTACTGTCCGCCGTTCTCCCGGATGCCGGGCGGATAGGCGGCAATATAGCCGGGATGGCGGGTATGCGCACCGAACGGACTTTCCAACAGCCGCACCAGCCGGTTCTCCCGATCGACCAGATGGTCCCAGGCCGACTGCAGCGCGGCCGCCACCCGACCGGCATCCGGCATCCGGGCAAGCACCGCAAAGCTCTGGGGCAGCAGATCGATCGTACATCCGCTCGATCCGGCACCGCCCATCGCCTCCCCGTCGTCATAGAAGGCACGCAGATAGCGGTCGTGTGCCCAGGCATGGGCGTCCACCGCCTCCCCCAGGCGGCCGGCCGCGGCTGCGAGCTGTTCCGCCCGAGGATCCCCCCTCTCCCGGCAAAGGGGCAGAAAATCGGCGACGACCATCCGATAGAACATCGACAGCCAGACGCTCTCCCCCTTTCCCCCGAGCCCCACCCGGTTGAGCCCGTCGCTCCAATCCCCGCCGCCGATCCGCGACAGGCCGTGCGGACCCACATCCTTCCCCAACAGCAGCGCGCGCATGCAGTGCTCGTAGAGCGATTCCCGCAGCGGGGATCTTTCCGGCGCGAAATAGCGTTCCCGTTCTCCGGGCAGGAGCGGCTCCCCCCGCAGATAGGGAACCTGCCGGTCGAGTAGCGCGGTATCCCCTGTCTGCCGGCAGTAGGCCGCCGTCACATAGGGCAGCCAGAGAAAGTCATCCCGATAGCGGGTACGCACCCCCCGCCGGCCGCCGCCCGCACGGGGCAGCGGGTGCCACCAGTGCAGCACATCCCCCTCCTCAAACTGACAGGCCGCCGCCCGCAGCAGCTGCCGTCCGGCAAGTGCCGGCGCCAGATCGAGCAGGCCCAGCACATCCTGCAGCTGATCACGGTAGCCCCACGCGCCGCCGCACTGGTAAAAGCCGCACCGGGCCATCACCCGGCAGCCAGCCGCCTGCCAGGGCAGAAAGACGCCCAGCAGGCTGTCGAACGCACGGTCGCCGGTCGAAACCCGGATTTCGTTTTGCAGCACCGGCCGCGACAGGGGCGTCCGCAGCTCGAGCAGCCGCAGCGCCGCCGCACGGTTGGCCGCCCAGCTCATCTGGTAACGCAGCCGGACACTGCGGCCGGGCGGCAGGATGCGGACCATCACCGCGGCCACCGCCCAGTCGGGATGGGGCTCCAGGCTGTCAACCGTCCAGTCCCCCGCGAGCAGCGCCTCCCGGCAGCCCGCAAAGCGCATCCGGCCGCCCGTCCCCCCGAGGCCCATCCAACCGGGTACAGCGGTATTGTAGGGGTTGTGGATCAGCAGCCGCTCCCCCTCCCGCTCGGCGCTGAGATAGCGGGCGGTGGCCCGGTCAAACCCCAACACCGGCTCAAGCAGATAGGCCGTCTCCAGCTTGACCGGCTGTTCACCGGTATTCTGCAGCGTCACATCGATCCACTTGAGCATCCCGGTCTGGGGCACCGTCACCCGTACACGGGTCTTGATTTTCTCCGCCCATCCCTCGTAGAGGGCATCATCGGGCGAAAAGGACGCCAGCGCCCCGCAGACAAGGTTATAGATCCCATCCGGCCGCCCGTCCAGCCGCAGCAGCAGACGTTCCCCTCGGTTGTCCCCCGCCGGATCGTTCTGCCAGGGGGTCAGCCGGTTCTCCCGCGCATTGACCGCGAAGCTCATCCCCAGCGAACGGTCGGACAGCAGGGTACCAAAGGTCGGATTGGCCAACAGATGGCTCCAGGGCACAGCCGGCCGGCCGGTGACATAAAACCGGCGTCCCCAAAAGAGACCACCCGTCACCGCCTCCCCCCGCTCGGGGGGATCGGCCGGCACCGTCTCGCGGACCCGCATCGGGCGATAGGGACGGGGGGCCGGCAGTTCGGCCCGGTCGGAAGGCACCGTCCAGACTGCCGCTGCCGCCAGCAGTGTCCGCACCGCACCGGTCAATCCGCTGCCGCCGATCAGGTGGATGCCGCCCCTGCCGCCCAGCAGTTCACCCAGCCCCTGCCGGCCGATCTCCCGCAGCAGCAGATCGCGCAGCGCCTCCTCATAATCCTCCAGCAATACCACCAGATCGAACCGGATACCGACCGCCCGAAGATCCCGGTGGGACAAAAAGCAGGACACCACCCCTTCCAGCGCCTCAATTGCCCGCAGATGGATTAAAACGAGGGGAAAGTCTCCCGATATGCCAAGGCTCCACAGCCCAGGCTGTCCGAGGCGGTTCTCCTTGACCGCCTGCCGGTATGCCTCCGACCGGCCATCCGTCCGCAAAAGCAGCTGGGGCAGCAGCGAAAATCCCAGCTGGTCCTCCGCCCGCTGGCCTGCAAGCGGCGCAAACGCGCCCTGCGCCCGATCGAGCCGTCCTCGTTTTCTCGCCTCGATCAACCGGCTGATCGCCTCCCCCCGGCTCCGGCCGACACAGAGCAACAGGGTCTGCTCGACCGCCGCACCGGCGTCGACCGTCCATTCGGTCCGGAGGGCACCGGTCACATAGGGAACCCCCGACTGTCCCGTAAAGGGGAGGCCGGCAAACCGGCGCAAACCCTCCGCCCCGACTCCCCGGCAGTCCAAGAGGGTGGGATCGCCGAGATGGGTAAAGGGGATTTCCTCCAACAGGCCGCAGGCAAGATAGAGTCCACCGTTCCCCTCACGATCCGGTTTGTCAAACAGCAGCGAAGCGGTATCCGCATCCGGCACAAGTGAAACAAACAGCTGTTCAAACAGCGGATGGGCCCGCGCATCCTGGCGGCGGCTCAGCGTCGGATCAAACCGGATCAGCAGGCTGCCCTGCACCGGCCGGCCGGTCCGGTTTTCAATCCCAACAACCGCCTGCATCGTCATCGCGGCCGGGTGCAGCATGATCTCCATCCGAATCGCCAGTCCCGCCCGCTCCCCGCTGAAGGCGGCAAAATTGGGGCCAAACGCCGTTTCATAACGGCTCTCTCCCGCGTCATAGAGCGGCGCGAAGGTGGGGGAGAGAATCCCGCCCTCCCGCGGCGCGAAGAAGGCAAACAGTCCGCGCGGGTCGCCCAGCAGATCGTCCGAAAAACGGGTGATATCCACCCCCTGCCCCATCAGGCAGCCGGTACCGCTGTCGGTTAAAAGCAGGCTGAGATCGCCGTTGGCCAGCAGATGGACCTGCGGATGGGCGGGGTGGGGCTGTGAAATACACCGGGTGGGCGCGGTTTTCCTTTCGCGGGGCATCTCCTGCCGCCGCAGCTCGACATCCTCGAAGACCACCGCCCCATTGGGGATCCGTTCCTCCAGCAGTTCGGCCGCCGACGCCATAGCCCGGTCGCGCATAAACCGGCGCTGCATCACCCCATCCCGCAGCGCATTGTCCACCGCAAGCAGACTCATCCCGATGTGATGGGCCATATAGCTGCGTACCACCGCCATCGGCGCCTGGCCGATCCGTTCGCGGGTAAAGTCGGCCGCCTCGTAAAAACCCCAGCGGCCGCAGAGCCCCAACGCCTGCAGGCGGCGCAGGTTTTTGACCGCCCCCCGCAGATCGTAGGGCAGCGCTAAAAAGGTCGAATAGGGGGAGATGACCAGCTCCCGGTTGAGGCCCCGCTTCAGCCCGATCTTCTGAACGCCATGGGCCTTGTAAAGATAGCCCAGCTCCCGGTCGAAGGCATAATAGCCCGACTCGGAAATACCCCAGGGGATGCCTCTCCCCCGCACCCGCATCTTCTGACAGTAGAGGTTGTAACGCAGCCCCTCATAGACGAGTGTCCCCTCCTCTGCCGGCAGAAACAGGGCGGGCATGAAGTATTCGAACATCGTACCCGTCCAGGAGATGGGGCCGGTATAGGCGCCCGAGCGGGAGATGGTCCGGCCGAGTGCCTCCCAATGCCGCCGGGGCACCATCCGGCGGGCGATGGCATAGTAGCTGGTCATCCTGGCTTCGCTCATCAGAAAATCGTAGTGGGAGGCGCTCGACGCCCCCTGCGCAACATCAAACCCGATCGAAAACAGCCGTTTTTTCCGGTCATACAGCCAGGCGAGGTCACATCCGTCACACAACCGCCGGATTCGCTCGGCCAGACCGATCACCGATGGATCATCCCTGCGGTATTCCAGGATTCCCTGCCGCAGCGCCGTCAGCGAGACGAGCAGATTGCCCGAGTCGACCGTCGAGACAAAGGCCGGCGGCAGCACTGCCAGCGTGCGGGTGTCGTACCAGTTGTAAAGGTTGCCGTGCAGCTTGTCGAGCCGCTCGACCGTCGTCAGCGTGCGGTCGAGCATATCGGTCATCCGATGGGTATCGATAAGCCCCAGATCCCGCGCGCTGAGCACCGCTAGCAGCATCATGCCGATGTTGGTCGGTGAGGTCCGATGCGCCACCGCCTCCACCGGTGTCTCCTGGACGTGGTCGGGCGGGAGATAGTGGTCGTCGGCCGAAAAGGTTTCGGCAAAAAAGCGCCACATTGAGGCGGCATGGCGCAGCAGCATCTCCCGCTGGCCGGCCGGAAGCGTCTCCGAACGGGCGGGAATCGGCCGGACCGACAGCACCGCCAGCGGCAGCAGCGCGAGAAAAACGAGCGATATCAGACGGCCCAGTCCCGGCGGCACCCAGAAAAACAGGACAAACCCCGCCAGTTCCGCCGGACCGAAACGCTGCAGAATCCCCCCAAGCGACCGCTCCGGCCGCTCGCTGTCGGCCGCGGTCCTCCACTCGAGCAGATGCCGCCGGGTGATCCCCATTCGGAAGAGCGAACGAAGCGCCGCATCCAGCGCGACCAGGGCCGTTTTGGGCAGCAGAACCAGCTCGAACACCGCCTGCCCCAGTCCCTCGAGCGCCTGCGGCAGAACGCGGGAATAAAACCGCCGGGTCAGCGCAAAAAAGCCGTTGGCGAAGAGGAGCGGCAGCATGGCAAAGAGGCGCGGACCGATCACACCCAGCAGAACCAGTCCTGCCAAACCGGCGCCGGCAGCGGGCGGCAGCATGCGAAGTGCCGCCAGCGCCGCGATCTGCATCACCGGTGTCAGCGCCCGCCTGAGGTTATCCCACAAAAACCAGCGCACCATCCCTCCGGGCAGGGGGTGATGGCCACGGACGGGGGAAAATAAAAAGGGAAGGTTCTGCCAGTCCCCCCGCAGCCAGCGGTGCATCCGCTCGAACCAGGGGCCGGCCGAGGAGGGCACCGCATCGGTCATCTCGGTGGCCGCCGCATAGCCGGTGCGCAGAATGCCGCCCTCGAGCACATCGTGGGAGAGCACCCGGTTTTCGGGAAAGGCCCCCTCGAGCAGCTGGCCGGCCGCCTCGACATCGATCAGCCCCTTGCCGGTAAAAATCCCCTGATGGTAGAGATCCTGATAGAGATTGCCGGCCATAAGCGCGTAGCTCGAGACGCCGCCCGCGCCGCCCATCACCCGGGCAAACCAGCTTTTGCCCGCCGAACAGAGATCGGTTACAATCCGGGGGACGAGGATGCCGTAGCCGGCGGTTACCCGTCCCGCCTCCCGGTCGATCACCGGCCGGTTGAGCGGGTGGGCCGCCGTCCGCACCAGTTCGACCGCCCCATCCATCAAAAGCCCGGTGTCGGCGTCGAGCGCAAGCAGGTAGCGCGCCCGCCGCAGCCGCGCAAGATCGCCTCGGAAAAAGCCCTGGGGCTCCTGCTGTCCCCGGATAATCCGGCAGAGTTCGAGGATGGCCCCCCGCTTGCGCTCCCAGCCGCAGAAGCAGCGCTGGGTTTCGCACCAACGGCGGGGCCGCACCAACAGCATAAACCGGTCCCCATACCGCCGGTTGAGGCGATCGATCTCCCGGCGGGCGGCGGCCAAGAGCACCTCATCTTCCGGCATATGGGGATAGCGGGCGGGTTTATAGTCGGCGAGCAGCAGAAAGCTCAGCGCCCCGTCGGGATTCTTCCGGTAGAGATCCTCCAGCCGCCGTTCGATCCAGCCGGCCTCTCCGGCGGCCGGCAGCAGGGCGGTCACGCAGATGACAGTCGCCTGTTCCTCCGAAATCCCCTCCTTCATCGCCATCCGGGGCAGCGGCTGGGCCGGGACCCCACGGCTGCACAGCCATTCGAGCAGCGGCCGCAGCAGCTCCCAAAGCGGCCAGAAAGCCAAAAAGGCCGCCCAACCGCTCCGCCAGCAGGCGCCGAAACCGCCCGCCAGCAGCGCCGGCAGCAGGGCCTGCAGCATCAGCAGCAGTCTGCCCCGCCCCGAGATACGGCCGTCGATCCCCGCAAGGAGGTAGGCGCCGACATGACGCAGCCGGGGGATGGCGCCCATCTGCGCCTGACGCACCACCTGGCGGGCGACCTCAACCTCCTCCCGATGCTCCCGCAACGCGCGGCGGGCGACGGTATCCCGGTAGAGCGCGCGGGTGTCCTCATCCATCTCCCGATAGGCGCCGGCGGGATCCTCCGCCAACGTTCGTTCAATCGGGCTGTGACGTTCGATCAGCCCCCGGAAATCGACACCGTCGAGCGCGCGCAGGCCGGACACCGCATAGGCCATCATCCCGGCCGCCGGTTCGGAGGGGCGCCCCGGCTCGAGCGCCTGGACACAGAGGTCGAGCATGGCCGCGCCGAGCAGAGCCGGCAGCGCTTCCAGTTCCTGTTCGTAGAGATCCCGGTATCGCCCCAGGACTGCAAGGAAACCGTCGAGATCTTCCTCCTCAACCGGACAGCGGCCCTCGACCAGAAAATCCCGTATCAGCCGGTAGAGCAGCGGCATCCCATCCCGGCCGCAGGGAATCGGACGCATGGCGGCGAGCGCATCGGCGGCATGCCTGCCCTCCCGATGGAGGATGTAATAGTTGTCCCGCAGCCACTCGGACGCCGTACCGGTGGACGCATCGGCAAGCGACCGGCGGTAGCTGTTTCGAACCGACCGCAGCTGCCTGCGCAGCCGGCTGCACAGCAATCCCGGTTTTCGCATCCTTTGCGGATGGGCCCGCTGGCCCACCAGCAGTCCTTCAAGCTGGGCAGTCTCCATGCCGCGGCCTCCCTTTTCGCCGGCGGGAGCCGGTTTTGCCGCTGCCCGCCCGAATACGCCGCGCCCGGACAGACGCCGGACGCCGTATGGCTATTCTTCCCACATTCCGGCATAAACATGCAGCCGCATCCGGGCAGCAAAAAGCCGCCCTCTCCCCCATGGGAAAAGGCGGCTGACAGATGCAGTTGTAACGCGGCGGACGCCTAGGAGATAAAGGCGTCGTGGATCGCCTGGACGGCCCGCTCGGAATCGCTCTTTTTGATCAGCACCGAGATTTTGATCTCGGAGGTCGAAATCATCTGGATGTTGATGTTCTCCTCCGAAAGCGCTTCGAACATCCGGGCAGCGACCCCGTGGTTGGTCTGCATGCCGGCACCGACAATCGACACCTTGGCGATGTTGTCGTCACAGAGGAAATAGACCCCGTCCATCACATCGAGGTTGTCCTGCAGAACCTCCACCGCCCGGTCCTTCATCTCCCGGGCGACGGTAAAGCTGATATCCTTGGTGTTCTCCCGCCCGATCGACTGGAGGATGATATCCACGTTGATCTTCTGGGCGCCCAGAATCGAAAAGATCTTAAAGGCGATGCCGGGACGGTCGGGCACGTTGCAGACCGAAATCCGCGCAACATCGTTGTCACTGGTCACACCCTTGATAAGCCATTTTTCCACTTTGACAGCCTCCCTCACCTTTGTTCCAGGCAGATCCACCAGGCTCGAGAGTACATCGAGCCGGACATTGTACTTCTTTGCCATCTCCACCGACCGGTTGTGCAGCACCTGGGCACCCAGCGAGGCGAGTTCAAGCATCTCATCGTAGGTGATGCGGTCGAGCTTCTGCGCCCCTCTGACCTTGCGGGGGTCGGCGGTATAGATGCCGTCGACGTCGGTGTAGATCTGGCAGAGGTCGGCATGCATCGCCGCGGCAATGGCGACCGCGCTGGTATCCGAGCCGCCGCGGCCGAGGGTGGTGATGTCGTCATAGCGGTTGACCCCTTGGAAACCCGCCACGATCACGATGTTCTTCTTGGCCAGCTCGTTGTGAATCCGCTCGGTGTTGATCCGCCGGATATGGGCCGCCGAGTGGTTGGAGTTGGTCTGGATCCCTGCCTGCCAACCGGCCAGCGAGATAACCGGAAAGCCGAGGCTCTCGATGGCCATCGCAAGCAGCGCCATCGACTGCTGTTCGCCGGTCGCGAGCAGCACGTCCATCTCCCGTTTGGAGGGATTCGGATTGATAATATGGGCCGCCTCGATCAGATGATCGGTCGTATCCCCCTGTGCCGATACCACCACGACGACATCATGCCCGTCGTTGTAGGCCTCGGTGATTGTCTGCGCGACATGCATCACCCGTTCGGGATCGGCCACCGAACTGCCGCCAAATTTTTTTACCAGCAACGCCATCCTGCTTCACACCATTTCGTGTAAAATTCCTCATGCCATATACAGTGTACACTATACGACGGAAGCGCCCTCATTGTCAATACCGAACAGCTGGAACCGCCAGCCGTCCAGACGGTTCTGGCGCAGCCACCCCTCCGCCTGTGGGCGAAAGGCCTCCGCCCGGCTGGCCGGCAGCACCGACAGCAGCGAGGAGCCTGCGCCGCTGATCGCGCTGGCGTAGGCCCCCGCCTCCTTTGCCGCCGCAAACCAGCTCTCCGCATGGTCGATGAGCGGAAGCCGGTAGGGCTGATGCAGCCGGTCCCCCATCGCAACCGCCAACAGCTCATACCGTCCCTCGAGCAACGCCGCCGTCAGCAGGGAGGTCCGGGAAAGATTGTAGATGGCATCCGCGTGGGAAACCTGCTCGGGCAGTACCGCCCGCGCCTCGGCCGTCCGCAGCGGAAAATCGGGGATCATCACCGCGAAGGCAAGCTTCCCCTCCGGCAGTGTCCGCCGCACGGTATAGACCCGGCCCGCCTCGACTGCCGAAGCGACAAAGCCGCCCAGCAGCGCAGGCGCGACATTGTCCGGATGTCCCTCGATCTCGGTGGCCAGATCGACCAGCGCCGCGCGGTCGAGTGGACGGCCGAGCAGCTCGTTGGCCCCCATCAGTCCGCCGACAATACAGGCCGAGCTGCTGCCGAGGCCCCGTGCCATCGGGATCCGGCTGCGCTGCTCGATGGCAAAGCCATCTACCCGCCGTCCGCAAACGTCATACAGCCGGCAGGCCGCACGATAGACCAGGCTGTGTTCGTCCAGCGGAATGGGCACCCCGTCGAGCGAACGGATGGTCAGCCGGTCCGCCTCCTCCAGTCCCACCGTGTTGTGCAGATTCAGCGCCAGCCCGATGCTGTCAAACCCGCTGCCGAGATTGGCGCTCGTCGCGGGGATTCGTATCTCCACCATGGATTCTGTATCCTTTCGATTGCCATTCCCCCTCCCCCTATCGGAAGGGCTCTGGCGTTTTACGATTGACTGTCAAACACCCGCATCCGCCCCACGATGCGGCCGCCCCGATAGGCAAGGGCCGCAATACCGCCGGCGAGCTGATGGGGCAGGATAGGGGCGGTAACGCAGGCGGCCTCGCCGTCGGGCGCCTCCGCCCACTCGATCAGCTCGGCGTCCGGCAGGGCCGACAGGATGGACGCCGCCGCGTTCTCCCCCGCCACCCGCAGATAGCAGCGCACCGGCCCCTCTGGCTCGGACAGCAGGGGGGTCTCATCGGCCGGCCCCCAGTGCAGGGTCCGTATGGTACCTCCGGCCCGGGCCACGTCGATCAGATCGGCCACCATCGCGCTGGCGGTCGGCATCCGTCCGGCCCCACGGCCATAGAAGACAACCTCCCCCGTCGCGTCCCCCCGCACCTGGATGCCGTTGAAGACATCCTCAATGCCGGAGAGCAGCTCCGCCCGCGGCACCAGCATCGGCTGGACGGTGAGATAGCATCCCGCCTCCCCCCTCTGCGCCAGGCCCATCAGCTTGACCGCGCCGCCAAACGCCGCCGCGTAGCCGATATCCTCCCGGGTCACCCCGCGGATTCCTTCGGTCGCAACCCGGCTGGGATGGATGTGGCTGCCGAAGGCCAGCGAAGCAAGGATGCAGAGCTTGCGGCAGCTGTCTATTCCGTCGACATCGGCGGATGGATCGGCCTCGGCGTAACCCAGCCGCTGGGCCTCGGCGAGTGCCTGCTCGAAGCCTTTTCCCTCTCTTGCCATCGCGGTGAGGATGTAGTTGGTGGTACCGTTGAGAATGCCGGCGATTTCGGTGATGCGGTTGGCCGCCAAACACTGGTGCAGCGGCCGGATGATCGGAATGCCGCCGCCGACACTGGCCTCGAAAAAGAAGTTGACCCCATGGCGCAGCGCAACGGCAAGCAGTTCGTCCCCACGCTCGGCCACCAGCTCCTTGTTGGAGGTCACCACGCTCTTGCCGCGCACCAGGGCCGCCTTGGCATAGCTGTAGGCCGGTTCCAGCCCGCCCATCGCCTCGAGCACGATCGATACCTCGTCGTCATCGAGAATGGTTTCAAAGCTGCGCACCATCAGATGGGCATGCGGGCTGCCGGGATAGTCATGCCGCACCAGAATATACCGCAGCTCAACCCCTTCCCCGATCTTGTGTGCGAGCGTCTGGCTGGTTTGGGTCATCATCGAGGCGACGCCCGCTCCAACGACGCCATATCCCAGCAAAGCTGCCACCGGCATACACGTTCCTCCCTTTCATGGGTTCTAAACCGACGCGGATCTCACCGTCCCCGTCTCAATGGCCCGACAGGATCCTGACCTCCACCACCCCCGGCATCTGCCGGATCTGTTCGAGCAGCTCGTCAAGCTCGAGCACCATGTCGTTGGTCCGCACCGAAATCGAGACGGGCGCCACCCCGTCGATCGGGATGTTCTGGTTGATCGTCAGGATGTTGGCGCCAGCTGTCGACAAAAACTGCAGCAGATGGCTGAGCACGCCCGTCTCATCCTTCAGCTGGGTGTAGATCGAAAGCAGCCGCTCCCCGTCCCGGCTGGAATAGGGATAGACGGCGTCCTTGTACTTGTAGAAGGCGCTGCGGGAGATGTCCACCATCCGCACCGCCTCGCTCGAACTGCGCGCCTGTCCGGTCGCGATCAGCCGCTTGGCCTCCACCACCTTGCGAAACACATCCGGCAGCACCCGGCTGTCGATCAGCAGATAGCTGGAGGTCTCGTTGGATCCCTGCATATGTATTCCCTCCAAACACAATTGTTTTCTTTCAGCAAACTATATCAGCTTTCGGAGACAATTGCAAGTATATCGCGTACAATTTTCTTTACTTTCCAAAATATTCTTCTGTAAATAGAAAAATTTGTGTCTTTTGACCGGAATTCTCTGCCCCGACACACAAAAAGGGAGAGACACCCTCCGACGTGTCTCTCCCTCATGTTGTTTGCTAACGGTCCCGGTCAGGGGGTATACCCATGTCCCAGATCGCTGCCGTCATAGGGGCTGTAGAAATTGTTGTCGCTCGACGAGCCGTAGGGGTCGTAGAAGGAATCGTCGGTGCTGTCACCGAAGAGGCTGCTCCACCAATCGGAGATCCCCTCCTCGCCGAAGAGCGGCTCATCCTCCTCCCAACGTCCAAGCTCGGAGTTCCAGGTGCCCTTGTCCTCCGGCACGTAGCCGAGATAGTGCATCGTGCAGGTGCTCAGCCGGTCGCTCGCCTTGTACCAGCCGACACCGTTGCCGAAGCCGTAGGTGGTCGGACAGTAGGGGCCGGCGAGCATGCCCGACTCGTAGCAGAAGGTCTGCTGGACCACATCGCCCCAGACGGGGAAGTCGATCTTCTCGAGGTCCTCGTGCAACGGACGCATCACCTTCGGCCAGATGAGCAGGGCCGGCTGGTTGGAGTTGTAAGATTCGGGGGTGTCGTACCCCACCCAGGTGCCCACCACATAGTAGGGGGACATCCCGATCCACCAGTAGTCCTTGTTTTCGTTGGTGGTACCCGTCTTACCGGCCATCTGCCAGCCGTTTAGGTTCATCGAGCTGCCGGTACCGCTGGTCACATTGCGCTGCAGCAGCTTGTTCATAATGGTTGCGGTCTCGGGCGAGAACGCCTCGGTCGGGGTATACTCGTTGACCAGGATATCCTCCCCGCGGAAGTCGGTCACCCGGGTGTAGCTGATCGGCTCATTGTAGTAGCCACCGTTGGCAAAGGGGGCATAGGCGGCGGTCATCTCCCGCAGCGAGATGCCGTGGGTCACCGCGCCAAGCGCCATCGGGGCGATGTCGACGTCGTTGATGGTACCCGAGCCCACCAGCGAGGAAATACCCAGCTTCTGGGTGACATAGTCGAAGGAAACCTGCGGGGTCAGATAATCCCGCACCACCTTGACCGCCACCGTATTGATCGAGTCGCAGATGGCGTACTCGACCGTCACGTTGCCGCGGTAGTAGCGGTTGTAGTTCTGCGGATAGAGGATCTGTTCGCCGTCCTCCTCGAGGATGATGGGCGAGTCCTCGATGACCGTCGACCAGTTGACCCGCCCCAGCTCGATGGCCGGTCCATAGACGGCAATCGGCTTCATCGTCGAACCGGGCTGCCGGGTGGACTCGGCGCGGTTGAGATCGAGACTGCCCGTCTTCTCGCCGCGTCCGCCGACGACCCCCTTGATCTGGCCGTTGAGGTCGAGGACGATGGTGGCCGACTGCAGCCAGACATTGTCGTCCTGCTCACCGGTGATCGGGTCGGTCTGGGTGATGGGTCCCACCTCTTTGGGCAGCAGCGAGCCCTCGTAGTTGCCCGGTTCGGGCTCATAGAGCGACTCGAGCAGATCCTGCACCGATTCGTCGATGGTGGTGTAGATCCGCAGGCCGTCGCCGTAGATCATCTGGACGGCTTCGGTCTTGTCGGCAGCCCTTCCCGCCTCGACGAGATCCTCCGCCACATCGTTGAAGACGGTGTCCACAAAATAGGAATAGGTCGGCAGGGCGACATCATTGCCGACGATCTCCATCTTCTCAGCGACCGCGGCGGTATACTCCGCCTCGCTGATCCAGCCGAGCTCGTACATCCGGTCGAGCACCTCGATCCGGCGGGCTTCGTTGTTGTCCTTGTTGCGGATGGGATCGTAATAGGAGGGGCTCCGGGTCATGCCCGCGAGCATCGCGCTCTCGCCCAGTGTCAGCTCGGCCGCGCTCTTGTCGAAGTAAAAGTTGGCGGCCGCCTCCACCCCGTTGGTGCCGTTGCCGAGGTGGATGGTGTTGAGGTAGCTCTCGAGGATATCCGCCTTGGAATAGTTGCGTTCCATCTTGAGGGCGCGGACAATCTCCTCGATCTTGCGCTTGGGGGAGATTTCGTCATCCCCCGTTATGTTCTTGATGAGCTGCTGGGTGATGGTCGAACCGCCCTGCCGCTCACCGGTCCGCAGCGGGACAATCTCGTTGATCACCGCGTAGAGGGTCCGCATCCAGTTGACGCCCGCATGATCCCAGAAGGTGTGGTCCTCGATGGCGATAAAGGCGTCCTGGGTGTGCTTGGGGATCTCCTCCAGCGCACACCAGATGCGGTTTTCGCCGCCCGCGTAGAGGCGGATCAGTTCGTACTGCTCCCCCGTGTCGGGATCGTTGGCATACATGATCGTCGTGTAGTTCGCCTCGAGCTCGGTGGGATCGATCTCCGGATCGTTGTTGTAAAAATCGATGACATAGAGCGCAAGGGAGGTCCCCACGATGCATCCTGTGATGACACAGATCAAAAACAGCGAGAGCATCAATTTAACCAGGGTGGCAAAAAAGCCGCGGATAATCCGCCGGTAGAGCGGTTTTTTCTTCCGCTGCTTGTTCTGCGCACCGGATGGATCCGATTTGGCCAAGCAGATGTGCCTCCTTCCCGATCGGGATGACAGCCGGAAAATCGCAAATGGGGACAGGCCCCATATGTATGCTCTAGTATAGCATAATTTTCCCCATTTGTATCGCCCATTTCAAACTCTTCACAAAATTGTAGCAGTTTGTATAAAAGGTGTCAAATGGTCAAGGATAGCCGTAAGATGAAAAAACCAAGCCGGACCGCTTTCCTTCACGCCGGTATCACATCCCGAAAAAGCGAGGGCAGATCGATGTCACGTCCTGTCAAGCTGCGCATCCTGGCCGCCAGTTTTCTGTTGATGCTGCTTATGATCCTCACCGCGGCCCTGCTGTCCGCCGGACGGCCGGCGGATGGCGGCACGCCTCCATCCGGCGCTTCCTCCGACCGTTCGGAGGGGGAGCCCCCCTACACCATCGGTGTTTTTGATGGCAAGGTCGCAGTCTTTACAGCGGAGAGCCCGCAGCCGCTCGAGGTCTACGACGTCTATATCCAGAACCTCCCGCTGCTCGACCAGCAGGAACTGGCCGCGGGAATCCCGATTGCCGACCGGAGCGAGCTGAAGCTGCGGATTGAGGACTATATCAGCTAGCATACAAAAGGTACCGGCCTCTCTCGAGGCCGGTACCCTGCTGTAATCGATCCGGAAGGGGTTTCCCTTTACGCCAGCGCGTCGGCGATGATGCCCCGCACCGTATCGGCCTCGTCGGCCAGGATGACCAGCACCAGATAATCGCCGTACTGCTCGACCTCGGCCGAATTGGCCGCCTCATACTGGTCGGGCAGGTAGTTCTCAAACGCCCGCTTCTGCGCCTCAATGCGGCTCTCCAGACCGGCGCGCACTGCGTCGGCGGTATCCGGTTTGGCCTTGACAATCATCACATCAGCCGCGTGGACATTCATCATCGAAAAGCCGCCCGCATAGTCCTCAACATCCGCCGGGTCGATGCCATAGATGGTCTGCAGCAGCTCATCGTCGGCCGGGGTCAGCGAGGGGATCTCCACCTCGGTCTGGATCTGCTCGATCAGCGCATCCAGGTCCACCGCGGCGGCCGAGGCATCCTCCGACGATTCGCTCGAGGTTTCGCCCGACGAGCTGGTAGATTCACTCGAAGCGCTGGAGGAGGATTCCGTAGAGGTGCTGGAGGAGCTGCTCCCCTCCCCTCCGCCGCAGGCGGTCAGTCCGACGGCCAGCAGGCCGGTCAAAAGCAGGGCAAGAATCTTTTTCATCCTTATAAATTCCTTTCTCTGTGGATTCTATCCGTTTTTTCAGCGGCTTTCCCGCCGCATCCATGACAAGAGTGTATGCCGGCCGGGCATTTCCTTGCATCCCCTCCGCAAAATCGGCAGATTGAACGTCCTGACCGTCCGATCGTAAGAAAATTTGTATCCTTTCACAACCTTCCTGGGTGATTTCTGAGAGGATTGTCCATTTCCCCGCCGCCGGCGAGGGGGTATACTGGAGAGGAAGAATCCCATCCAGGAGGACAACCGATGAAACGATACATCCTTTCGCTCGACCAGGGAACCACCAGCTCCCGCGCCGTGCTGTTCGATCACGACCAGCGGATTGTCGGCATTGCCCAGCGGGAATTTTCCCAGATCTATCCCCACGAGGGCTGGGTCGAACACGATGCCATGGAGATCTACTCCTCCCAGACCGAGATGGCCGACGAGGTACTCGCCCGCACCGGCGTCTCGGCCGACGAGATCGCCGCCATCGGCATCGCCAACCAGCGGGAGACGACCGTCCTGTGGGACCGGCATACCGGCCGTCCGATCTACAACGCCATCGTCTGGCAGTGCCGGCGCACCGCCGACATCTGTGAATCGCTGATCGCGGATGGCTGTGCCGATACCATCCGGCAGAAGACCGGGCTGGTGGTGGACGCCTACTTCTCCGCCACCAAGATCAAATGGCTGCTCGACCGCATTCCCGGCGCCCGCGCGCGGGCGGAGGCGGGGGACATCCTCTTCGGCACCATCGACAGCTGGCTCATCTGGAAGCTCACCGACGGCAGGGTCCATGTCACCGATCCCTCCAACGCCTCCCGCACCATGCTCTATAACATCGAGACGCTTACATGGGACGAGGAGCTCTGCCGGATGCTCGACATCCCGATGGCCATGCTGCCCGAGGTACGTTCCTCGAGCGAGATCTACGGGAGCTACACGCTGCACGGCGTCGAGATCCCCATCGCGGGAGCCGCCGGCGATCAGCAGGCCGCCCTCTTCGGCCAGACCTGCTTCGAGCGCGGGGATGTCAAAAACACCTATGGCACCGGCTGTTTTCTGCTGATCAACACGGGCGACAAGCTGCACCGCAGTGAAAACGGGCTGGTCACCACCCTCACCGCCAGCACCGGCGGCCGTCCCTCCTACGCCATCGAAGGCAGCATCTTTGTTGCCGGCGCGGTGATCCAGTGGCTGCGGGATGAGCTGCACATCCTCGAGGATGCCGCCGACAGCGAATATTTCGCCCGCAAGGTCGCGGATACCGGCGGGGTCTATCTGGTCCCCGCCTTCACCGGCCTGGGCGCACCCCACTGGGATATGTACGCCCGCGGGACCCTGGTGGGGCTGACCCGCGGCACCAAGCGCCCCCATATCATCCGGGCCGCGCTCGAATCGATCGCCTACCAGACACGCGATGTCATCCGGGCGGTCGAGCAGGATACCGGCATCCATCTCTCCACCCTGCGGGTGGATGGGGGCGCCAGCCGCAACGGCTTTCTCATGCAGTTCCAGTCGGACATCCTTGGGGTCACCGTAATCCGGCCACGCATCTCCGAAACAACCGCGCTGGGCGCCGCCTGTCTGGCCGGGCTCGCCGTCGGTTTCTGGCGGGACAAGGCGGACATCAAGGCGATGTGGCAGCCGGACGCCATCTTCCGCCCCGATATGGCGGACGAACAGCGCCGCCGGCTGATTGGCGGCTGGGACCGGGCGGTCGGCCGCAGCCTCGGCTGGGCGCAGCCCATTTCGGAAAATCGCTGACATCGGCCGTCCTTTCGGCTCCCGTCCGCCGCGGGAACCAACAGGCCGTCAAAAAAGCGCCGTATCGCACGGCGCTTTTTTGATTGTGGTGAAATTACGGCTGTTTTCGTGTCTTCTCCAACATCTTCAGCTCATCCATAAACGCCTGGATGTTGTCAAAGTCGCGGTAGACCGAGGCAAACCGCACATAAGCCACATCATCCAGATCCCGCAGCTTGGCCAGCGCCATCTCGCCGATTTGGGTGGAGGTGATTTCCCTTTCGAGAGAGTTCTGAATCCGATTTTCGATCTCGGTCACAATGTTGTCCAGATCCTCCGCCGAGAAGGGGCGCTTCTGGCAGGCCCGCATCAGGCCGTTGAAGAGCTTGGTGCGATCGAACGGCTCTCTCGAGTGATCCTTTTTGATCACCATAAAGGGCAGATTTTCGATGATTTCGTAGGTTGTAAAGCGCTTGCCGCAGGACAGACACTCCCGCCGCCGCCGGATCCGCTCCCCTTCGTCGGCGGGGCGGGAATCGACGACCTTGCTTTCCAGATAGCCGCAATACGGACATTTCATGCCGGTGTCCTCCTCTGTCCTGCACAGACACATGCCTGCGGGCAGGCAACCCTATTGTGGCTTCAGTATACCATTTTAACTTGCAAATTGCAAGATTTATACAAACCGCGTCAACGAATCCAGCAAAAGATCGTACATGACGTCGTAGAGATGCACCGGAGCGATTTCACAGCCCCGCATCCGCGCCGCAATCCGCTCAACCTCCCCACGGTCGACCGACATCCTTTCCATACGGGCCAGCACACCTCCTTCCCGGTCCACCGCGCGGAGTCCATACTGCCAGACGCCGTCATACATCCCGCCGATGACCTCGATCCGTATTGCCTGTTTACATCCATCCTCCGGATGTGCCTCCCGGATCACCTCCTCCCGAGCCTCCTGGATCTTCGGTTTCTCCATGTCTTCCTCTCCTCCTCATAGCGTATATTGGAATATGCAGCAAAGGATTCTGCGAAGGGGTCAATGGTTGCCTTCTAGCCGTTGCGGTATCCGCCCGGTCTTCCTACATTATATGGGGTTTCCCGGTGTGCGACAAGAAAAATCTGTCGACCGTTTTCCCTATATTTCGACTTTGTTTCAGCTTATTGCATGATATTCATCCTTTATGTTTATTGAATCCCATCATTTTTATGTATATTCTACTAAAATTTGGATGGATGGGAGGCAAAAAAGATTGTCCAGTTTACCATAATAAAATTTATGGTAAACTCCGTGTCGCATTTTAGCTGGAAAAGCGGTATTTTTTGATCCCTTGCACCACCATGGACGGGCATGGTACCTTTGGGATAGACGAATCTCAAAGGTGGATCTCCCGATGAAAAAGTATCCCTCCCTCCCACTCGAGCTCTGTCCCTTCTCCCGCCGCACGCTGCGCGGGGGCGTGGCCCTCTCCCTGCCTCTCTATCTGACGGGCTGGATTCTCCGCGGCTGGGCGCCCTGCAGCACCCGTTTCATCGCCCTGAGTTACCTCTCCCGCACGCTGCTCGAGCTTGCGCCCGCCCTGCTGATCAGCTGCACCGCTGCCGCGCTGCTCTGTGACCTGATCCGCCGGCATCCGCCGCAGCACTGATCCTCTGCCCGGATCCCGCTCTCCCCGGGGAAAACAAAAAAATCCCCTCCAGGCCCTGCGGGCCCAGAGGGGATGCCCTGTCGTGGGAATCTGCCGTTTAGATGCGGTAGAGGGTCGCGTACTCGACGCTGTTGCGCAGCGGCGCCGTCGGCATCTGATCGGGATAGCCGACATCGACATAGGTCATGATCTGCATGTAGTCGGGGAGCTCGAAGCGCTTCTTCAGCCGCTCACGCATCGTCTCATTGAAGGTCAGCCAGACGCCGCCCAGGCCATAGCGATGGGCCGCGAGGACAATGTTCTGGCCGGCCGCGCCGCAGTCGAGGGTGCGGTTGTACATCGGCATCCGCAGGTTGGCCTCGTAGACCCGCATATCCTGCACCAGCACGATGTGGACCGGACCGCCGGGAATATCGCTGCCGAGGAAGAGGCCGGGCTCATCCTCCTCACGGATGACCAGATAACGGATCGACTGGAGGTTGCAGGCATGCGCCGCCCACAGGCCGGCATCCAGCAGCTTGTCGATGACCTCATCGGGCACCCGCTCATCGGTCCACTCGCGCACCGAACGACGGTCGTAGAGGATGCGGTCGAAGCCTTCCCGCATCTCATCGGTCAGCGGACGGGGCGCATTGCCCGACAGATCGACATGCCCGCCCTCGATCAGCGTCTTGGCGTAACCCATCAGCTTCATGACATATTTGTACTCGGGAAGATCCTGGCTCAGCCCCCGCTTGTTCCAGACGCGGATGAACTTCTCCGCCGTCTCCACCTGGGTAGCGGGAAGCTGTTTGTCGCGGTAGGCCGCCGAATAGACCTGAATCTCCATCGTATGATGGCAGCGCTCACGGAACCGGGCGCGGAATTCCACCTCGTCCATCGCAAGCAGCTCTTCCTCGGTGTGATTGAAGCGGGCTTCCTTTTTGACATCGGCCATGGTCTTGTCTTCCTCCTTCGTATCTCTTGTTGCTGCAGCCGGGCTCCAAACGGCCATCGCGGCCGCCCGGCCTTACTATGCCCCCAGTATACCACATGCCAAAGTCATGGACAACCGAAGGAGGGCAATCCCCCCAAAAAAACGGCGGGATACACAAATATCCACGCCATTTTTAGTTAGAAATACAAACTATTCTTCTACTTTTCTCCCGTCCTGCGACCGCTACTTGTGGTAGCGGCTGCCTGTACGGATCATCAGCGCGCGATAAAGCTGCTCGATCCACATCAGCCGGAAAAGCTGGTGGGGAAAGGTCATCGGCGAAACCGACAGCCGGCGGTCACAGGCCCGCTTGACCGTCTCCGACAGGCCGTAGGACCCCCCAATGACAAACTGGAAACGGCTTTTCCCCGCGACCTCGGCGGTGGCCAGCAGCTCGGACAGCCCCTCGGAGGAGAGCGTCCTGCCCTCGATGCAGAGCGCCACCTTGAAGGCGTCCGGCTGAAGCCGGGCGAGGATCGCTTCCCCCTCCCGCTCGAGTGCCTGAAGGATCTCCCGTTCGCCCGGCTCTTTGGCCAGTCTGGCCTCCTCCAGCTCGACAATCTGCAATTTACAGAGGGTTCCCAGCCGTTTCTGGTATTCCCGGATTCCCTCCCGCAGATAGGCTTCCTTGAGGGTGCCGACACAGATCAGGTCGATATGGCGCACGATCAAAACACCACCATTTCTCCCGCCGTGCTGCGGGGCGCAACATACAGCTGGTAGTCCAGCCCGTCGATCCGCCCCTGCCGGCCGAGGCTGGCGCTTGCCGCACCACCCGCCAGCGAGGGCAGATTGTTGTTCTGGCTGAGGTGGCAGAGGACAAATCGGGTGGTCCCGGCCGCGGACAGCTCGGGCAGAAAGGCGGCGCAATCGTCGTTGCAGAGATGGCCGTTGTCCGAAGCCACCCGCCGTTTGAGATAGACGGGATAGCCGCCCGCCATCAGCATGCGGTAGTCGTAGTTGGATTCGAGCATCACCAGCTCACAGCCGCGCAGCCCCTCCCGCACCGGTTGGTCCACCCGTCCCAGGTCGGTGGCGATGCCGACCAGCCGGTCGTCCGCCGTACGGATGCGGAACCCATAGCCTTCGGCACAGTCGTGGGAGGTGTGAAAGGGGGTGATGACCATGCCGGCCGCCTCCACCGCACCGGTCATCGGGATCAGATAGCTGCCCGGCGCGACGCTGCCATGGTCGGCCAGATAACGGATGGTGCCCGGCGAGCCATAGACCGGCAGATGGGGACGCTGCTTGCTCAGGGTCAGCAGCCCCTTGATATGATCGATATGTTCGTGGGTAACAAATACCGCCTCGATCTGGGAGAAGTCCATCCCATGGTCGGCCAGGGCCCGTCCGATGGCCCGGCAGGAGATGCCCGCGTCGATCAGAATCCCGCGCGAGGCGCTGCCCAAATAGGTGCTGTTGCCGCTCGAACCGCTGGCAAGGGTAAAAAATCGTGCCAAGAGGGTTCCTCCTCGATGTAGCCCAAGATTGTATTACAGCATGAACGCCATCCCGATGAGCAGATAGGCCGGGAGCATCCGCTTATGAACGAGCAGGTAGAGGACGCCATACAGGAGGGCCGCCGCCATCGCGGTCAGGCCCACCAGCAGCTCCCCCTTGCTGAGGGTATGGACCAGTCCCCAGCTGAGACCGGCGGCAAGGCCGCCCCACGGCACCCGGGCCGTATGGAACCACAGCTCCCCCGCCCGTTGGCCGAAGGCAATCAGCAGCAGGACCAGCAGGGTCTCGAAGAGATAGTAGAGATACTGAAAGGCAAACTGGAGGGGTGTCTTGCCCGCCCATTCGCCCAGCACCTTGAGGGTTCCCCA
>CASGDD010000113.1 GCA_949300115.1 uncultured Oscillospiraceae bacterium | reverse complement strand
GTGCGGGATTTTCGATTGGATTTTCCGGGCGGCGTGTGGTACAATCGGAAGCGATCGCCCGATCGATTGCTTTTATCCCACAGAAAGGACCCGATGTCGATGATCTTTACCTATCAGCCCCAGGGGGTCTGCTCCCGGCATTTTACCATCCAGCTGGAGGAGGGCGTCATCCGCTCGGTCGAGGTGACCGGCGGCTGTGACGGCAACCTCAAGGGCATCTGCAGCCTGCTGCGCGGTATGCCGGCCGGTGAGGCGATCGCCCGGATGCGGGGTATCCGCTGCGGACACAAGAGCACCTCCTGTCCCGACCAGCTGGCCATGGCGCTGCTGGCTGCGCAGGCGCAGGCCCAGACCCCGCAGAGCGCCTGATCTCCTAAAAAAACAATCCCCGGCACGGTGCATCACCGCGTCGGGGATTTTGCTGTAGGGATGGGATGTGGAGGCGAAGGATATTACCGTTCCTTGCCGATGAAGAAGAGGGCGACGACCCCCGGGCCGGCGTGGGCGCCGATGACCGGGCCGACGTGGTTGTAGATGACCTCCTCCACCTTGGGCTTCTTTTTGATCATCTCGCCGAGGTAGCGGGCGTCGTCGATGCAGTCGCCGTGGCTGATGAAGACCACCTGGTCGCGCGGGTTGATGGCCGAGTTCTGCATCCGCTGGAAGAGGGCTTCGAGCGAGGCGCGGCGGCCGCGGACCTTGTCCATATTGATGAGATGCCCCTCGTTGTCGACATGCAGGATTGGCTTGATCTGCAGCATCGAGCCGAGCACGGCGGTGGTCGCCGAGACCCGCCCGCCCCGCTTGAGGTGATGGAGATCGTCGACGGTGAACCAGTGGCAGATGTGCAGCTTCATCTGTTCGGCGAAGTCGCGGACCTCCTCGATCGATTTGCCCAGCCGCTTCTGCTGGACGGCGAGATAGACGAGCAGGCCCTGTCCGAGCGAGGCGCAGAGGGTATCGACATGGAGGAACTGGAGATGGGGGTAGTCGTGGGCGAGCTCCTCACAGGCCATCGCGCCGGCGTTGTAGGTGTTGGAAAGGCCGGTCGAGAAGCCGAGATAGAGCACATCCTTGCCCGCGTCGGCAATCTTCCGCAGCTCGGTTAAGAAGGCGTCGGTGTTGACCGCCGAGGTGGTGGCGGAAGCGCCACTGCGCAGGGCGGCATAGAAATCGGCGAAGGTGATCTCCCGTTCGTCGAGGTAGTTTTTGTACTCCCTGCCCTCCAGCAGGACGGTCAGCGGCAGCACCACCAGCTCGAGATCCTGGGCCAGCTGGGCGGGCATGTCGCAGGAGGAATCGGTTACAATCACATAGTCGCGCATCATCATCTGTCCTTTCTGCATCGGAAAGACGGCTTGGAGCTGCCGCCGGCGTGGGGCTATTCCTCTGGGCCCTTCTTGCGGGGACGCTTTTGGGGGGCGGGATCCTCCTCCCGCATGAGATCCAAAAGCCGCTGGCAGGCGATCTGGTTGGCATAGCTGGTCACCGCCAGCCGCAGCGCCGTTTCGGCCAGCGCCCGGGTGTCTTCGGCATCGGGCAGATGTCCGAGGACATCCTCAAAAGCCCGGTCGACCAGCGACGCATAGGCGGTGTAGAAGGGCTCGACCGCCTCATCCGCCGACGCCAGCCGCAGCAGCAGGCCGGTATCCTTGACCGACAGCACCCGCTTGAGGTGGCTGATCGCCGTGAGGAAGGCGAGATGCTCGCGGGTGTACTTTTTGCCGTTGGCATGGGCGAGCACCCCCTCCTTGATGTAGTTGTTGACCATCGAGGCGGTGAGCTGGTCGTCGCCGTCCGAGGCCACCTGCTGGCGGGGCATATAGCTGAGCACCTGGTCCATGTAGAGGTCGATGTCGGGGAACTGCTCCCAGGGCACCGGGCGTTCGGTGTGCAGGCGCTGCTTGAGGTTTTCCAGATTACGATCGATCGTGACCACCTCCATCGATTGGATACAGTCACACTACCACGAAATGAAATCTTTGTCAATATGATAAATGGTTTTCAAAACGAGATTTGTCGAAAGGGGCGGTCAGTTGAAGATGCCCGCCCGGTCATCGGCGATGAGCCGGTCGACGGCGGCGTGCAGGCCGGCGTGTTCGGGGGCGGACAGGGTGGGGTCCTCCCGCAGCAGCAGAGAGACCGCCTGCCGGGTTTCGGCGATGAGGGCGGTGTCGGTGAGCAGGGCGGCCATGCGGGGGGAGACCATGCCATGCTGGGCCTGGCCGAGCAGCTCGCCCGGCCCGCGGATGCGCAGATCCTCCTCGGCGATGGCGAACCCGTCGGTCTCCTTGCAGATGACCTGCAGCCGGTGGCGGGTGTCGGGATTTTTCGCGTCGGAGAGCAGGATGCAGGTCGAGCGGTGGGCGCCCCGCCCGACCCGGCCGCGCAGCTGATGCAGCTGGGAGAGGCCGAACCGTTCGGCGTTTTCGATCAGCATGATGACCGCGTTGGGGACGTCCACCCCCACCTCGATGACGGTGGTGGCGATGAGCAGCTGGATCTCGCCGGCGGCGAAGGCGGCCATGACCGCGTCCTTCTCCGCCCCCTTCATCCGGCCGTGCAGCAGGGCGGTGCGGTAGCCTCGGAAGAAGCCGTCCGACAGCTCGGCGGCGTACCGGCTGGCGCTCACCATGCCGGGGCCCTCCCCCTCGATGAGCGGGCAGACGATGTAGCCCTGCCGTCCCTCGTCGAGATGGCGTTTGATATAGCCGAGCGCCCGCTGGCGCTTGTCCGAACCGATCAGATAGGTTTCGACCGGCGTCCGGCCGGGCGGCAGCTCGTCGAGGATCGAGATATCGAGGTCGCCGTACATCAGCAGGGCGATGGTGCGGGGGATGGGGGTGGCGCTCATGACCAGCAGGTGGGGGTTCTCCCCCTTCTGGAAGAGGGCGCTGCGCTGGTTGACCCCGAAGCGGTGCTGTTCGTCGGTGATGACCAGCCCCAGCCGCCGGAAGATCACATCCTCCGACAGCAGCGCATGGGTGCCGATGATCAGATCGAGGGTGCCCTGCGCCATCGCCTCCTTGACCGCGCGGCGGGGGGCGGCCTTCATCCCGCCGGTGAGCAGTCCCACCCGGATGCCGGCCGGTTCGAGAAGCCGCCGGAGATTTTCGTAGTGCTGGACGGCGAGGATCTCGGTCGGCGCCATCATGCAGGCGGTCATCCCGCTCTGGATGGCCAGCCAGGCGGCGGCCGCCGCGACCACCGTCTTGCCCGAACCGACGTCCCCCTGGATCAGCCGGTTCATCGGGATGGGTCGGGCCATATCGGCGGCACATTCATCGATCACCCGCCGCTGGGCGCCGGTGAGATGGAAGGGGAGCAGCGCCTCAAAATCCGACCAGTCGGTCGAGGTCAGGACCGAGGCGGTGGTCAGCCGGGTGCGGTCGCGCAGCGAAGTGAGGGCGAGCTGGGTGATGAGCAGCTCCTCAAAGCCCAGCCGCCGGCGGGCGGCCTCGAGGGCGGCCTCGTCGGGCGGGAAATGGATGGTGCGCAGCGCATAGCCAAGGTGGCAGAGCCGGTGGGCTTCCCGCAGGGCGGGAGGGAGCGGATCGTCCACAGGGTCCTCCAGCCGCTCGAGCGCCTCCCGGACATTGGCGGTGATGACCTTGTTGGTCAGCCCGGCGGTCAGCGGATAGACCGGCTGGAGCGCCGGGGCCTCCCCGGCCGGCTGGATGAGGGGGGCGGTCATCTCCCGACGGAGCAGCGAACCGCTGAGCTTGCCGTAGAAGAGATATTCCTGCCCGATTTCGAGGGCGGCGGGGGTATATTTGTTGTTGAAGAAGGTGAGGATGAGCTCGCAGCTGCCGTCGGTCACCCGCACCTTGCTGACGGTCATGCCGCCGCGGACATAGGTGGGGCCCTTCTTGTCGACGACCGCCCCCCGCACGGTCACCGGCTCGCCCAATGGCGCCGAGAGGATCGGCTGGGGGCGGAAGTTGAGGTAACCGCGGGGATAGAGACGCACAAGAGCGCCGACATCCGTCACGCCCAGCTTGCGGTAGAGCTGGGCACGGCGGCTGCCGACGCCATGTAAGGTTTGCAGATCCTCATGTCGGAGGTCGCGCAAATCAAAACCCTCGCAGTGCGGATGGCCGGCGGGAGGCCGGCCGGGATGGATGCGGTCGGATGGGCTATTCGATCGAGATCAGGAAGTAGTAGACCGGCTGGCCGCCGTTGACCAGATTGACCTCGATGCCGCGGTCGAGCTTCTGCTCCACCGCCTGACAGATGCGCCCGGCATCCTCGTCCGAGACATCCTGTCCCTGGATGAGGGTGACAAAGCTGGTGTCCTTGCGGGAGAGACGGGAGACCAGCTTGACGACCGCGTGTTCGAGATCGCGGTCGGTGAAGAGCAGCTTGGAACCCTCGAGCGCGAGGATCTCCCCCGCCTTGATGTTGTGGCCGTCGAAGTGGGAATCGCGGGCGGCGAAGGTGACCGATCCCGACTGCACCCGTTCGGCCGCCTTCTGCATCCCCATGAAGTTGTCCTCGCAGGACAGCTCGGGATCGTAGGCGAGCATCGCCGACAGGCCCTGGGGGATGGTGCGGGTGGGCAGCACGAACACCTGACGGTCGGCCAGATGGACGGTCTGCTCGGCGGCCATGATGATATTCTTGTTGTTCGGCAGCACGAAGACGGTGCGCGCCGGCACCGATTCGATCGCCGCGAGGATGTCCTCGGTGCTGGGGTTCATCGTCTGGCCGCCCTTGACGACGACGTTGACGCCGAGGTCGAGGAAGAGGCTTTCGATGCCCTCGCCGGCCGAGACGGCAACAAAGCCGCAGTCGATCGATTCATCGACCGGCACATAGTTCTTCTGGACGGGGTCCTCGCCCCCCTCCTTGGCCTCGACGACGAGCGCCTGATGCTGCAGCCGCATGTTGTCGATCTTCATGTTGGACAGCGCGCCGAACTTCAGCCCCTCCTGGATGGCAAAGCCGGGGTTGTCGGTATGGACGTGGACCTTGATGATCTCCTCATCGTCGACCACCACGACGCAGTCGCCGATCGATTCGAGGTAGGCGCGCAGCGCGAGCGGGTCCTTGTCGTTCTGGCGGTTGACGATGTATTCGGTGCAGTAGCCGAAGGTGATGTTTTCGTGGTCGTCCTCGAAGGTGAATTCCGAGGGGGAGGGGGTGGATGCGACGCTGAGCGGGACATCGCCGGTGCAGATGCCCTTGCCCGCGAAGACCGACATCATCCCCTCGAAGATGACGATGAGACCCCTGCCGCCCGCGTCGACGACCCCCGCCTTCTTGAGAACGGGCAGCATCTCGGGGGTTTCGGCGAGCGTCTGCTCCGCCTGGTCGAGAATCGCCTGCCAGACGGCGGTGACCTCATCATCCGCCTCGGCCGCCGTCCTGCCCTGTTCGGCCGAGACGCGCGCGACGGTGAGGATGGTGCCTTCGGTCGGCTTCATGACCGCCTTGTAGGCGGCCTCCACCCCGATGCCGAGCGCATGGGCGAGCGCCCTGCCGTCGGCCGTCTTCTGGCCGGCAAGCCCCTTCGAAAAGCCGCGGAAGAGCAGCGAGAGGATGACGCCCGAGTTGCCCCTGGCGCCCCGCAGCAGTGCCGACGCGGCGGTCGAGGCGACCTCGGCGACGGTGGCGGTGGCGGGCATACGGGTAAGCTCGCGGGCGGCGGCCCCCATGGTCATCGACATGTTGGTGCCGGTGTCCCCGTCGGGGACGGGGAAGACGTTGAGACTGTCAACCTCCTGCTTGTGGCTGGCAATATTGTTGGCGCCCGAGATGATGGCGTCCCGGAGCGTGGAACCTGTAATCATTGTGAACACATCCCTCATGAGCAGTTATCGGAAGACCGAATGCAGGCTTAGGTCCTGTTTTAAAAATGTCAACATGCCCAAACGACGGGCCTTTTGTGCCCTGGACGGCGCAATTTCCCCTTGAAATCCACCTAGGATTCCTGCGGGAAAATTACTTGCCAGCGGCCCAAAATGCCTCGCCGCTGGGCACATCGCCCATTTTCAAACAGGCCCCTACACCTGCATCCCGTCGACATAGACATTGACCCGGGCCACCGTAAAGCCGGTGGATTCCTCGACGGTGTAGCGCACCTTGTTGACGATGCTCTTGACAATCGCCGAGATGTTGATGCCGTAGGTCACGATGATGTGCAGGTCGATGACCAGATGGCCGTCCTGCAGCCGGACCCGGACACCCTTGTCTTCCTGATCCTGCTGGCGCAGCATCGAGATGAGCCCCTCGGTCGCGTTGCGGTGGGCCATGCCCACGACGCCGAAGCAGCGGGTCACAGCACGGCCGACCAGCGCGGAGAAGTACTCATGGGAGATGTCGACGACACCCATATGATTTTCGTATCGAATCATGGCGAACCTCCTAATCGTCAGGATGAAGCGCGGCGACGGGGCGGTCAGTCGGCCTCGTCATAGCCCCACTGTTCCAGATTGTAGTAGATATCGTGTGCGGTGGCGGTGACGTCACCGGTGATGAGACGGGAATAGGCGACCGTGCCGCTGCGGTAGCAGAGCGGCACAAAGGGCATCGAGCGGGAGAAGGCGTCGACGAAATTGGAGAGCGACAGGCTCCCCTCCCGCATCGTCTCGTAGCGGACGATGAGATCCTCCTGCCCGGTGACCCCCACAGCGGCGGTGGTTCCCTCGAGCAGCGGCGTGATGTCCATGTCGGCGAGCAGCGACATCTCCCCGAGATAGAGGTCAAAATCCCCCTCGGCGATGCGGGTGAGATAGTCGCTGTAGCTGCAGCGCTCGACCGTCGCGTCGAGACCGCAGAGCCGCAGCTGACGGGCGATGGCCTCGGCCGCGCGCACCCGCTGTTCCCCCTCCTCGTTGACCAGGATGGCGAGATCGATGGTGCTGCCCCAGGCGTTGCGGCGGATGCCATCCTCCCCGATCTGGTCATAGCCCAGCGCTTCGAGCAGCTGTTCGGCCACCGACCGGGAGGCGATGGCGGGGACCTCCTCCGCCTCGAGCAGGGCATAGAAGGAGGGGTTGAAGGGGGTCTGGGCCGGCCAGCCGCGGTCATCATACCCCTCGGCGATGACCTCCTCCCGCTGGATGGCGCCCGAGATCGCCCGGCGCAATTCCGGCTGGGCGAGCAGCCCGCGGGTGCTGTTGATGCCGAGGAAGACCAGCTGGTTGGTGACCACCGGCAGCGTCGCGCTCGAAACGCTCGAGATGGCGCCCTCCTCCGACGGTTCGAAGGCGGCGTAGCTGACCGAGCCGGTGCGCACATGGTACTGCAGCGTATCCTGGCTGGCGGTTTCCCGCAGATAGATCGTTTCAATCGCCGGCGGATCACCCAGGGTCCAGCGGGTGTTGACGGTGAGATAGGGCTCGACATATTCGGCGATCAGCCGGTAGCGTCCGCTGCCGACCGGCTGGCCCTCCCCATCCGAGCCGGCCTTGATGATCGGGATATCGAGATTGGAGGCGAAATAGCGGTTGGGCTCGTCGAGGGTCAGGATGACCCGGCCGAGCTCGTCGGCCTCCATCGAGGCGATGCCCGACAGCCGCTCGGCATAGGCCGAGCCTGCCGCCCGGGCGCCCCGCAGCGAATAGAGCACATCGTCGGCGGTGAGGGGGGAGCCGTCCGAAAAGACGACGTCCGAACGCAGCGCGATGGTGACCGTGCGCCCGTCGACCTCGATCCAGTCGGCGATGCGGGGTTCGGGGTAGAATTCGCTGTCCAGCCGGACCAACCCGTCGTAGAGCAGGTTCATCAGCTGGAGATTGAGCGTCCCCTCCGCCTCGTAGGGATGCAGGCTGTCCTGCGGATCGTAGGCGAGCGCAAAGGGCAGCGCCTCGGCCGTCTGCGCATCCGCGGCGGCACTCTGGCTGGACGCCGGGCTGCCGGCGGGGTCATCCCCGGCGGGGGAGCAGCCGGCAAGCAGGCAGAGGAGGAGCATCAGGCTCAACAGTCGTCTGCCGATAGGGCCTCGCAAAGGGCATTCCTCCTGCCTTGGAAATCCGGTATGGGGCCAAAGCCGCGGAACAGGGCGGCATGACGCCGGTGCCCGGATGCGGCAAACACCCGGGCGGCCCTCACCACAAGGCGGGCCGTAGGGTTATTATAGCGCAAAACCATAAGAAAAACAAGGAGACAATCGGCTGTCTCCCTGTCATCTTCTTTCGAAATTGGAAGGATTTTTGTGTCTTCAGCGTGGTTCCACAATCATTTTGATCGCGGTGCGCGTCTCGCCGCCGATGACCACGCTGGTAAAGGCAGGTACGCAGATCAGATCAATCCCGAGAGGCGCCAGATAGCCGCGCGCGATGGCGACCGCTTTGAGTGCCTGGTTGGCGGCACCGGCCCCGACCGATTGAACCTCGACAGAGCCCTGTTCCCGGATGACGCCCGCAATGGCGCCGGCGACCGAGTTGGGGGCGGACGTTGCGGATACTTTCAGTATCTCCATCCTGGTCACCCTCCTTGTATCGAGTCTTGGTTCTAGGTAAAATTCTACAGTATAAATCGGAAAAATGCAAGGATTTTCTTTTATTTTACACAGAACCGCTCGATCGAAAGGGCGTGCCCGGTCTTTTCGTCCAGCGAGAGGACAACCCCCTCCATCTTGCAGGGGCCGGGCGCGGTATCGAAGCGGACGGGCAGCTGGTAGCGGAAGCGTTCGATGGCGAGGGCGGGGGAGACGCCCAGCACCGACCGGATGGGGCCGCACATGCCGGCGTCGCTGAGAAAGGCGGTGCCGCCCGGCAGGATCTGTTCATCGGCCGTCTGGACATGGGTGTGGGTGCCGATGACCGCGCTGACCCGTCCGTCGAGGTGGTAGGCGAGGGCGGCCTTTTCGCTGGTCGCCTCGGCGTGGAAATCGACAAAGATGAGGGGGGTGTCGATCCTCTCGAGCAGCCGGTCGGCGACGGCGAAGGGGTTGTCGAGCGGGTCCATGAAGGTCAGGCCGATGAGGTTGAGGACGGCAATCCGCACCCGCCCGAGGTCGATCTCACCGACGCCCCGCCCATAGCGGCAGTCGGGATAGTTGGCCGGCCGGAGGATATCCGGGCGGCGGTCGAGCGCGTCGTAGATCTCCCGTCGGCGCCAGACGTGGTTGCCGGTGGTGATGAGGTCGACGCCGCTGTCGAAGAGCGACTGCATCGACTGGGGCAGAATGCCGTTGCCGGGAGCGGAATTTTCCCCGTTGGCGATGACCGCCTGGGCGCCGTAGAGCTTTTTGAGGGCGGGGAGGTGGCTGCGGACGAACTCACAGCCGGGGGCGCCGACAACATCCCCTAAAAAGATCAGATTGAGCATGGCGTATCTCCTTGCAGTGTGGGTAAGGCGGGTGGGGGATGGGCAGAAGGAAGGGGAGGAAAATGCGCCATTTTCCTCCCCCTGGGATTATTTCGCGTAGGCCATCGCGCGGGATTCGCGGATGAGATGGACCTTGATCTGGCCGGGATAGTCGAGCTCGTTTTCGATCCGCTTGACGATCTCGCGGGAGAGCAGCACCATCTCGTCGTCCGAGACCTTCTCCGGCTGGATCATGATGCGCACCTCGCGGCCGGCCTGGATGGCGTAGGATTTCTCCACCCCGTCGAACGAGCTGGCGATCGACTCGAGTTTCTCGAGACGCTTGATGTAATTCTCGAGGTTCTCCCGGCGGGCGCCCGGACGGGCGGCGCTGATCGCGTCGGCGGCCTGAACGAGGCAGGCGATGATCGTCTTGGCCTCGACGTCGCCGTGGTGGGCCTCGATGGCGTGGATGACGTCGGCCGATTCCTTGTACTTTTTGGCGACGTCGACGCCGATCTCGACATGGCTGCCCTCGATCTCATGGTCGAGCGCCTTGCCGATGTCATGCAGCAGGCCGGCCCGCTTGGCGATGGTGGGGTCGAGCCCCAGCTCGGCGGCCATCGTACCGGCGAGGTTGGAGACCTCGAGCGAGTGGTTGAGCACATTCTGCCCGTAGCTGGTGCGGTAACGCAGCCGGCCGAGCAGCTTGACCAGCTCGGGATGGATCTGGTGGATGCCGACCTCGAAGATCGCCTGTTCGCCCGCCTGCTTGATGGCGGCTTTGACGTCCCGGCGGGCCTTCTCGACCATCTCCTCGATGCGGGCGGGATGGATGCGGCCGTCGCTGATGAGCTTTTCGAGCGCGAGGCGGGCAATCTCCCGGCGGACGGGATCGAAGCTCGAGAGGGTGATCGCCTCGGGGGTATCGTCGATGATGAGGTCGACGCCGGTCAGCGTCTCGAGGGTGCGGATGTTGCGGCCCTCCCGGCCGATGATCCGGCCCTTCATCTCGTCGTTGGGCAGCGCCACGACCGAAACGGTCGCCTCGGCGACATGCTCGGCGGCGCAGCGCTGAATCGCGCGGGAGACCACCTCGCGGGCGAGGCTGTCGGCGTCCTCCCTGAGGCTCTGGGTATACTGGTTGATCTTGACCGCCTTTTCGCGGGTCAGCTCGTTTTCGAGGTTCTGCAGCAGGTATTCCTTCGCCTGCTCGGCGGTGTAGCCGGAGATGCGTTCAAGCATCTCAAACTGGCTGCTCTTGATCTGCTCGGCCTCGTTTAAGCGCTTGTCGGCGTCGCGCAGCTTTTCGTTGAGCGACTCCTCCTTGCGCTCGAGGTTGGCGGTCTTGCGGTCGAGGTTTTCCTCCTTCTGCTGGGCGCGGCGCTCCTGTCCTTTAAGCTCGTTGCGGCGCTCCTTGAGTTCCTTCTCCGCCTCCTGACGGAGCTTGAAGATCTCGTCCTTCGCCTCGACCAGGGCTTCCTTCTTGCGGTTTTCCGCTGCCTTCATGGCTTCCGATACAATGCGTTTGGCTTCCTGCTCGGCCGATCCAACCTCCGCCTCGGCAACCCGACGGCGGTATTGGAAGCCCAGCACCGCGCCGATCAGCGCGCCGACGACAAGGGCGGCGACGCCGGTAAGAATGGTAATCATCGCGGCTTCCTGTTCCTCCTTCATCAGATATGCGCATCGGGCAGGCCGCGTCCCATGGGCAAACAACGCAACCGCCGCCGGACAGGCCGGCAGCGGAGAGAAAGAGGATCCTCTCGCGTGGAAAATCACATAGGAAAAAGCCAACCGGCGGGCGGTGGCTGGAATCTTTGCGGAAAGCCGATGCTTCGAATGCGTCTATCCAAACAACGATTGCTTTTGGGGCTTTGTGCAAGCCGTCCAAAAAGAATCAGTCCTTATCGCATTTCATTACTATTGTAGGACGATTTGGCGGGGATGTCAAGCATTCTCTGTGCAGAATCACGGGGAAAGTTGCAAGGTCAAACCATTTGCGGCGATGGGGAAGCGCTTGACAAGCGCCGCGGCGCGTGATAGGATAGCCGTACATAGACAAAATGCGTTGATGGGGAACACGCGGCGGCCTTTAAACCGGCAGAGAACCGATCCCGGACGAGCGGTCCGGCTGGAAGGATCGGGCGGCGGATGACCGCAGGCACCACCCCCGGAGCGTCCGCAAAGCCCAGCGGCCCAAGCGGACCGGTCGGCCCCGTTATCGGCCGCGCAAGAGGTATCCGGCGGCGCCGGGTACAAATTGGGTGGAACCGTGGAGCATCGCTTCATCCCATGGGGGATGGGGCGTTTTTTTGTGCGGCGAGACGGGAAGACCCGGCACTGCGGAAGCAGACAGGACGATACAGGATAGCAAAGGAGCTGAAGAGAACACGATGATTTCCATCACCTTTAAAGACGGCAGCAGCAAAGCGTTTGAGCAGGGTGTCACGCCGATCGAGATCGCGAAGTCGATTTCGGAGGGGCTGGCCCGGGTCGCCTGCGCGGCCTCCTTCGACGGCGAGCTGATCGACCTGCGCACCCCCCTTGCGAAGGACGGGGCGCTCGAGATCCTCACCTTCGACAGCCCGGGCGGCAAGCACGCCTACTGGCACACCGCCAGCCACGTCATGGCCCAGGCGATCCAGCACCTCTGGCCGCAGACCTCCTTCGCGATCGGTCCGGCGGTCGACAACGGCTTTTACTATGACATCGACCTCGACCACACCATCACCCCCGAGGATTACGAGAAGATCGAGGCGGAGATGAAGAAGATCATCAAGGCCGACTATCCGCTCGAGCGCTACGAGCTGCCGCCCGAGGAAGCGCTCGCGATGATGAAGGAGAAGAACCAGCAGTATAAGGTCGAGCTGATCGAGGAGCACGCCGCCGAGGGCGAGCCGATCAGCTTCTACAAGCAGGGCGACTTCACCGACCTCTGCGCCGGCCCGCATCTGCTTTCGACCGGCAAGCTCAAGGCGGTCAAGATCATGCAGACGACAGGCGCCTACTGGCGGGCGGACGCGAACAACAAGATGCTCCAGCGGGTCTACGGCGTCGCCTTCCCCAAGGCGGCCGATCTGGATGCCTACCTCAAGATGCTCGAGGAGGCCAAGCGCCGCGACCATCGCCGGATCGGGCGGGAGCTCGAGCTGTTCATGCTCACCGAGGAGGGCCCCGGCTTCCCCTTCTTCCTGCCGAAGGGCATGGTGCTGCGCAATCTGCTGCTCGACTACTGGCGGCAGATCCACAAGGAGGCGGGCTATGTCGAGATCTCGACCCCGATCATCCTCCGCGAGGAGCTGTGGCATCAGAGCGGCCACTGGGATCACTACAAGGACAATATGTATACGACGACGATCGACGAGCACACCTTCTGCATCAAGCCGATGAACTGCCCGGGCGGCATCCTCGTCTACAAGAGCAAGCCCCGTTCCTACCGCGACCTGCCGCTGCGGATGGGCGAGCTCGGCCTGGTGCACCGGCATGAGCTGTCGGGCGCGCTGCATGGGCTGATGCGGGTGCGCTGCTTTACCCAGGACGATGCCCACCTCTATGTCACCAAGGAGCAGATCAAGGACGAGGTCAAGGGGATTGTGCGGCTGATCGACCGGATCTACAAGACCTTCGGCTTTGAGTACTTCGTCGAGCTGTCCACCCGTCCGGAGGATTCGATGGGCTCGGAGGAGGATTGGGAGATCGCCACCGACGCGCTGCGCGACGCGATCACCGAGCTCGGCTTCCCCTACACCGTCAACGAGGGGGACGGCGCCTTCTACGGCCCCAAGCTCGACTTCCATCTGCGCGACTGCATCGGGCGCACCTGGCAGTGCGGCACCATCCAGCTCGATTTCCAGATGCCCGAGCGATTTGAGCTCGAATACACCGGCGCCGATGGCGAGAAACACCGCCCGACCATGCTCCACCGCACCGCCTTCGGCTCGATCGAGCGGTTCATCGCCATCCTCACCGAGCACTTCGCCGGCGCCTTCCCGCTCTGGCTCGCCCCGGTACAGGTCAAGGTGCTGCCGATTGCCGAGCGCAACCACGAGTTTGCCAAAGCGATCTTCGACAAGCTGGAGGCCGCCGGCCTGCGCGCCGAGATCGACCTGCGCAGCGAGAAGATCGGCTACAAGATCCGCGAGGCCCAGCTCGAGCAGATCCCCTACATGCTGGTGCTGGGGGACAAGGAGGCCCAGAGCGGCCAGGTGGCCGTCCGCGGCCGCCGCAAGGGCGACATGGGCGTCATGAGCCTCGACGATTTCCTGGCGCTGACCGCCGAGGAGATCGCCAGCAAGGCGACCGGCCTCGAGACCGAAGCGGCCGAATAGGCGCGATTAAAAAAACACCGATTTCCGCCCCGTTTTCCGCCTATATCCCGGAGGACGGGGCGGAATTCCCTTTCCGGACGGCGAAACGCGGGCGCTATAACACAAATTTCCCGGCGGGAGCGGCCATTTGTGTATTTACAGCGCCCGCCGGGTATGCTATAATATCTTCGTTCTATGCCCTGTCCGCAGATGCGGGGATGCGCCCCGACGGGGGAGATCACCTGCCCGCTTCTTCGGCAGCGGCGTATATTTCAAAAAGAGGTGAATGAGCTATGATGAGAAAAGAAGAGAAGGACGCCATCATCGCCGAGTACCGTCTCAACGAGAAGGATACCGGTTCCCCCGAGGTGCAGATTGCCATCCTCACCCGTCAGATCGCCGACCTGACCGAGCATCTGAAGGTGCATAAGAAGGATCACCACTCCCGCCGCGGCCTGCTGAAGATGGTCGGCCGCCGCCGGAATATGCTCAACTATCTGCAGAAGAAGGATGTCCAGCGTTACCGTGACATCATTGCCCGGCTTGGACTCCGCAAGTAGCAGCCTATCGAATGAAAACAAGCCCCTCGTCGGAGTCGAATCCGCCGGGGGGCGTTGTTTCCGGAGGGGATGGGGAGAAACGCCGGCGCTCCCATGCGGCTGGGAGCGCGACCGTCTCGCCCGCCCAGCGGATGGGCGGCGCCGTTTGAAATGGAGTTTGATGCCGTGAACAAGTATAACCGCCTGATCTCCAATACCGTTATCTTCGCGATCGGCACCTTTTCTTCCAAGGTGCTGGTCTTTCTGCTGCTCCCGCTCTACACCTCGGTGCTCTCGCCCGAGGCGCTGGGGGCGGGGGATCTGGTGCGCAACACCGCCAACCTGCTCATCCCGGTGGTGTCGGTGAGCATCTCGGGCGCGGTCATCCGCTTTGGGCTGGATAAGAGCTACCGCAAGACCGAGGTCTTTACCGCCGGCGTCGCGACGGTCATGCTGGGGCTCATCCTGCTCGTCTTTCTGCTGCCGCTCATCGGCCTGGTGCAGGAGCTGGGCAACTATCTGCTGCTGACCTATCTCTACATCATGATGTCGGTGCTGCGGACCCTCTGCGCCCAGTTTGTGCGCTCGCGGGGGCTGGTGCGCTTCTACGCGATCGACGGCATCTTCTCGACCGTCATGACCATCCTCTTCAACGTCCTCTTCCTGCTGGTTTTCCAGTGGGGGGTGACCGGCTATCTGATGGCCACCATCTGCGCGGACGCCTGCTCGACCCTCTTTCTCTTCATCCTGGGCGGGCTGGGGCGCTACCTCAAATTCAGCCGGCTCAACCTGAACGTCTGGAGCCAGATGCTCCGCTTCAGCATCCCGATGGTGCCCTCGTCGGTCTTCTGGTGGATCACCACCGCCTCCGACCGCTATATGATCGTCTATATGATGGAGGATGGGCTGGCGGTCAGCGGGCTCTATACCGTCGCCCAGAAGCTGCCCAACATCATCATGATCGTCGGCTCGATCTTCAGCGACGCCTGGCAGATGTCGGCGATCGGCGAGCGGGAGAGCGGCGGTCGTGCCGAGTTCTATTCGACCGTCTTCCGCAACTACCAGTCGCTCGTCCTCTTCGCGTCGAGCGGGATCATCGCCTTCTGCCGGCTGGTGCTGCCCATCCTGGCGCCCAACCCCGAGTATGCCGATTCCTGGCAGTATGTACCGCTGCTGGTGCTCTCGACCGCCTTCACCATCTTCGGCACCTTCTTCTCGAGCATCTTCCAGGCGGAGAAGAAGACGGGCACCATCCTGATGACGACCATCTCGGGCGCGGCGGCGAATGTGCTCCTCAACTACCTGATGATCCCGGTGCTCGGGGCGAACGGCGCCGCGCTGGCGACCTTCATCAGCCACTTCATCGTCTTTTCGCTGCGGGCGCTGCTCTCCCAGAAGTATGTCGCGGTCGATCTCTGCGGCCTCAAGCTGGCTGCCGCGATGGTGCTGCTGTTGGGGCAGACGGCGGTGGTGATCTTCGAAGCGCCGCTCTGGCCGCTCTGGACCGGCCTGCTTCTGCTCGCCGTCTTTGTCCTCTATGCCCGTGAGCTGCTGCATATGCTGGGGCTCATCCTGCGGCGGCTGTGCAAGGGGATCCGGAAGGCCGCCTGAGCGGGGAGATACCATCGGATAACATGTCTATTCGGGCCGGAGATCCTCTCTCCGGCCCTGCTGCTGCCCGCAACAGTCCATGAGACCTTCAAGGTTTTTAAATTGCGATTGGATTCTATCCGGACATGGCGGCTCGCGGGCAGGATTTTGGAGCCGACTGCCGCGCGGCAGCGGTTCCTGGCGCGGGGAGGCCGGTTTCTCCATGCGTAATGTCTCCGGCCCTGCGGCCGCCCCAGCATCGGGGGATGGCGCTCCTTCTGCCCACCGGCGGGGGAGGGAAAGGGATAGAGACCCCGCGGGGAAGCTCAAAAGCCCCCGGCAGCGTCGAGAGGCGCGGTCGGGGGCTTTCCACATCGGGGCGGCGCCCCGGGATTTGCGGTGGGAGGATGGATATGCTACACTGAGGGAAGAAGAAGGGGAGGCGATGACATGGCTATCTTTCCATACGGCGCGCGGGAGATCGAGCATCTGTCGGCGCGGGACCCGGCGATGGGGGCGCTGATCGCCCGCGTCGGACCGATCGAGCGGGAGGCGGGCGGCGATCCCTTTGCCCAGCTTATTTCGAGCATCCTCAGCCAGCAGATTTCCGGCAAGGCGGCGCAGACCATCAAGGCGCGGCTGTGCGAACGCTGCGGCGGCGCGCTGCTGCCCGAGGCG
>CASGDD010000112.1 GCA_949300115.1 uncultured Oscillospiraceae bacterium | reverse complement strand
ATGACCAGCGAGCACAGATCCGCGATGGCGGAGATCAGAGCGAAAAGCTCGATGTACTCTACCATGGCATCACCTCCTTCCGAAACGGAGGAGGAAAGAAGATCATCTCCTCCGAAGGAAGGTTGGTACTCCTGGTCCATCCCCGGAGGAAGCGTAACCGTCTGTCGTCGCAACGCCCAGCACCTGGCTGCAAGCCCGGTGCCTTTTTTATTGTACCATGGATTTCCCGCCATCGCAAGGCAAAATGCCAGGGTATTCGACAACGCTTATCGAAATGTGAGCGCAATTGGCACACACCAGCGCTGTCTGCGCGGGTTTGACGATCGATCGTGCGGTATCACCCGGTGCGCGCACGGGAAGGGGGAGTTTGTATACCTTCCGCCCGCACCAATCCAAGAACGTGGTGCGCGCAGCGCAATCGCCAGCGGGGGCTTCCCGGCCGCTAGGGGAGAAGGATGTTTTCTTCGGTGGTGGGGAGCTGTTCGTCGCTGCCGGCCATCGTGCCCTGCTGGCGGGCAAAGTAATTTTCGATCAACTCGCGAACCATCGGGGCGAGCATGTAACCGCCGCCGCCCTTCTCGACGACACAGGCCACCGCAATCTGCGGGTCCTCGTAGGGGGCATAGGCGATGAAGATGGCGTTGAGATTGGTTTCGGTCTGGGGGGTACCGGTCTTGGCGGCGACCCGGATGGGACAATCCTGGAAATAGTAGCGGGCACTGCCCGAGAGGGTACATTCGAGCATACCCTCCTGGACCACCCGGATGGCATCCTTGTCCTCCACCTCGGCCATCACCGTCGGGGTGTGCTCCCAGATGGTCTGATCGAGATTGTAGGACATCACCGAGCTGACCAGATGGGTCTGGAGACGGACGCCGTCGTTGGCAATCGAGGCGGCGAGGGTGGCAAGCTGAAGGGGGGTGACCACCGTCTCCGATTGCCCGATGGCGGTCGAGACGATCTGACCGTCGGTCCAGAAATTGCCGAGGCTTTCGACAAATTCCCGGTTGGAGATGCGGCCGGTCGCCTCGTTGATCTCGACACCCGTCTTGACCCCCAGCCCGAGGGTGTTGGCGTAGCGGGTGATCGGTTCGATGCCCAGCTGATAGCCCGCCTCATAGAAATAGATGTTGCAGGAGACGGCGAGCGCCTCGCGGACATCGATCGAGCCGTGAACGCCCATGCAGGTCGGTTGATAGTCGGCAAATCGGGTGTAACGGCCGGTGCAGTCGACCGTGTCGTTGGCATCCATCACCCCTTCGGCCAGGGTCGCGGTCGCAACCGCCGGCTTGAAACAGCTGCCGGGGGCATAGAGACCGGAGAAGGAACGGTCAAAGAGGGGATTGGCCGGATTTTGCAGCAGGGAGGCGTAGTCCTCCTGATAGGTTTCGAGGTTGTAGGTGGGGTAGTTGGCCGCCGCAATTACCCCGAAGGTCTCGACATCAAGCACCACCATCGCGCCGGCATTGGCCTGGATCTCCTCCTCATTTTCCAGCTGGCGGGCGGCCATGTCGGCAATCCCTTCGGCGAGAATCCGCTGGGCATCCTCCTGGGTGCTCTTGTCGATGGTCGAGACGATGGTATTGCCCGGCTGGGCGGGGGTGATGTCCTCGCTGCCGATGACCAGATTGTCGCCGTCGAGTTCCAGCCGCCGCACGCCGTTCTGGCCGCGCAGCTCGCTCTCATAGGCCGCTTCCAGCCCGGTCTTGCCGATCTGATCGTTGAGCGAATAGCCCGCCTCCCGCCATTCGGCGGTGTACTGTCCCTCATCGAAGGCGCCGACAAACCCGATGACATTGGAGGCGATATCCTCCGCCACATAGGCGCGGATGGGGGTCTCCATCACCAGCACCCCCGGCATCTCGTTCGAGCGCTCGGTGACCAGAATGGCGGTGGTCATCGAGATATCCTCGGCAAAGGTGTAGGGGTTGGCGACACTGTAATCTTTCAGGGCCATCTCATAGCGGACACCGGCCACCGTGCGGATCTCATCCCGGCTGAGCCCCTCGGTGTCGATGTTGTTTTCCTCGATGAGCCAGGCCATCGCGTCGTCGGCGGTCGCGTAATCGGCGATGCCAAGCTCCCGCTTGAGCCGGCTGACCGCGCTCTCCCTGCCTTCGATGAACCGGTACCCCTCCCCGAACGCTTCGATGGGCAGGCTGTCGTTCCAGCTTTCCCCCTGTTCGCGGAAGAGGGCACAGAGCTCGAGGATGTAGTCGTTGAGATGGGAGCGGATCATCGAACCGGCGTCGAAGATGACGTTGAAGCCCATCTGATTCTGCACGAGCGGTTCGGCATAGCGGTCGACAATCTCCCCGCGGGCGGCCGAAACCTCAATCGTCCGGCTGCTGCCGCCCTCCGCCTGGGCGAGATATTCCTCGCCCGAGACGATCTGCATCTGCATCAGCTTGACCATAAAGAGCAGCAGAAGCAGCACGATCACCGCGATGAAGATGCCTGTGCGTTTTTGGATTTTTTCCTGCATATCGCTACACCCGTCCGGCGCCCTCGCGCCGGCATATCCTGTGATTTTTGGTGGTCTATAGGGCGGTGGATGGCGGGGTGCCCCCGCTGGCGATTGCATGATTTTTTCTGTTTCCGCCTGCACTTACGTTTTGGCGGCGAAAAAATCAAGGACGCAATCGCAATGAAATATTGGGACTGCGTCCCAATATGAAATATCTGGCTGCGCCAGATATGAAATATACCGCGATGCGGCATATGAAATATTGACCATCCCTTGCGCGATGGCCAATATGGTGGAGTGAGCGCGGGGCGCTCACATTCCGATAAGACCATCCGAAGAAGAAAGGCGCGCAGCGCAAATGCCAACGCGGGCTCCGCGCCGCGCCGCGGCGTTGACAAGGGGAGAGTTTCGCGGTATAATAAAACCATAAAGGAAGGGCGCTGACGACAGATAGTGGCCCCCTCCGGGTTAGGTCACAAGAAGTAACCGGTCACCGTGCTGGGGGGACGGTTACTTCTTTTTTATGGTGCTGATCGCGATCATCAGCGTGATGATCCCGACAATCAGCAGGCCCATATCCGCGATGGCGGAACAGAGAGCAAAAAGCTCCATGTAATCGACCATACACATCACCCCAGGCAGCCGCAGGATTTTGCCTGGTATCCGCCTGACAGCGGCGGCAAAATCCGAGGGGCGCGGCTGCAATGAAATATGGCCTGCGGCCATATGAAATACGGCTGACGCCGTATGAAATATTTGGGCAAAGCCCAAATATGAAATATTGGCCCAAAGAACGGGCCAATATGCTGGAGTG
>CASGDD010000111.1 GCA_949300115.1 uncultured Oscillospiraceae bacterium | reverse complement strand
ACCACCGATCCACTCGTCGGTGATGGGAGTGCCATCCTTAAAATCCTCATAGGAATCGTAATATTTACCGCCGGACACATAGTACCCACCGTAGGTGTAATATCCACTCACAGCGGTGGCGAGCGTCGCGCAGATCAGCAGCGCACTGATGAGGGCGACCGCCAGTTTCTTCGTGCGTTTCATAGCTCGAATCTCCTTCTCTCTGCAAAATCCGGGGTCGGCATCGCCCTTTCCCCTGTGCCCTTTCTATTGTACCCGATTTTCCCCCAAAAGAAAAGGGCTTTTTGAACTTTTATTCTAAAATTTTCGCCGGTTTTCTTATGGAATCTGCCATCAGGCGGGCGAAGCCCTCCGGCGGTCTGATTGACACTTGACGGGGGGTGGAGGATAGGGGTAGGATGGAAACAGCAACACCGGCGGCAGCGCCGGAGATAGGGAGGAAATCGCGATGAAAAAGCTCTACGGCGTGGTGGTTCCGCTCGTCACCCCCTTCGATCGGACGGGGCGGGTGGATACCGGGGTGCTGCGCGCCCATGTGGACGATCTGATCGGGGCGGGGGTTCACTGTCTCTACCCCTGCGGCACCACCGGCGAGATGTTCAAGCTCACGACCGACGAACGCAAGCGGATCGACCGGACGGTGATCGAGGCGGCCGCCGGACGGGCGGTGGTCTTTGCCCAGGTGGGCGCGATGTCGACCGCCGAGACGATCGAGCTCGCCCATCATGCCCGTGAGGCCGGCGCCGACGGCATCGGGGTGGTGACCCCCGCCTTCTTCGGCCTCTCCGAACGGGCGCTCGAGGAACATTTCTGCGCCGTCGCGGCGGCGGTACCCGAGCTGCCGGTCTATCTCTACGCCATCCCCCAATGCGCGGTCAACGACATCACCCCCGCCCTGGCGGCCCGGGTGGCCGAGCGGTCGCCCAATGTCGTCGGCATCAAGTACAGCTACCCCAACATGCCCCGCATCCTCGAGATGCTCGAGATCCGCGACCATCGGTTTTCGGTCCTCTGCGGCCAGGATACGCTGCTCTACTCGCTGCTCACCGCCGGCGGGGACGGCACCGTCTCGGGCGCGGCCAATCTGCTGCCCGAGATGTATGTCGCCGTCTACGAGGCCTTCCGTCGGGGGGATCTCCCGCTCGCCCTCCGGCTGCAGCGCAAGGCCAACCGGCTGGGCGCCATCGTCAATGGGGCGAACAACATCGGCAAATACAAGGCGGCCCTCCCCCGGCTGCGCGGCATCGACGCCGGCCCCCTCCGCGCCCCCGGCGAGAATCTCTCGCCCGAGGAGACCGACCGGCTGGTCGCGCGGCTGGAGGCGCTCGATTGGAAGCATCCGATGGCCGGACTGGACGCGGAGCCGTAAGATTTTCCGTTTGTCATGAGCGTCCACCTGTCGTTGATAGCAGACATCCACCGATAATTTCCCGGATGGAGGGCATGGAACGGCGCATCGGAAAGAGGGAACCCGGATTATTTTCCGTTTGTTATGGGCGTCCATCTGTCCTTGATAGCGGACATCCACCGGCCACGCGCCCCGGATGGCGGGCATGGGATTAGAGGATGATCCCGAGCACCAGCATCTCCCGCAGACGCTCGTAGAT
>CASGDD010000110.1 GCA_949300115.1 uncultured Oscillospiraceae bacterium | reverse complement strand
CTTCCCATCCGTATCCTCATCGTGCGTGGACCCGAAATCCCGTCCGGGCATAGAATGGGATATCGGGGCAAGCGGCCCGCGGGAAAGGATGGGGTGCGATGGAAGGGATCGAACGGACGGGGATGCAGCTGCTGCGGCTGCCGGTCGACCATGCGGTGGTGACGGCCGGCTATCGCAATACCGCCTACCGTGACCGGTTCCGATTTCACCACTACGGCTGTGACTACTACGATCCCGCCGAGGAGGTGCGTGCGCCCGGCCGCGGGCGGGTGCTGCTGTCCGGATGGGACAGCGTCTACGGCGGGACGGTGGTTCTTCGGCTGGATATGAGCTATATCCACTATACCGGTGAGATGCTCGACCTGGCGGTGCGTTTCTACCATCTGGACCATCTTTGGGTGGAGAGGGGAGAATTTGTCGATCCGGGCGACCCGCTGGGCAGACTCGGCAGCAGCGGTCAGATCACCACCGGCCCCCATCTGCATGTCGAGATCAGCCGGGATGCCGACCACTGGAACTGGGTGCCCGGCTTGGCGGGCAGCAGCACCTACTTTGAGGCGGGGCCCGATCGCACACTGAATCCCGCCTGGGTCTTCACCCTGGCGCCCGGCCAGACGATTGCAAGGCAGGATACCGTCTTTTCCTCTGTCGAGGATATCCGGCTGCCCCGGCAGCGGGAGGCGGGATCGGACGGCTGGCATCCGCTCCCGCCGGGCGTATAAAATGCCGGCATCAACGCAGACAACAACATCCCCCTGCACCGGGACTTCCGGAACAGGGGGATGGATTGTTTTTGGGGCGGCGCAGTCGGAGAAATTACGCTCCGATGGCGTTGCCGGTGTAGAGCTGGTAGTAGCGGCCCTTTTCGGCGAGCAGCTGTTCGTGGGTGCCGCGCTCGATGATGCGGCCGTGCTCCAGCACCATGATGCAGTCGGCATTCTTGACGGTCGAGAGCCGGTGGGCGATGACGAAGGTGGTGCGCCCGTACATCAGCGCGTCCATCCCCTCCTGCACCAGCGCCTCGGTGCGGGTATCGATCGAGCTGGTCGCCTCGTCGAGGATGAGCACCGGCGGGTCGGCGACCGCCGCCCGCGCGATGGCGAGCAGCTGGCGCTGGCCCTGGGAGAGGTTGGCGCCGTCACCGGTCAGCACCGTCTGGTAGCCGTCGGGCAGCCGGCGGATGAAATCATCGGCGTTGGCGAGTTTGGCCGCCGCGATACATTCCTCGTCGCAGGCGTCCAGCCGGCCGTAGCGGATGTTGTCGAGCACCGTGCCAGTAAACAGGTGGGTATCCTGCAGCACCATGCCAAGCGACCGCCGGAGATCGCCCTTTTTGATCTTGTTGATGTTGATGCCGTCGTAGCGGATTTTGCCGTCGTCGATGTCGTAAAAACGGTTGATGAGGTTGGTGATGGTCGTCTTGCCGGCGCCGGTTGAGCCGACAAAGGCGATCTTCTGTCCCGGCGTCGCGTAGAGCTTGATGTTGTGCAGGACAGGTTTGCCCTCCTCGTAACCGAAGTCGACGTCGTTGAAGGTGATGTCCCCCTGCAGCCGGGTGTAGGTGACCGTGCCGTCCGCCTTGTGGGGATGCCGCCAGGCCCAGGTGCCGGTCCATTCCTTCGCTTCGGCAAGCGTCCCGTCCGGCTGCTCGACCGCGTTGACCAGCTCGACATAGCCGTTGTCCTCCTCCGGCTTCTCGTCCAGCAGCCGGAAGACCCGCTCGGCGCCCGCCATCGCCATGACGACGCTGTTGGTCTGCTGGCTGATCTGGTTGACCGGCATCGAGGCGTTCTTGTTGAGGTTTAAGAAGGAGACGAGGGTACCGAGCGTCAGGCCGCCGAAGCCGTTGAGCGCGAGGAGGGCGCCGGCCACCGCGCAGAGGACATAGCTGATGTTGCCGATGTTGGCGTTGGCCGGCATGGCGACGTTGGCAAAGGTATGCGCCTTGTCGGCGCTCTCCCGCAGCGCCTGGTTGAGCTTATGGAACTGCTCGAGGCTCTTGTCCTCGTGGCAGAAGACCTTGACCACCTTCTGCCCCTCCATCATCTCCTCGATATAGCCGTTGACCACACCGAGGTCCCGCTGCTGCCGGCCGAAGTAGACGGCCGATTTACCGGCGATCTTGGAGGTGGTAAACAGCATGACGCCAATCATCGCGAGCGTCAGCAGGGTCAGCGGCACATCGAGTAAGAGCATGCTCGCGAAGGTGATGACCACCGTGATCGAGGCGTTGACCAGCTGGGGGATGCTCTGGCTGATCAGCTGGCGCAGGGTATCGACATCGTTGGTATAGACCGACATGATGTCGCCGTGGGCGTGGGTGTCGAAGTATTTGATCGGCAGCGACTCCATATGGGTAAACAGGTCCTCGCGCAGATTGCGCAGGGTGCCCTGGCTGATGTTGACCATGATGCGGTTGTAGCTGTAGGAGCAGAGGATGCCGACCGCGTAGATGCAGGCCATCTGGAGGAGCGCGCCCGCCAGCGGTCCAAAGTCGGGCGTCTCCATCCGCAGCATCGGCGCGATATAGTCGTCGATCAGCCGCTGCATGAAGAGGGTGCCCGAGAGGGTGCACAGCGCGGTGATCAGGATGCAGACCACGACAATCAGAAAGTGCCATTTGTAGTTTTGGAAGATATAGCGGAGCAGCCGCCCCATCGTGCGGAAGACCTGTTTGGGATCGATCGGGCCGGTCCGGCCCCGCATACCTCTTGGACCCATTGCACTCATGCCTGAGCACCTCCTTCGCTGGCGACCGGATGGTCGAAATCGCCACCGCCCTGGGTCTGGACCTCGTAAATTTCCCGGTAGATGGCGTTGTTTTTCAGCAGATTCTCGTGGGTATCAAACCCGTTGACCCGTCCGCCCTCGAGCACCAGAATGCGGTCGGCATCCTGCACGCTCGAAATCCGCTGGGCGATGATCAGCTTGGTGGTACCGGGGATGGCCTCGGCGAATGCCTGGCGGATTTTGGCGTCGGTGGCGGTGTCGACCGCGCTGGTCGAGTCGTCGAGGATGAGGATCTTCGGCCTTTTGAGGAGGGCGCGCGCGATGCACAGCCGCTGCTTCTGTCCGCCCGAAACGTTGGTACCACCCTGCTCGATCCAGGTGTTGTAGCCGTCGGGGAACCGGTCGATAAATTCGTCGGCGCAGGCCTGCCGGCAGGCCTCCCTGCATTCCTCCTCGGTGGCGTCCTCCTTGCCCCAGCGGAGGTTGTCGAGGATGGTGCCCGAGAAGAGGACATTTTTCTGCAGCACGACCGCGACCTCGTTGCGCAAAAGCTCCATGTCGTACTCGCGGACATCCCGTCCGCCGACCCGGACACAGCCCTCATCGACGTCGTACAGCCGGCTGATGAGGCTGGCCAGGGTGGATTTGCCGCAGCCGGTACCGCCGATGATGCCGATCGTCTCGCCCGAACGGATGTGCAGATCGATATCCTCCAGCACCCGTCCGCCGCTGCCATGCTTGTAGGAGAAGCTGACATGGTCGAAATCGATCCGGCCGTCGGGAATCTCGGTCACCGGATGGGGCGGATTCTGCAGGTCGGCCTTCTCCTCGAGCACCTCGGCGATCCGCTGGCCGCTGGCGGTGCTCATGGTGATCATGACAAAGACCATCGAAAGCATCATCAGCGACATGAGGATGCTCATGACATAGCTAAACAGCGAGGTCAGGTTGCCGGTGGTCAGACTGCCGGCGACGATGAACTGGGCGCCGAACCAGGAGAGGGCGATGATGCAGCTGTAGACGGTGAGCATCATAATCGGGCCGTTGAAGGCGAGGTGGCTTTCCGCCTTGACAAACAGGCGGTAGAGGGTATCGGCCGCCTTGCGGAACTTCTCGTTCTCGTACGCCTCCCGCACAAAGGCCTTGACCACCCGGATGGCCGAGACGTTTTCCTGCACGCTGGCGTTGAGATCGTCGTAGCGGCGGAAGACCTCACGGAAGATTTTGGTCGTCCGGGTCATGATGAACAGCAGTGCCGCGCCCAGAAAGAGGATGGCGACAAAAAAGATCAGGCTGAGACGGACGCTGGTGAAGAGGGCCATCACCAGGCTGCAGACCAGCATGAGCGGCGAGCGCACCGCGATGCGCAGGCACATCTGATAGGCCATCTGCAGGTTGGTGACGTCGGTGGTCATGCGGGTCACCAGTCCGGCGGTCGAGAATTTGTCGATGTTCGAGACGGAGAAGGTCTGGATGTTTTCGTACATCCCCTCCCGCAGGTTGCAGGCAAAGCCGGAGGAGGCTTTGGCGGCAAACCGGCCGGCAAGGACGCCGAAGGTCAGGCTGAGAAAGGCGAGCAGAAGCATGATCGCGCCGTAGAAGTAGACCTGGCGGATATCCCCCGCTTCGATACCCTTGTCGATGATCGATGCGGTGACGAAGGGGATCAGCACCTCCATCAGGACTTCCAACCCGGTGAAGATGGGGGTCAGGATCGAGACGGTTTTGTACTCCTTGACCTGACCAAGCAGTGTTTTAACCATGTAGTATCGCTCCTTGTGGATGTTGACGGACGTTGGCGATCATCGTGCGCAGACCGGCGGCGATGATGGCCAGATGCTGGGGAGGGATGCCGCGGCAGAGCTGACGCTGCTGCGCGAGCAGAAAGGCGTCGATCTCCTCATGGACGGCGTAGGCCTTGGGGGTGAGGAGCAGCTGCTTTTTGCGGTCATCCTCCGGGTTGGCGGCCATCTCGAGGTAACCCTTCTGTTTTAAATCTTTCAGGATGGAGGAGATGGCGGCCTTGGAGATCCGGAACTTTTCGTGCAGATCGGTCGCATAGACGATCCCGCCCCGCTGGGAGAAGAGATAGTCGAGCACAAAGCCCTGGGAGGGGGAGAGATCGGCGTGGGGCAGCCGCTTCATCTGGCTGCGGCTGTACTGGTCGAGCGAGATGTTCAGCTGTTTGAGCAGGAGGATGAGATTGTCCTCCATGGGGTACGCTCCTTTCTCTGCCGGCAGCGGTTATCCTTTCAGATGGCCGGCAGTTTATCTTCGAATCGTCAAGACATGAACTATTATAGCGCCTTTCGCTTGAAAGTGAATTTAGAATATGTTATCATTGATAAGAAATTCTTATTAATATCGGAGGGCCGGATGAACACCTTTCAGCTCCACTGTTTTTTGACCGTCGCCGAAACGCTCAGCTTCGCCCGCGCGGCCGAGCGGCTGCATGTCACCCAGCCGGCGGTGACCCAGCAGATCCATTCGCTCGAAAAGGAGCTGAATGTCAGCCTCTTCCGCCGGACCACCCGCACCGTCCGGCTGACGGCCGAGGGGATGGCCTTTCTCGCCGACGCCCAGCATATGATCGCGCTGGCCGAGCGGGCCAAAAAACGGTTCGAGCATCCGCCGGAGGAGGAGATCCAACCGCTGGCACTGGGCTGCTCGAGCTATACCCAGCTGCCGCTCTGGCTGCCGGCACTGCGCCGGCTGCGGCAGGAATATCCCACCCTCCATCCCCGGATGCAGGTCGCCTCCTTTCTTCACCTCCGCCGGCTGCTCGAGGAGGAGGAGCTGGACGCGGTGATCGGTTTTGCCGAATGGGAGAGCCGGCGCAACGGCATCCTCTATCACGAGCTGGCGCGCATCCCGGTGGACTGTATCTGTCCGGCGGAACACCCGCTGGCCGGTCGGGAGGCGGTCCCGATGGAGGCGCTGCGGGAGGAGCGGCTGGTGGTGCTCAATCCCGCCCGCATCCAGTCGGAGGTGGCCCGCCTCAGCGGTCAGCTGCTCGAAGGCCGGACCCCGGACGAACTCTACTTCTGCGAATCGGTCGAGGCGGTTGCAGCGCTGGTGAGCGCCGGCTTCGGCATTGCCCTGCTTCCCGGCCTGGTGCTGCCCGGCGACTGGCCGCTCGGCCGGGTCCCGCTGGCAGGGGTGGCGCCGGTCTCCTACGGCGTCTATGCCCGGCCGGAGCAGGGTGGGACGCTACTCCGGCGGCTGCTGCAGCTGCTGCGGGAGCTGCCCCTGCCGGTCGAAGGATAGGCCGGCCCACCTTCTGGGACGCACACTCCCGGCATCGCGCAGCCGGAAGAGCCGGCCCCTGCCCAACTGCCCCCTTGCTTTTCGGGGGACGCCGGTTTATAATAGGGGAGGAATTTGTGGATTTTTCCCGTTTTCCCGTCTCAAACAGACGCTGCTTTTGTACATCATCGTATCGAGGAGGACGCGCGCAGATGAAAAAACTTGTGGACCTGACCCAACCGATCATCACCGGACACTGGCGGTACAACAACGAGATCCGGGCCCATTCGAATATGCATGAGGGCGCCTATTCCAATGTCACCTACTACACCATGCGCACCCACATGTTCACCCATATCGATGCCCAGAAGCATCAGCTGGCCGACGGGCAGGAGATGCCCGACTACCCGCTCGACATCTACATCGGCCGGGCGTCCTTCATCGACCTCAGCGATATCCAGCCGAACGAGGCCATCGACGCCGCCCGCATGAAGGCTGCCTTCGAGAAGAGCGGCTGCGAGCAGACCGACCGGCTGATCCTCAAGACCTGCTGGGGCCTGCAGCGGGATTGGACCACCCACGACTACTGGGATGACGCCCCCTACATCACCCGGGACGGCGCCCAATACCTCGCGAGCCTCGGCCCCCGCCTGGTCGGTTACGACTTCCCGCAAGATTACGACATCCGCATGTTTGAAAAGAAGCCCCGCGGCGAATGTGTCCTGCCGGTGCATCAGGAGGTGCTGGTCAAGGCCAACATCATGCAGATCGAGTACATGCACTACCTCTGGGAGGTCCCGGTCAACAACTTCGATCTCTACGCGCTGCCGCTCAAGCTCCGCGAGGGTCCGCTGGACGGCGCCCAGATCCGTGTCATCGCCGCCTACGAGGAATAATCGATACCGAATCCGGTCTCAAACCAAAGGCAGCCATCCCCATATGAACGGGGGATGGCTGCCTTTCTCTTTGCCGGAGGACGGCAAAAGGGCCTGCCGCAACTATTGCGGCAGGCCCTCAGGCTGCATCCTCCCAAACGATCGGATGAATAGGTTTCGTGCGACTAGTCGTTGGTCTTGAGGCTGATAACGCGGACATCCAGCTGCTGGGCGGCGTCGGGGATGACACCCTCGAGGTAATCCCAGTAGGCGTAGGTGATGTTCGGCACATACATCGGGATCTGGTAGACGTTGTCGTAGACGTACTTCTGCAGTTCGGCGTAGATCTCGGCACGCTCGGTTTCGTCCATCGCGGCGAGGCCGGCGTCACAGAGCTCGTTGTACTTCTCGTCCTCCATCCGGCCGACGACGACGTTGGTATCGTCGGTCGTCTGCATCAGCGTGTGGGCGGGGTCGAGGGTCATGGCGGTCATGTTCATCGGAGCCATATCACAGGTGCCGTTGGTGTAGGCTTCAACCCAGGTGGCCGAGTCGCCCTGCGAGATGTTGAGGGTCACGCCGATCTCGGCCCAGTAGGCCTGGACGATCTCCCACATCCGCATCAGCACGCCGCCCTCCTGGCAGAAGGAGTTGATGACCATCCCGTCGCCGTAGCCGGCTTCCTCAAGCAGCTGCTTGGAGAGCTCGGGATCGTACTCATAGATGCCCTGCGGTTCATAGGCGAAGATGGTCGGGGCCAGGCAGCTGTCCGCCACGGTGGCCGAGAGACCGCCGGCCGCTTCCGCCGCCGCATCCCAGTCGACCGCGTGCGCCAGCGCCTGACGGACACGGATGTCGTTAAACGGCTCGTAGTTCCAGTTGAAGGAGACGTAGCAGACCTGGGTGCCGGTCACTTCGGACGCGAGCAGGTGGGGCACGTTGCCTTCAAAGATGTTGGTGAAGGAGCTCTCTTCGGGGTTGAGCGCCAGGTCGAGCTCGCCCGCCTCGAGCGCGATCGCACGGACGTTGAGCTCGGAGGTGTGGGTGATGTGGATATACTTGAAATAGCAGTCGCCGTAGCCTTCGGCCTTGCCCCACCAGTCGTCATTGCGCACCAGCTGGGTGTCCGAGCCGATGTTCCAGTAGTCGAACGCATAGGCGCCGGTGCCGATCGGGTTCTGATAGAGCGCCTGCTCGCCGTTCTCCTCGAGATAGTCGGCGGGGACGATGGCGGCACGGGTGTGGGCAAGATAGTTGAGCGCCGGGGCGAAGGGGGCGCTGAAGCCGATGGTGACCTCATAATCGCCGTTCGCCGAGGAATCCTCGTAGGAGAAGGTGTCATAGAGGGCGGCCGTCGCCGCGCCGGTGGCAAAACGACTGACCGTCTTGAGCACGTCCTCCGAGGTGAAGTCCTCGCCGTTGTGGAACTTGACCCCCTCGCGGAGGGTGAGCTTTAGGTGGGTATCGTCGACCCACTCCCAGTCGGTCGCCAGACCGGGCTTGAACTCGCCGGTGATGTCATCCTTGACAATCAGCGTGTCGAAGATATGCTTTTCAATCTGGATGCCGACGATCAGGCCGTTCTGCTGCGGATCGAGGTTGCCCGAGTCGGGGCCGTTGATCATAAAGAAGGTGTCCTTGTCGGTCTTCTTTTCGGCGACGGTATCACTCCAGCCGCCGCCAACCTCGTGCCCCGCCGGTCCGAGGACGATATCGCCCGGCTGCAGAGCCTCGCTCGCCGAAACCTCCGACGAAGCTGAGGACGCGGTGGAAGAGGACGCGACAGAAGCGCTCTCGGAGGACGCGGCCGATGAGGTGTCGGACGCGCCGCAGGCGGACAGTACCAACGCCATGCAGAGCAGCAGCGCCAGCAGTTTGGAGATGGTTTTCATGGGGTTGCCTCCTTCAGTTTACATTCCGGGTACACCTGGGTCGAACAAGGTCATTATAGCACAAAATAACCAAAGTCAATAGCAATTTAGAAATTTTTTTCGTCGAGATGGAGACTGGCCCGTCACAAAAACACAGCGAAGGAATTTCCGACAAGGGAAATTGCCCTCGCTGTGCAGGGGGGAAGAATCCCCAAGGGAGGTGTGAGCGGCTGGACCGACAGGGTGTCAGGCAGCCGATTTGGTGGCGGTATAGCGTGCGTGCCGGTAGCGGACCAGCGCATAGACGACGGCGGCCAGCGGCATGAGCAGGTTGAAAAAGGCGAAGGGCAGGTAGGCGAAGGAGCCGACCCCGAGCACCCCGCTCATAAAGACCCCGCAGGTGTTCCAGGGGACGAGCACCGAGGTGGCGGCCCCGCCTGCGCCGAGCGCGACGGTCAGATCCCGCTGATCGACCCCCATCCGCCGGTATTCCTCGGTATACATCCGGCCCGGCAGGGCGATCGAGATGTACTGCTCGGGCAGAATCAGATTGACGCTAAAGCAGGTGATCAGGGTGACAAAGATCAGCGACCGGGCCGACCGGATCCGCTTCATCAGCGGCGCCATGAGGACGGACATCTGGCCGGTCTTCTCCATGATGCCGCCGAACATCATCGCCGTCAGGATCATCGAAACCGAGTACATCATCGATTCCATCCCACCGGCCGTCAGCAGCTGGTCGAGCATTTCGTTGCCCGTCTCGCTGACATGGCCGGAGAAGCTCGCGAACATCATCTGCTGGACGCTGGTGTCCTGGACCAGCACCCCCAGCACCGCCGCCGACAGGATGCCGATGAAGATGGAGGGCACCGAGGGCAGCCGCAGCAGGATGCAGGCCAGCAGGATGATGAGCGGTAGGAAGCCCAGCGGGGAGATCCAGAACTGGTCGGCCAGCTGGCCGGTCAATGTGTCGATGCTGCGCAGCGTCTCCCCCGAGTGGTCCTGATACTGCAGCCCGATGCAGAGGAAGATGCCGGCGGCAAGCAGATAGACGCTGCCGGCGACGGGAAACATCCGCCGGACGTTGTCGAAGACGTTGACCCCGGTGACCGCCGAGGCGAGGTTGGTGGTATCCGAAAGGGGGGACAGCTTGTCACCCACATAGGAACCCGAGATGATGGCGCCGGCGGCGAGTCCCAGCGGAATGCCCATGGCGTGGGCAATCCCCATGAAGGCGAGGCCGATGGTACCGGCCGTGCCCCAGGAACCGACCACCATCGAGATAAAGGAACAGATGAGCATGGCGGTGACGAGAAAGAAGCGGGGCGACAGCAGCTTGAGCCCGTAGTAGATCATCGAAGGGACCACGCCCGCCTCGATCCAGACGCCGATGAGCACCCCCACCAGCATAAGGATCATCATCGCCTCGAGCGCCTGGATGACCCCTTCCACCATCCCCTGCTGGATCTCCTCCCAGCGGTAGCCGGCGCGGAGGGCGACGACGCTTGCCAGCGCGCAGCCGATGAGCATGGGAATATGGGGGCTGGCGTCGTAGAGCACGACGGTAAAAAAGATGACCGTACAGAGAACGACGACGGTACAGAGCGCCTCCCCAAAGGTTGGTTGTCGTTTGGCCATGATTCCAATCTCCTTCCAGGGCAGCGGGGTGGGTGAAACCACCCTTCCGGCAGCCCGGCTGCCGGAAGGAACGGTTTCCCAGCGGCTTTACGCCTGGTAGCAGATCTTGCCGTCGACCATGGTGTAGAGCACCTTGTCGTCGAGGATCTCGACCGGATTCTCCAGCAGATCGAAGAAGCTCTTTTCGAAGACGACGATGTCGGCCTTTTTGCCGGCCTCCAGCGTGCCCAGCTCCTCCTCACGGAAGTCGAGGTAGGCGGAACCGATGGTGTAGGCTTTGAGCAGGGCGGGCAGCGGCAGCCGCTGTTCGGGGATCCAGCCCTCCTTGGGCGAATCGTCGCCGAACCGGCGGGTGAGTCCGCGGTAGATGCCGAGCCTCGGATCGTAGACGGTGGCGGGGCTGTCGGCGCCGGCCGCCAGGATGGCGCCGCTGTCGAGCAGCGATTTGTAGTTGAAGCAGTACTTCTCCCGGTCGGGGCCGACCTTCTTGGGGTAGACGTTGTCGGCGGCCGAATCACAACCGAGGGTGACATGGGGCGGATGGATGTCGGCGATGACGCCCAGCTCGGCGAAGCGGGGGATGTCGTCGGGATGGATCAGCTCGATATGCGCGATGGCAAAGCGCTCGGCCTTGCGCCCGCTCTTTTTGCACTCCTCGGCGATATCGAGGCATCGGCGCACCGCGCCATCGCCGATGCAGTGGACACGGATGCGGAAGCCCTCCTCGTTGGCGCGCAGCATCTGCCGCCGCATATCCTCGTGGTCGATGGCAATCAGGTTGCAGGTGTCGGGCATATCGGCGTAGGGCTCCACCAGCTCGGCGGTGTTGCTCATGATCGAACCGTCGTACATGAATTTGAGGGTGGTGAATTTTAAGAAGCTCTCGGTATACTTCTTCTCCAGCTCATGCGGCTGGGTCCAGTCGCCTCCCAGCTGGCTGGCATAGACGGCGAGCGAGAAACGCACGGTCAGATCGCCGTCCGCCTGGATTTCCTCCAGCACCTTCAGCGGCTCGGTGTAATCGAAGGTCATGTCGCTGACGGCGGTGATGCCCCATTCGTTAAACTTGCGGATCATGCCGGAGACATACTCTTTGGCGAAGCGCTTGTTCTTCATCAGCTCGGCGGTGGTGAGCATGCTGACATAATGCTGGACCGTTTCGTCGAGATAGCCGGTCGGCTCGCCGTTTTCGTCCTTGAAGATCTTGCCGCCCGGCGGGTCGGGGGTATCCCGGTCGATCTTTACAAATTCGAGTGCTTTGCTGTTGAGCCAGCACCCGTGCCCCTCGATCCGCTGGATGATGACCGGCTTGTCGGGGAAGTATCGGTCGAGGCTCGCCTTGGTGGGATAGGTGTAGGGCCAGCGCGCCGGATCGTAGTCGTAGCCCATCACGATGGGCATGTCATCCGGCAGCGTTTTGGAGAATTCATAGACCATCGCGGCGGCCTCCTCCTCGCTCTTCGAGTGGATGAGGTTGACGCCGTTGTCGATCTGCATGGTGAAAAAGAGGTGTCCGTGGGAGTCCATGATGCCGGGCATGATCAGCGCGTCACCGCATTCGATGACCCGGGTCTCGGGGCCGACGTATGCCTGGTAGTTCTTGTCCTTGCCCACCGCCAGGATCCGGTTGTCCTGTACGGCGACATAGCCGGCGAAGGGGGCGTCGTCGATCGAATTGAAGATCTGGTTGCCGACAAACAGGGTGGTTGCGGTTGCTGCCATGGATAAAACCTCCTTTATCCGATAGAAAATGGGGGATTTCGTGGAGTCGGCGCGCCGGCTGCGCTAGACGATGAAGCCGAAGACGAGGAAGCAGACGCAGGCGGCCGCGAAGGGGATGATGCAGAGCGGTGAGACGGTCGTCGCGTAGTCGGTCGGTTCAATTTCGCATGCGCTGGATACCAGCATGACCGCGTCGACGTAGAAGCAGAGGTGGCTCGAGAAGGCGGCGCCCGATACAACCGCGGCGCTGGTCAGGATGGCGTTGGTGCCAACCGCGAAGGCGAGCGGGATGACGATCGGGAAGACGATGGCGGCCGTCTGCCAGAGCGAACCGGTCGCGTAGGTGATAAAGCAGGTGACGAGGAAGGTGATGATCGGCAGGAAGGCGGGATTGAGCAGCGGCTCGACCGTCTCGATGACGAAGTTGGCAAGCCCGAGACGCTCGTTGGCCTTCAGCAGCACAAAGCAGATCATGACCAGGACGGTGATCGGGATCATGCTCTGGACGCCCTTGACGATGTGGTCACCGAACTCGCCGACCTTCATCACCCGCTGGGGGATGTACATGAAGAAGCAGACGATGATGCAGGCGAGGGCGGCGATGATGACGTCGCTGGTGAGGATGGTGATGATGACCAGGACGAGCATCGGCAGGATGAAGTTGATCGCGCGGGCGTTCTTGTACTTCTCATCCATCGCCGCGACATCCATGTCGGAGAGCTGGCCGTGGGATTTGTGATAGCTTTCGGGGTAGACGTCGCCGGCTTCGGCACGCGCAAACGCCTTTTTCATCGGGCCGAAGATGGGCAGAATGCGGTAGTTGTAGAGCAGGACGCAGATGAGCGCCGCGATGGGATAGAACATGAAGGGGATGGCCTGGATGTAGGCGGCCATGGCCGAACCGCCCACCTCGACCCCCTGGGTCCGCATCAGTTCGGTCATGTAGACGCCCCAGGTGGAGATGGGGACGAGCACGCAGACGATCGAGCCGGTGGTGTTGACGTTGAAGGCGAGGTATTCGCGGGGCACCTTGTAGCGGTCGGTCACGTTGCGCATCGACACGCCGATGGCAAGGTTGTTGAGATAATCATCGACGAAGATGATGACGCCGAGAATGAAGGTGACAAGCAGCGAGGTGGATCGGTTTTTGGCGACCCGCACACCGATGCGGGAAAAGCCGATCGCGCCGCCCGACG
>CASGDD010000109.1 GCA_949300115.1 uncultured Oscillospiraceae bacterium | reverse complement strand
CCAGGGTATCTAATCCTGTTTGCTACCCACGCTTTCGAGCCTCAGCGTCAGTAAAAGCCCAGCAGGCCGCCTTCGCCACTGGTGTTCCTCCTAATATCTACGCATTTCACCGCTACACTAGGAATTCCGCCTGCCTCTACTCCACTCAAGAAAAACAGTTTCAAGCGCGACTACCAGTTGAGCCGGTAGATTTGACACTTGACTTGCTTTCCCGCCTACGCTCCCTTTACACCCAGTAATTCCGGACAACGCTTGCCACCTACGTATTACCGCGGCTGCTGGCACGTAGTTAGCCGTGGCTTCCTCCTCGGGTACCGTCATTTCTTTCGTCCCCGAAGACAGAGGTTTACAATCCGAAAACCGTCTTCCCTCACGCGACGTCGCTGCATCAGGGTTTCCCCCATTGTGCAATATCCCCCACTGCTGCCTCCCGTAGGAGTCTGGGCCGTGTCTCAGTCCCAATGTGGCCGATCAACCTCTCAGTCCGGCTACCGATCGTCGACTTGGTGGGCCTTTACCCCGCCAACTATCTAATCGGACGCGAGCCCATCTTGAAGCGATAAATCTTTGATAGCAGGATGATGCCATCCCGCTATGTCATGCGGTATTAGCGGTCGTTTCCAACCGTTATCCCCCTCTTCAAGGCAGGTTACTCACGTGTTACTCACCCGTCCGCCACTAGGTTATACATGACTTCGGCCGAAGCTTCCGTCGTAGCATAACCCCGTTCGACTTGCATGTGTTAGGCGCGCCGCCAGCGTTCGTCCTGAGCCAGGATCAAACTCTTAAGACGATTGTATTAAAACAGACTTCCGTCCGTTCTAATCAATTCTTCCAAGTTCTTACTTGGCTTTTGACTCTTCGATGCTTTCGCATCCTGCTGTCATCGCATTTTGAAAGTGACCTTTTACAGTCACCCTTCTGAATTGAAAGGGTTTCTTTCTTGGATGTTGTTCAATTTTCAAAGTCCGAACCCTCCGAAGCGGAGGTTTTTATCTTACCACATCGCGTTCCGTTTGTCAAGAGGTTTTTTGAACTTTTTTCGAAGCTCTCGCTCGTTTCTGTTCGTTTTTCTCTTGTCGGCCCGCTCTGCGGTGCTGTCGTTCGTGACAGCTTGTTCATAATACCACCTCATCCCCCTTTTGTCAATACCTTTTTCCGAAAAATTTGGATTTTTTTCTGGAAGCCTTTGGAGCCCGCAAAAATGCCCTTCCAAAGGGCCGTAAACGGCCGATGGAAGGGCATTCCCGATCATCCTATCTTCAGGCGTTATCCGCCCTCGAGCAGGGAACCTCGCATAGCGGTCAGAATCTTCTTCTCCCGTCTGGAGACCTGCACCTGGGTCATCCCGAGCAGGCGAGCGGTTTCGGTTTGGGTTTTATTGCGGAAGTACCGCAGCAGAATCAATCGGCGGTCGGGAGGCGGCAGGGTGCCGATCACCATCTTGAGGGAGAGCAGATCGGCGATCTCCTCCTCGGGCGATGCGGTCGGCAGATCGAGCTGCCCGCCGCCCTCCTCCTCGCTCTCGGTCAGCGAGAGGGGCGGCATCGACGCTCCAAATGCCTCAACCACCTGCTCCTCCTCCACCTGCAGCAGCCCAGCCAGCTCGGAGAGGGTGGGCTCCCTGCCCTCCTTTGCCTGATAGGCTTCCCGCATGCGGGCCGCCTTGACCGACAGCTCCTTGAGTGTGCGGCTGACCTTGACCGCACCGCCGTCCCGAAAGAGCCTGCGCATCTCCCCCAAGATTACCGGCACCGCATAGGTCGAAAAACGAACGCCCCGTCCGGTATCGAAGGCGTCGTAGGCTTTGACCAGTCCCATACAGCCCGCCTGAAAGAGATCGTCATATTCGATTCCCCTGCCTTTGAAGCGATGGGCGCAGGCATGGACCAGCCCGAGATTGGCCTCGATCGCCTCTTCCCGTTCGCGCGGCGCGGTACGTTCGCCGAGCGCGCTAACCATGGATTTTGCGACGGGAATGGATCGTCTTTTCCATCGTCACAGTCGTCCCCGTTCCCACACTGGATTTCACCCGCAGCCGATCCATGAAGGACGCCATGACCGCAAAGCCCAGCCCTGCCCGTTCGCCGCCCGGATCGGTGGTAAACATCGGCTCCATCGCCTGGGCGACATCGGGGATACCGACGCCGCGGTCGCGGATCTTGAGGACGATGCGGCCGCCCTCGAGGATGCGAGCGTGTATGTAAACGGTGCCGACCGTATCGCGGTAGGCATGGACAATGCAGTTGGTGACCGCCTCGCTGACGGCCGTCTTGAGATCGGCCAGCTCGTCGAGCGTCGGGTCAAGCGGCGCGGCGAAAGCGGCAACCGCCATCCGGGCAAAGCCCTCGTTGGCCGACAGGCTGGGAAATTGCAGCCGAATCTCGTTTTGCACCTGCATGGCTATCTTCTCCCCCCTTCCTCCAGCCGGACCAGCCGTTCAAGGCCGGCCAGCTGCATCACCCTGCGGATCGAACGGGTCATCCGCGTCACCTCCAGCTCACCGCCCAGCGACTGCATCAGCTTGTAGCGGCCCATGACCAGTCCGATGCCGGAGGAGTCCATGAAGGTGACATCCCCAAAATCGAGGATCAGCCGCGCCGGACGCAGCTCCTCCGCCCGGCGGTCGATCGTCTCCCGCAGCCCGCCGGCAATGTGGTGATCGATCTCGCCCGACAGATAAGCGGTCATCACCTCTTCGTTGGCCTGGATGGTCAGGGCCATGATGCTCATCCTTTCCCCCGTCCGGGGCCGTGATCCGTTGGAAAAGGGGTTTGTCCATAAAGAAAAGGGACATCCTCTATCCAGATGATACAGGATGTCCCTTGTAAAGATTGTCGTATCGGGGCGGCTGCCCATTATTTTTCCGCGTTTTGCCAGCGGGCCAGTGCCAGCGGCCGGATATCGCCCGCGAGATAGAGCGAACCGAAGATGAGCACCGTCCCATCCTGCCCGGCAAACGCCTCCGCCCGGGCGAGTGCCGCCCGCTGATCCCGCTCGACGATGACATCGGGATGGAAAAGACGGGCATGTTCGGCGAGCCGGTCGGCATCGAGCGCACGGATATACTGCGCCTGGGTCACAATCACCCGGTCGCAGAGGGGCAGCACACGAGAGAGCACCGCGTCGTGCTGCTTGTCGCCCACCATGCCGACCACCGCGGCCAGCGGATGGACCCGTTCCCCCAGCGCTTCCAGCGTACGGGCCAACGCATCAGCCCCCTGGGCATTGTGCGCGCCGTCGAGCAGCACCAGCGGATGATCGCACAGCCGCTCCATCCGGGCAGGAAAACGGGTGGCAGCGATCCCCTCGGCGATGGCTGTATCCGAAATCGCATAGCCCTGCTCCCGCAGCAGCTCGAGCACCGCCAGCACCACCGCCGTATTGCGCAGCTGATGCGGGCCGGCGAAGGGGATGTCGATCGTAAGGCCCCGCCAGTCGATCCGCTGATGCAGCGGGTCGGCATCGAGCAGCCGGATGGCGGCGAGGTCGGGGGTCACCACCCGGTTGTGCCGGGCGGCCGCCTCCCGCAGGATGACCTCCTTCGCCTCCGCCGCCAGTTCGGGATAGAGCACGAGGGTGCCCCCCTCCTTGAGGATCCCTGCCTTCTCATAGGCGATTTCGGCCAGGGTATCCCCGAGGATGTCGGTGTGGTCGTAGCCGATGGCCATGATAACCGAGACGAGCGCCCGGTCGATCTTGTTGGTCGAATCGAAGCGTCCGCCCAGACCGACCTCGAGGCAGACGAGGTCGCAGTCCTCCTCGGCAAAATAGAGAAAGGCAAGGGCGGTGACAATCTCAAACTCGGCGGGGGCGCGCCCCTCCTCCCCCAACGCCTGCACCACCGGCCGCAGCCGCTCGACCAACGCGGTCAGCCGTTCCTCTGTGATCATCCTCCCGTCAATTTCCATCCGCTCACGAAACTCGAGCACATAGGGGGAGACATACCGGCCGGTCTTATAGCCCGCGCGGGTGAGTACCGACGCGGTCATCGCGGTAGCCGAGCCCTTACCGTTGGTGCCGGCGATGTGGATCACCCGAAGCTTCTTCTGCGGATTGCCCAGCCGGGCCAGCAGATCGAGCATCCGGGCGGGGTCGTTGCCGTGGGGATAGCGCTTGGCGCTGTGGATCCAGTCGAGTGCTTCCGGATAGGTCATCTCAAAACACCTCCCTACTCCCGTCCGCCCCGAGGGGTGGGCGGGATACAACCGGGGCCGGGCGGCCGCAGAGACGGCATCGCCCGGCCCATCGGGTCGGTTTTCTCTTTCGTTAGATCGAGCCCAGCTGGCGGATGCTGTCCTCCAGCTTCTCCAGCCGGTCCTTCGCCTTGGCAAGCTTCTCCCGATCGGCCTCGACAACCGCTGCCGGCGCCTTCTGCACAAAGCCGGGATTGGCAAGCTTGCCCTCCAGCTGGCCGATCTCCTTACGGCAGCCGGCCATCTCCTTCTCAAGGCGGGCGCGTTCGGCCGCGACGTCGATGAGCTCCTCCATCGGGATCAGGATGCGGGCGGAGTCGGTGACGATGAGCACCGCGCCCTCGACCGACTGGCTCGCCGCAACCTCGACCTCCGACGCCCCTGCCAGCCGCTTGATGAAGGGGATGCCGGCGGTAAAGGTGTCGATCATCTCGGTCTCGATATAGACGCGCGCCTTGCGGGAAGGCGGCACATTCATCTCCGAACGGCGGTTGCGGATGAGACGCACCGCCTCCATAATACGGGTAAACTCCCGCTCATCCTCCTCAAAGCTGAGCGCGGGATCATACTCCGGCCAATGGGCGACCATGATCGAGGGGCCCTCGTGCGGCAGCGACTGCCAGATCTCCTCGGTCACAAAGGGCATAAAGGGATGCAGCAGCTCGAGCGCGCCGGTCATGACATAGACCAGCACCTTCTGGGCCGCCAGCGAGGTCTCGCCGCCCGCCTGGAAACGGATCTTGGCCAGCTCGATATACCAGTCACAGAGCACATCCCAGAAGAAATCGTACAGTTTGGAGACAGCGACACCCAGCTCAAACCGGTCGAGATTCTGGGTAACCTCGCGGACGAGGCTGTTGTAGCGGGAAAGAATCCAGCGGTCCTCCATCTCGAGCGTCGCGGGCAGCTCGGGCTTTTCCAGACTGTCGTCGAGATTCATAAGGGTAAAGCGGGCGGCATTCCACAGCTTGTTGACGAAGTTGCGGGAGGCCTTGACCTTGTCGTCCGAGAAACGCATATCGTTGCCCGGGCTGTTGCCGGTGGCCAGCGTGAAGCGCAGCGCATCGGCGCCGTACTGATCGATGACCTCGAGCGGATCAATCCCGTTGCCGAGGCTTTTCGACATCTTGCGGCCCTGCGCATCGCGCACGAGGCCGTGGACGAGGACGGTGTCAAACGGCACCTTCCCCATCTGCTCGATCCCCGAGAAGATCATACGGGCAATCCAGAAGAAGATGATGTCATAGCCGGTGACCAGCGTGTTGGTCGGATAGAAGTAGTCGAGCTCGGGGGTCTTATCCGGCCAGCCGAGGGTCGAGAACGGCCAGAGGGCGGAGGAGAACCAGGTGTCGAGGGTATCGGAATCCTGCTCGAGATGGCGCGAGCCGCACTTCGGGCAGACCTCCGGTGCCGTGCGGGCGACAACAACCTCCCCGCAGTCCTGGCAGTACCAGGCAGGGATGCGGTGGCCCCACCACAGCTGGCGGGAGATGCACCAGTCACGGATGTTCTCCATCCAGTTGTAGTAGATCTTCTCAAACCGCTCGGGCACGAACTTGGTCTCGCCCCGGCGCACCGCCTCGATCGCCGGCTTCGCAAGCGGCTCCATCTTGACAAACCACTGCTTGCTGACCCGCGGCTCGATGACCGTGCCGCAGCGGTAGCATTCGCCGACATTGTGCTCATGGTCGGCCACCTTGACGAGATAGCCGCCCGCTTCGAGATCGGCCACCAGCGCCTTGCGGCAGTCGTAGCGGTCCATGCCGGCATACCGGCCGCCGTTCTCGTTGATGGTGCCGTCCTCGTTCATCACATTGATGATCGGCAGATTGTGGCGGAGTCCCACCTCGAAGTCGTTGGGATCGTGGGCGGGGGTGATCTTGACGATACCGGTTCCGAAGTCCATCTCGACATAGCGGTCGGCCACGATGGGGATCGACCGGTTGCAGAGCGGCAGCTCGACCGTCTTGCCCACCAGATGGCGGTAGCGGTCGTCGTCCGGATGGACGGCGAGGGCGGTATCGCCGAGGATGGTCTCGGGGCGGGTGGTCGCAATCTCGACAAAGCCGCTGCCGTCGGTCAGCGGGTAACGGACATGCCAGAAGTGGCCGGCATGCGCCTTGTATTCCACCTCGGCGTCCGAGATGGTCGTCTTGCAGTGGGGGCACCAGTTGATGATCCGCTCGCCGCGGTAGATGAGTCCCTTCTCATACAGGCGGCAGAAGACCTCGACGACCGCGCGGTTGCAGCCCTCGTCCATCGTAAAGCGCTCCCGCGCCCAGTCGCAGGAGGAGCCGAGATGCTTGAGCTGCTCGATGATCCGGCCGCCGTACTGGCGCTTCCAGGCCCAGGCCCGCTCGAGGAATCCCTCGCGGCCGACATCCTCCTTGGTAAGTCCCTCCTCGGCCATCGTCGCCACAATGCGGGCCTCGGTCGCGATCGAGGCATGGTCGGTGCCGGGCAGCCAGAGGGTGCAGTAGCCCTGCATCCGCTTCTGGCGGATGAGGATATCCTGCATGGTGTTGTCAAGCGCATGCCCCATGTGGAGCTGGCCGGTGATGTTGGGTGGGGGAATCACAATGGTATAGGGCTTCTTATCGGGGTCGATTTCGGCATGGAACCAGCCCCCGTCCATCCAGAAGGCGTAGATGCGGTCCTCGACGCCCTTTGGATCGTACTGTTTTTCCAGTTGCTTTCTCATCTTGTCACCTCGTATCGCGCGCAGCTGCCGCGCGGACTTCAAACGCGGAATGGAACGCCGGGCTGCTGCCGTCCGGACGGCCGGCAACCGGGGCAAAGGCGGCTGCAACCCAAAGTGGGGTAAATTGTCAGCGCTCTGTCTCTTTTGTCCGGCCCTGCAATCTGGTACAATAACCGATAGGGGCCGCAGGGGGGCGTTCCTCCCTCATCGCCCGGCGGACGATGGGGACAGGCGCCGCTTGCTTTTGGCCCGCTCCATCCCTTTCGCCGATGGACTGCCCCTTATTATACAGGATAAAGCCCTTTGTGCGCAAGGTTTTCGGCCGAAATGGCCGGAGATTTGCGCAGGGAATTCTTTTTCCGACGTTCAGGCCGGCCGGATGCAATCAAACCGGCCGTTTTGCACACTAGTAGAATGAGACCTTCCGCGGACGGCAATCACCTCCCCGGCCCGCGGAAGTGTTGGAGGTGTGATGGATTGAAGATCGACAAAGCACTGGTTTTGCAAGCCAAAGCCGGTGATGACAGCGCTTTTGCCAGCCTGTACGAGACGGTCTGGCAGGATCTGTACAAATCGGCCTTTTATATCCTCGGCAACCGGGAGGACGCGATGGACGTCGTCTCGGAGACCTTCCTCGAGGCCTATCGCGGCATCCGCAAGCTGCGGGATGAGACCGCCTTCAAGTCGTGGATGTACACGATCCTCAACGCCCGGTGCAAGCGCAAGATCGCCGGCTACATAAAAGAACGCGGCAATATCAGCATCGACGACCTGTTCGGTGAGTGCGCGGTGGAGTTCGACGGGCACAGCGACCTGCGGGTCACCCTGTCGAGCGCGCTCGCGGGACTGACCCAGGAGGAACGCACCATCGTCGTACTCTCCTCGGTCCAGGGATATACCACCCGCGAAATCGCGCAGATTCTCAAAAAGCCACACGGGACCATCTGTTCCAAGCTCAGCCGGACCCTCAAAAAAATCCGCGCTGTGATGGAAACCCAACATGCTGATCCTCTGTCCGCGGAGAAAGGAGTGAACACAAAATGACGACAAGACGGCCTCTTTCGGATGACGAGCTGCTGCAGGGGCTCGGCGCCGCCTTCTCGCATATGGGTTCCCGGCTCGAAGTGCCCGAAGCGCTTTCTCCCGAGCAGATGATGAAACGCGTAGAACCCCTGCCGCTGCGCCGGCCCAAACCCTGGATTGCCCGCGCGGTACCGGCCGCAGCCGTCTTCCTGCTCGCGATTTTCGCGGTCTATTTCCTGCGCATTCTCGATACCGGCAATCTCACCGCCGGCAGCGGCGCCGCGGCAGAGCCCGAATCCTCCCTTTCGATTGCTGCCAAGGGAGCTGCCGGCAGCAGCGCCGCGGCCGCGGCCGCCTACGCGGCGGACAGCGCGGAGGCAGCGACCGCCGAGGAGGGAGCCATGCCCGGCGATTCCCTGCCCACCGTCGGGAGCGCGGCCCCGACAGCCCCCTCCGAATCGGCCGGAGGGACGGCACAGGCCGAACCCTATCCCGCAGAAAATCTCGAGGATATCTACCTGAATCTGCAGATTGCGGCCAGCAATGTCCAGGCGTTCTCCGCCCCCTCTCCATCCGATGCGCCGCCATCCAACGACGGGGGCACGGATGGTACCGGCGAACCGGCCGGTTCCTCGGACGACGCCGGCACGGCGGTGCCGGACGCGGCCAACGGTCTCGAGGAGGCTGTGCCCGAATCGGAGGAGGCAATCATCGACCGGTCCGGCAGCTGGGAGGAGGAGACCCCTCCGCCGCTGATCCAGAGCAAGCTTGCCTCAACGGCCATGGTCGCCCTCTCGGATGCGGTCACCGCCAACGGCGTCCACTACCAGGTCGAGGAGGACGCCATCTGGATGTCCCCCGCGTCGGACGATGCGAGCGCCGTCCCGCGTGAGCTCGACATCGCCGCCTCCGGCCTATTGGCGGTCGAAGACCGGCTGGTCGCGCTGCATTCGGAAAACCGGCATACCACCCTCGATATCCTGCAGACCTATGCGGACGGCGAAACCGAACCCACCGCCCTCCATACCTACACCTTCGACGGCACCGCTGTGGCCGCCGCCCTCTGCGATGGCCGGTTGATCCTGCTGCTCGAATACGCGGTGGACGGGGATCTGCTGGAGGATGCCGCACCCGCCGCCGATCCCGACAGCCTGCTGCCCACCCTACAGGTCGAGGACGAAACCTACGCGCTGCAGCCCGAATCGGTCACCATCCTGCCCGACAGCCTGCTGCCCGGCTACCTCGTCTGCGCGGTGATCGACCCGATGGCCGACGATCTCCGCTCCCTTTCGGCCGAAGCGGTGCTCGGCGGCGCCGGTCCGGTGCTGCTGACCGGTGACAGCCTCTATGTCACCCATCTCGCCGCCGATGGCGAAAGCACCTGGCTGCTCCGCTTCACCCTCGGCGATACCGTCGCCTACGACAGCTACTGCGTCCTGCCCGGGCGGCTGCTCGACGCCGACTGGCTGGGTATGCTCGACAACGGTCTCATCGCGGCGGTCACCGACCATGAAATTGGCCTCTATGACACTTCGCTGCTGCCGGTCAACACGGTGGACCTCAGCGGCACCACCTTCGCTTCGGTCGAGATCGAGGGCAACACCGTCCAGCTGCTCGACGGGGACGGCAACGCCGCCAGCTTCGGTTTCGACGATCCCGAGGCCCCCACAATTGCCTGCGGCTATGCCCGCATCGACTGATCGCTCCAGCGCCACCCGATCCATCTGGATCGCTGCAAACACAGCGAGCGGCGGTACGTCTGATCGACGTACCGCCGCTCGCTTTCTGTCGGTCTAAAGGGTGGATTTTATAGCGAAAAGACCGTGCGCCGGACGCCCCGATTTCCGAGGAACAGAAAACTTTACAATCGTGTAAGTTTCGCGGTTTGCAGGATTCGTGGGGTAAAATGGCCATAACAACGACCCGGTTTCCGCCGGAGGCCCGGGGAAGCGCCGGACCTCCGGCTGGAAAGCAAGGAGGAAGTATGCGCGCAAAGAAACGAATTCTGCTTCGGCTGCTCTGCCTGCTGCTGTCGTTTGGCCTGCTCAGCGGCTGTGGCGGCAGAGGGGAAGGGCAGGCGGGGACGGCGGGCGATTGGCGCTCCTGGCGGATTGGAACGCCGCTGGCCTGGAGTTCCGACTACTATCTGTCCGAACAGGAGCGGATCCCGAACCTCTACCTCTACGACAGCATCGGCGACTGTATCATGGCGCTGCGCTTCGGCTATGTGGACGCCATCGCCGTGGACGCCCTGTACGCCTACAGCATGGTGGCGGAATATTCCGACCTTGTCATCCAGCCGGAACCCATTGGCGAGGACGCGCTGGTGGCCTACATCACCAACGCGCGACGGGACATCCTTGAGCAGATGAACACCTACATCCCGCAGTTTAAGAGCAGCGAAGCCTACGCCGACCTGGTGGCGCGGGCCAACGCCGAGACCTTCACCCCCAACACCGACCTCCCCGTGATCACCGACGGGGAGGTGCTGCGGGTGGCCATCAACACCGGCGGCGCCGGATATCCTTACTCCTACTACGACTTTGTGACCGGCGAGCCCCAGGGGGTGGATATCGAGTTCATCAAACATTTCGCCGCGGCATACGGCTACACGATCGAGTGGTTTGACAGCAGCTGGGATGCCTGCTCGCTGGCGATTGCGAGCGGGGATGTGGATGTCTTTGTATACGCCATCTCCCAGTACTACGCCGGCGAGGTGGAGGCGATGGGGACCTGCCTCCACTCGGACGCCTACTTTGATCTGGATCTGGTCCTGGTCACACAGAGCGAAAGTTGATAGGGAGGTGCCGCCACCATGGCTCTGATCGACTATTTAAAACGATCCATCTATATGAATCTGATCTACGAGGACCGCTATGAGCTGATTCTCTCCGGCCTGTGGGTCACCCTGTTGCTGACCCTCGTCTCCTTTGTGCTGGGCACCCTCCTCGGCATGCTCTTCTGCGCCGGCAAAGGGAGCCGAAACCGGTGGATACGGGGCGTCTGCAACACCATCACCGCCCTCATGGTCAAACTGCCGCCGCTCGTGCTGCTGATGATCTTTGCCTATCTGATTCTGGCGGACACCAGCTTCAGCGCCGAGGTCATCTCCATCATCACCTTCACCCTCAAATGTGCCGCCCACCTTTCGGAGATGTTCCGCTCCGCCGTGGATTCGGTGGCCGTCGGCGAGATTGAGGCGGCGCGGACGCTGGGATACTCCAAATGGCAGGCGTTCTTCAAGGTTGTATTCCCCCAGGCCCGGCATCAGGTCATGCCGCTGTACAAGACGCAGTTTGTGCTGACCATGCAGGACACCTCGGTGGTCAGCCTGCTCGCCGTACAGGATATGACCCGGGCGGTCACCGTGATCACCTCCCGCACCATGGACCCCATCATCTCGCTGGTGATCACCTCGGTCGTCTATCTTCTGCTCGGGTTTATCGCCAACCGGATGCTCAGTCTGGCCGATCAAAACCGGCATCTCAAACGCGAGGAGGTGGCCTGATGTCCGTCATTCATATCGAGGGCCTTGCCAAAAGCTTCGGGGACAATCTGGTGTTTCAAAACATCAACGTGGATATCGAAAAGGGGGACTGCATCTCGGTGATCGGCCCCTCCGGCTGCGGGAAGAGCACCTTCCTGCGCTGCATCAACATGCTGGAGCCGCCCTCCGCGGGCCGGGTGTTCATCGACGGCCAGGAGATCACCGCCAAGGGGGCGCCGCTCGATCAGATCCGGCGCAGGATGGGCATGGTCTACCAGACCTTCAACCTCTTCTCCCACAAGACGGTGCTGGAGAATGTCATGATGGCCCCCATGCATCTCCAGGGCCTGTCCAAATCGGATGCCTTCGAGCTGGCCATGACCTGCCTGACCCAGGTGGGCATGGCGGAGCGGGCGGACTATATGCCCTCCCAGCTCTCCGGCGGGCAGAAGCAGCGCGCCGCCATCGCCCGGTGCATCGCCATGAAGCCGGAGATTGTGCTCTTCGACGAGCCGACCTCCGCCCTCGACCCCACCATGGTCGATGAGGTGCTGGCCGTCATCCGGCGGCTGGTGAACCGGGGCATGACCTGCATCATCGTCACCCACGAGATGAATTTCGCCCGAACGATCAGCTCCCGGGTGATCTATATGGACGAGAGGGGCATCTACGAGATGGGCCCGCCCTCCCAGATCTTCGACGCCCCCAGGCGGGAGCGGACCAAGGCGTTCATCAACCGGCTTAAAACCTTCCAGCAGACGATCACCGAGCGGGATTTCGATATCTACGGCCTCAACAGCGCGGTCGTCGAGTTCTGCCGGCGGCAGTTTGCCTCCGAGAAGCAGATCTACCGGGTACAGCTGGTGCTGGAGGAACTGCTAATCAACATCCTGTTGCCCCAGATGCGGCAGGAACCCATCGCCATCGACCTGACGGTGGAATACAGCATGAAGGACAGCACCCTGTCGGTCTTTGCCGCCGCCAACCAGGACTTTTCGCTGGAACCCCAGGGGGAGGACAGCCTTCCCTTCGATATGCTCCAGGCGGTCTGCACCGACATCGTCCGCGAGGAAAACGGTGTCCGGCTGTTTTTGTAGTCCGCCCCTGTCCTGCATCCTCTTCGCCGGCATGCCTGTGCAAGCGCGTGGGAAATGTGCTATAATTTTTGCGGCGGAAGGCACAGGGGATACCGCCCGATCTCCCGGCTTTGTCTGTTAGGAACGATCACCCGAGGCCGAAGAAAAGGAGGTGCCGGCAGGCATGCAGACTTGGACTTCCGACCGTCTACCGCGGTGGCTGCTCCCGGCCGCCGCCCTGCTGCTCATCCTGCCGGTCATCCTGCTGTACGCCGGGAGGATCACCGGGCCGCTCCGCGTGGTCATCCCGGTGGACGGTGTGCTGGATCTCACCGGCATCGACCTCTCCCAGGAGGTTGTTAGCATCCAAAACAACTGGGACTTTTACCCCAACGCCCTCTATACCGCCGAAGATTTTGCCGGCGGTCCCGTGGAGGCGGCCGCGGAGGAGGACAGCCATCCGCAATACGGCACCTACCGCCTGCGTATCCGGGCGCAGCCGGAGCGGTACTATACCCTCTGCTCCTACTCCATCGACTACAGCACCCGGGTGTTTGTCAACGGCGTGGAGGCCGTGGCATTCGGCCGGGTGGCGGACCATGCCGCCGGGAGTGTGCCGCATATCGGGTATATGACCCTCCCGCTCTACACCGGCGCGCAGGGGGAGGTGGAGATCATCTACCAGTTTTCCAACTTTGTCCACCGGGACGGCGGTTTCATCCAACCCACCTACCTTTCGACGCCGCAGAATATCGCGGAGTTTAACGCCGGCAGCGATCTGATCTCCCTCAGCTTCAGCGGCGGGCTGCTGGTGCTGTTTTGCTACTTTCTGCTGTGTGCCCTGCTGCAGCGGCGCACCGCCTTCCTGCTGCTCGCCCTCTGCTGCATGATGATGGCGCTCAGGGATCAGAATTTTCTGCTTGTCCATGCCCTACCGCCGGACACCTCCTGGTATTTCACCTACCGTGTCTTTATGGGGGTCACAAGCCTGCTGCCGGGGATGGTGCTTCTGCTGCTGGGGAGCCTGTATCCGGGCGTGGTCGGAAAGCTGCCGACCGCGGTGCATCTGGCGGCGATGGCGCTCGAAGCGGTGCTCATCGCCCTCCTGCCCACAATCGAGCTGGTGACGGTCTGCGTCGCCGCGTGGAGCTGTACGCTGCCCTACCTCGCCTACCTCGTCTGGCGGGTCGCCCGGCACTATCTGCGCCACAAGGCGTTCGACACGGCGGACGCGCTGATCGTGGGCGGCACGGCGGTGCTCCTTCTCTCCATCCTGCTGGAGGCGGCCCTCGTCAACCACGTCGCGGCGGTCAGCCGTTACGGTGTGATGCCCATCGGCATGCTGATCTTCAACCTGCTCATGGCGGTGGCCATCAGCCTGCGAACCCGGGCGCAGGAGATCGCGCTCGCCGAGAGCCGCAGCCGCAGCGAGATGCTCGAGCGTATGTACGCGATGAACCTCGACTGTCTGCACCAGGTCGCCCACGAGCTGAAGACCCCGCTCACCGTCATCTCGGGCTATGCCCAGCTGACCGGCCTGCAGATGACGACCGGCCATATCAGCAGCGAGACGCCGGAAAATCTGCAGGTCATCCGCAAGGAGGCGCTGCGGCTGTCCGATATGGTGACCAAGCTGCTGGAGTACTCCTACGGCAGGACGAGTGAAGCCCATTTCACCGCCGTCGAGGTGGGGCCGCTGCTCGACAGCATCCGCGCCATCTGCACGCCCATGTGTCTGAAAAACAGCAACCGGCTGGAGATTCTCGGCAGAAACTGTGTGGACATCTACGGCAGCGGCGAGCTGATGCTGCAGATCTTTATCAATCTGGTGACCAATGCCAGCCGGCATACGCAAAACGGTCTGATCACCGTCAGCGCTTCCGACCAGGAGGACAAAACCCATGTGGTATTTCGGGTGTCGGACACCGGCAGCGGCATCGACGCCGGGACCTTGCTCCACATCTTTGAGAAGGGCTACAGCGGCGACGGCCGCAGCGGCCTGGGGCTCGCCATCTGCCGGGAGGCGGTGGAATCCCTCGGCGGCAGGCTGGAGGTGGAGCACACCAGCCCGGGCGGCACGGTATTTGTATTTACAGTGCGGAAGATGGAGGCGGAGGCATGAGCACAATTCTCCTTGTCGAGGACAATCCTCACATCATGAAGATCAACGCCGAGACACTCTCGCTGTACGGCTATGAGATCCTGCAGGCCGCCACGGCGCAGGAATGCCGCCGCGCCCTGCACTGGCATCCGGTGGATCTGGTGGTGCTGGACATCATGCTGCCCGACGGCGACGGCGTCGAGCTCTGCCGGGAGCTCAAGGAGCGCTACCACGTCCCCATCCTCTTTTTAAGCGCGCTGGGGGAGAGCCGGGATGTGGTGGAGGGGCTGCGGGCGGGCGGCGACGACTATCTCGCGAAGCCCTACGACCTCGAGGTGCTGGTCGCGCGGGTCGAAGCCCGGCTGCGGCAGGAGCGGGGCAAAAACCGCTATATCAGCTACGGCAGCCTGCGGCTGGACACCTTCTCCAGCTGCGGCTATCTGGGCGGCACCGACCTGCAGCTGACCCAGAAGGAGTTCGCGGTGCTGCTCCTGCTTACGCGCAACGCGGAAAAGTCGGTCTCCAAGCAGCAGATTCTGCGCGAGGTGTGGAACATCGAGCAGGAGGAGGACAACCGCGCCCTCTGGACGCTGATCTCCCGGCTGCGCCGCAAGCTCAACAGCCCGGAATCGCGCATCGAAATCTCCGCCCGGCGCGGGGATGGCTATACCCTCGAACAGAT
>CASGDD010000108.1 GCA_949300115.1 uncultured Oscillospiraceae bacterium | reverse complement strand
CGCCTCGTCAAGATGATGGAGACCCATGGCGCACCCTCCCCTTTCTGTAAGCAATGGCCACGCAGCCGGCATCCTCTGCGGTGCGGGGATGGCCGCTTTTTTTGAAAAAAACAGCATGGCAGCTCGAGGTGCTGAAAAATTGCCCTATAAATGCTTAGAATGAAATGCTGTTTCATTCTAATTTTCCACTATACTGTATCATAGAACCAACTCAAAAGCAACCTATACGGAGCAAGCTTGTCTATTCCGCCGCGCTGGCACAGAGGAGGGAATGCCTATGGAATATCAAGGAAAGATTGCCGTTGTCACCGGCGGCGCCCACGGGATCGGAAGATGTATTGCCGAAACCTTTGCCCAGGCGGGTGCGCAGGTCTGCGTGATCGACCGCAGGGAGAACGGCTATTTCCAGGGGGATCTTGCGGACAAAGAGACACTCGAGCGGTTTGCTGCCCAGGTGCTTGAGGACTACGGCCATCTGGACTACCTGATCAACAACGCGCCGCCGCTCAACCGGGGACTCCGGTCGGCGAGCTACGAGGCGTTCGAAGAGGCCCTGCGGGTCGGGGTGACCGCCCCCTTCTATCTGTCCAAGCTGTTCGCCGACCACTTTGCGGAGGGCGGCTGCATCGTCAATATCGCCTCCTCCCGCGACCGCATGAGCCAGCCGCAGACCGAGAGCTACACCGCCGCCAAGGGCGGCATTGCGGCACTGACCCATGCGCTGGCGGTGAGCCTGGCCGGCCGGGTGCGGGTCAACTCGATCTCCCCCGGCTGGATCGACACCGACTTCGCCGTCTATCACGGTCCGGACGCCCTGCAGCAGCCGGTTGGCCGGGTGGGCAATCCGCTGGACATCGCCAACATGGTCCTCTTCCTCTGTTCGGATAAGGCGGGCTTCATCACCGGGGAGAACATCTGCATCGACGGCGGGATGACCCGGCTGATGATCTACCACGGCGACTACGGCTGGACGCTGCAGCCGCCGGAGGAAGTGGCATCGATCGATTGTTAAGAGATGGGAGAAAGGAGACACCTATGAAACCCTTGATGAGACCCTTTGGCTTTGGAACGATGCGTCTGCCGCTGACCGATCCGGACAACCCCGCCTCGATCGACCAGGCGCAGGTCAACCGGATGGCCGACCGCTTTCTCGAAGCCGGCTTCACCTACGTGGACACCGCCTATATGTACCACAACCAGATGAGCGAAGGGGCGGTTCGACAGGCGTTTGTCGACCGCTATCCCCGTGACCGCTTTGTGCTGGCCGACAAGATGCCGGTTGCCTTTGTCAAGACAGCCGACGACTATCCCCGCTTCTTCGCCGAACAGCTGGATCGCTGCGGCGTCCAGTATTTCGACTACTACCTGCTGCACAACCTCTCACGAAAATCGTTGGGGCTCGCCGAATCTACCGGTGCTTTCGCCTACATGCAGCAGCTGAAGGCGGAGGGGAAGATCCTGCACGCGGGCTTCTCCTACCATGACACCGCCGATCTGCTGGAGGATCTTCTGCAGAAGCATCCCGAGATGGAATTTGTCCAGCTGCAGCTCAACTACATCGACTGGGAGAACGAGCTGATTCAGGCACGCAAAAACTACGAGGTCTGCGTCCGCTATGGCAAACCGGTTGTCGTGATGGAGCCGGTCAAGGGCGGCGCCCTCGCCGACCCGCCGGAGGAGGTGCGGGCACTCTTCCATTCGGTTGACGCCGATGCCAGCCCCGCCAGCTGGGCCATCCGCTTCGCCGCCTCGCTCGAGGGGGTCTTCATGGTACTGAGCGGCATGAGCAACCTGGCGCAGATGGAGGATAACCTCTCCTTCATGCGGCATTTCCAGCCGCTCGGCGAAACCGAACGGTCGGTCCTCGATCGGGCGGTGGCGCTGCTGCAGGCACGCATCGCCATCCCCTGCACCGGCTGCCGCTACTGTGTCAACCACGAGCCGGGCTGCCCGATGCAGATTGCTATTCCCGAGTACTTCGGTATCTACAATACCGTCAAGGCCTACGGCCAGGCTTGGAGCACCACCCTGCGCTACCGCAATCTGCGGGCGGAAGGGCACGGCGCGCCGGGCGACTGTATCGGCTGCGGGCAGTGCGAAAGCCATTGCCCACAGCGGATTCCCATCATCGACTGGCTGCAGAAGCTTGCGGGGATGGAGGAGCTGATGGAGAAGGGCTCCTTCCCGCTCTGATCGCGTGGCATACACCGGCCTTCCCTGTCAGCGACCGCACTTGTATCGATTTTTCCCAAAGGACGGCGATTTTCGCCGTCCTTTGGCTTGTCCCATCCCCTGTTCATTTCCGTTGCCGGGCGTTGCTTGCCATCCGAAGGGGAATCCTGTACACTGAAGCAGAGACACAAAGGAGGGATAGCCCCATGCTCCACGAAAATATCAAGCGGCTGCGCCAGGCCAACGGCCTCTCCCAGGAGGAGCTGGCCGCCCGGCTGCATGTCGTCCGGCAGACGATCTCCAAATGGGAGAAGGGTCTCTCGGTGCCCGACGCCGATCTGCTCATCCGGATGGCCGAGGTCTTCGGTGTCCCGGTCGGCGATCTGCTGGGGGAGAGGGTCGAACCGCCCGCCGCGGAAGGGGATGTCGCCGCCGCCCTCGCGCAACTCAACCTGCTGATGGCCGAACGCAGCCGCCGCTCTCGCCGCAACACCCGCATCCTCATCGGTACGGTGATCGCGCTGGCGGTTCTGCTCCTGCTGCTCATGGCCCTCTCGGTCTCCGCCTTTCTGCGCATCGCCGAACCGGTGACAGAGGTCGAACAGTTTCTCCGCATGGTCCGTGCCATCTATCCGGAGGGCAACCTGCAGCAGCCCTATATCTTCTTCCGATTTTAACGCGCGCCCGATGGCTGGCCGTCCAATCCCCCCTTTCATCTGTGACCGCATCCTCCCGTCCCGCCCTTCTCCCCCTGGATCCGGCCGGATGGGATGGGATGCGGCAGCGAGAGGCGCTTTCGGCCCCCTTCTTGACAAAAGGTCCCACGGTCCGTATGATGGAAGCAGCAGATCAAACGGTCCGATGGGAAAGGAGCGAATATGGCCCAGCTGATTGCCGTCAACGCCAGCCCCCGCACCGGCTGGAATACCGCAACCCTGGTATGGGAGGCCGCGCGCGGTGCGGAATCGCGCGGCGCGGCGGTGGAGGTCTTCGATCTCTACCGGCTCGAACCCTTCACCGGCTGCATCTCCTGTTTTGCCTGCAAACAGCCCGAACGGGAGGGACGCTGTGCCTGTCAGGACGGGCTGACCCCACTGCTCGATGCCATCCGGCAGGCGGACGGGCTGATCCTCGGTACCCCCAACTACCTCGGCGAGGCGACCGCCGGCTTCCGCGCCCTCTATGAACGGCTGATCTTCCAGTCGCTCACCTACCGGCAGGAACAGATGTGCTGCAATCCGCGTCCCATCCCGGTGCTGCTGATCGTCACCAGCAACGCGCCCGCCACCTCCTATACCGACAGTCAGCCGAACGGCCAGATGCTCCGCCGCTACCGGACGATGCTGAGCAGTTATGTCGGGCCGACCGAGACCTTTGTCTGCGGCAACACCCTGCAGGTGGCGGACTACAGCCGCTACCGCTGGACCCTCTTCGATCCCCAGGCCAAGCAGGCCCGCCATGAGGCGATTTTTCCCCAGGAAAAGGGACAGGTTTTTCGTCTGGGCGCCCAGCTGGCCTCACTGGCCCGATAGCCACTCCGGCCACCTTCCCCCGCGTATTCCACTTTCGTTGGGATGCGCGGGATTTTTGCACCTTTTTCCCGTTCATCCCGCGTGGGGAGCTTTGCTTTCACTCCGTGAGATGGCATTTTGCTCAGTTTTTGCTCTTTTCCCTGTCTATTCCCACAATTCCGGGACGTGCCCCTTGTTCCCGCCAGCCGATTGCAGTAGACTAAGGGAAGGGACAGCGGCCGCCCTCGGGCAGGCGCAGCTGTCCGGCTGTGAACATCCAGAGTAAAAGGAGGCACCATCATGACCTATTCTCCCGGGCTTGCATCCGCCTTCAACGACACCAAGATGCGTTCTTCCCTGCATTCCCCCCAGTCGGGTATGTGCTCCTTCTGCACCGCCGACTGTATTGGACCCTGTGAGCTTGGGCTCTCCGCCGTGCTGGGCGCACAGGCGGTCTATCCCACCAACACCGGCAACAACCAGGTGGCCAGCGAGAAGGAATATCCCTACGACTACAGCCACTTCAACATCGCCGGGCGGGTCTTCGGCGCCATGGGCGCACCGGCCGACAACGACCAGACCGGCATCTTCTCGGTCGGTCTCGAGCGCACCATCGGCCGCCGACATCCGGTGAAGCTGGCGCTGCCCATCACCCTGCCGGCGCTGGTCAAGCTGCGCTACCTCGACTATTTCGCCGGCGCCGCGATGGCCGGTGTCACCTGTGTGATCGGCGAGGGTTCCCCCAGCAAGGACCCCGCGCTGACCTACGAAAACGGCAAGATCACCCACTTCCCCCATCTCGGCGAGATCTTCGACAGCTTCCGCCGTTACGACCGGGGTTACGGCCAGATCATCCTCCAGTGCAACTGCGAGGATGACAAGCAGGGATTGCCCGAATATGCCATCCTCAAACAGGGCGGCAGGGCGATCGAATTCAAATTCGGCCAGTCGGCCAAGGGCACCCAGCCGGTGCAGCGGCTCTCCGGCTATGAGGAGGCGCTGGCCAAGCAGCAGGCGGGCCTGCTCATCCACCCCGATCCCAGCGATCCCGCGATCATCAAGCTGCATGAGCAGGGCTGCGCGCCCAACTTCTACCACTACGGCCGGCTGCCGATGTGGGATGAGGAATATCTGCTGCGGCGGATCGAATCGCTGCGGGAGATGGGACTGGAAAACGTCTATTTCAAGATGACCGGTTATACCCCCGAGGACATCGAGCGGGTGCTGCGGCTGGCGTCGGCCGCCGAGGTCGACATGGTCACCTTCGACGGCGCAGGCGGCGGCTCGGGTTACAGCCCCTGCAAGATGATGAATGAATTCGGCTATCCGACCGTCGCCCTCGAGGCGATCGTCGTCAACATCGCCCGCAAGCTGCATGGCGAGGGGCTCACTCTGCCCGCCATTGCGATGACCGGCGGTTTTGCCAGCGAGGATCAGGTCTTTAAGGCGCTCGCGTTCGGCGCCCCCTATGTCACCGCGGTCGGGCTCTGCCGCGCCGCGATGGCGGCGGCCACCACCGCCCACAATATCGGCGAGGCGGTTGCCAAAGGTGAGACACCCGCCCATCTCAAAAAGTATGGCGAAGGGATGGAGGTCTTCTGGGAGCTGCCCAACCTGCGCGCCCTCTATGGCAAGGAAGCGGATCACTTCCCGGCCGGCGCGATCGGTGTCTTCTCCTATCTGCAGAAGATCGCCAACGGCCTGCGGCATTTCGGCGGCCTCACCCGCAAGTTTGATGTCTCCCTCTTCGACCGCAGCGATCTGATTCCTCTGACCGCCGAGGCGCGGAGACTGCTTGACAATCGGTGGTAACCTCTTTTCGGACAGAAGAAAGGATCCCCATCCACATCGGGATGGGGATCCTCTTTTATGCTGGCATTACGGCCGCTCCAAGGGGAAGCGGCACACCTGAGCAGCAACCCTTAGGCCGCGGCGCTCTCCTCGGAAGTCTCGGAAGCGTCGGAAGCGGTGCTCTCCTCGGAGACCTCGGAAGCGTCGGAAGCGGCGCTCTCCTCGGAGACCTCGGAAGCGTCGGAAGCGGCGCTCTCCTCAGAAGCCTCGGAAGCGTCGGAAGCGGCGCTCTCCTCGGAAGCCTCGGAAGCGTCAGAGGCGGCGCTCTCCTCGGAGACCTCGGAAGCGTCGGAAGCGGCGCTCTCCTCGGAAACCTCGGAAGCCTCGGACGAGGTGCTGCTGTTGCTGGTCGCGGGCGTGCTCGAGCTGCTCTCATCGGTGGCAGGCTCGCTGCTGCAGGCCGCAAGCGTCAGAACCATCAGGCTGACAACCAACAAACTCAGGATCTTTTTCATGATTTCATTTCCTCCTAAAGTTGTGATCTTCCCCGGGTCTCTGGTGACCAAAGTCCTGGGGTTTCTCGACCTGGCTATTGTATACGACCCGCTGCCCCGCTGTCAATGGTCGATGCGATGAACTGCCTCCCCTGCATCCGGTGAAATTTATCGAGGATCACCAGATACTGAAGAAATCAAGAGAAAATTTTCAAATTCATGTGGTCAATAGGTGATGAAAGTGTTGCAATTTCCCCCAAAATTGCCACCAAGATGTAACCTTTCGTGATTTTTCCTGGCCGGATATGCAAATTCCCCGCCCGCAATCGGGCAGGGAATTGTAGATTTTATGATGATATTTTAAGGCTGGTTATGGGCATCCGGCGACTGTCCATAGCTTTTGAAGCGCTCGGTCATCCGTTCCATCTCGGCGTCGGACAGCAGGACCGGCCCGCCCAACGCACGGGTGCGGCAGTAAATTTCACAGCAAAATTCCATCTCTTCGGCGATCGAAAACGCCGTCTCGAGCGTCTCCCCGCCAGCGAGCAATCCGTGGTTTTGCAGCAGGACCGCCCTGCGTGCCCGCATCTCCTCGCACGCCAACCGGGCCAGCTCGGGCGTCCCATAGGGCGCATAGGGCGCGCAGCGGACATCCGGACCCGCCAGTGCCACCAGGTAGTGAACCGGCGGCAGCGTCCAGCCCATACAGGCGACGGTCACCGCAAAGCGGCTGTGGGTATGTACCAACGCCGACAGATCCGCCCGCTCCTGGTAGAGCAGCCGGTGCATCTCCCATTCGCTCGATGGCCGCAGACCGCCCTCGACCGGCGCGCCCGACGCCAGCTCGAGCAGCACCACCTGGTCGGGTGTCATCCGCTCGTAGCTGACGCCGCTCGGTGTGATGGCCATCAGGCCGAGCGCACGGTCGGCCACACTCAGGTTGCCGCCGGTGCCGTGCGTCAGCCCGCTTTCGATCATCTTGCGTCCAAAATCCACGATGGCACAGCGTGCCTGCTCCATCCGCATGCGCCTGCCTCCCTTCCCTATTCGGTATCCGCCAGCCGCCGGATGGCGGTCAGATCGCCGCTGCAGAGGACATCCATATGGCGAAAGATCCTCTCCGCGTCCCAATCCCACCAGCGCAGCTCGAGCAGATAGGCGATCAGCGCGTCGTCAAAGCGCTTGCGGATCACCCGGCAGGGGTTGCCACCGGCGATGCAGTAGGGCGGGACATCGCTCGCCACCACCGCGTTGGCCGCGATGATGGCCCCGTCCCCAATGTGCACCCCCGGCAGAACGGTGACATGCTGCCCGATCCAGACGTCGTTGCCCACCACCGTGTCCCCCTTCAGCGGGAGCTCCTCCAGCTGCGGGGTGTACCGCTCCCAGCCGCCGCCCATGATATTGAACGGGTAGGTGGTGACACTTTGCATCCGGTGGTTGGCACCGTTCATGACAAACTCGATGCCGCGGGCGATAGCGCAGAATTTGCCGATAATCAGCCGGTCACCGAGGCATTCGTAGTGGTGGGTGACATGCTCCTCAAACCGTTCGGCTCCGTCCACATCGTCGTAGTAGGTGTACGCCCCGACCTGGATGTTCGGACGGGTGATGACATTTTTGATAAAGACAATCTGTTTTAGCTGTTCATTGGGATAGATGCTGTCCGGATTCGGTCCGATCATCGCGGCACCTCCTGCGCCCTGTGACATCGGATGGTTTTCATAAGGGGCGTACCGTCAGCATAGCACGGTCCGCCGGCGGCTGTCAATGCCGCCCCGATACAGATCAAACGCCCGCCCGGCCCCCTGCAGGGAAACCGGACGGGCGTGAATGGATTAGAGCAGTTTGGCCAAAAAGCTCTTGAGACGGTCGCTCTGGGGATGCTCAAACAGCTCGTGTGCGGTGTTCTGTTCGATGATCCGGCCGTCATCCATAAAGACGACCCGGCTGCCCACCTCGCGGGCAAAGCCCATCTCGTGGGTCACCACCACCATCGTCATGCCGGTTCCCGCCAGATCCTTCATGACCTCGAGCACCTCCCCGACCATCTCGGGGTCGAGGGCCGAGGTCGGCTCGTCAAACAGCATGACGTCCGGATGCATGGCCAGCGCCCGCACGATGGCAATCCGCTGCTTCTGGCCGCCCGACAGCTGGCCGGGGTAGGCATCCGCGCGGTCGCCTAGGCCCACCCGTTCGAGCAGCGCACGGGCCTCCCGCTCAGCGGTCGCCCTGTCGGCCTTCTTGAGCAGGACGGGCGCCAGGGTCATATTGTCGAGAACGGTCATATGGGGAAAGAGATTGAACTGCTGGAACACCATCCCCATCTTCTGGCGGTGCAGGTCGATGTCCACCTTGGGGTCGGTGATATCCACCCCTTCGAAGATCACCTGGCCGCCGGTTGGCACCTCAAGCAGATTGAGACAGCGCAGGAAGGTGGATTTGCCCGAGCCGGACGGCCCGATCACCACCACCACCTCGCCCCGATGGATGTCGATGCTGACCCCATCGAGCGCGTGCTGCTCCCCGAAATGCTTCTGCAGATCCCGAACCTGGATCAGCACTTGCTCAGCGTTCACTCTGCCGCAGCCTCCTTTCAAACCGGCGCAGGAGGTAGGTCATCCCCACCACAAAGACGAGATAGATGAGCGCCACGGTAATGAGCGGGAAAAAGGCCTCGTAGGTCCGGCTGATGAGGATATCGCCCGCCTTGGTCAGGTCGAGCGTTCCGATATAGCCGGCCACCGATGTCTCCTTAAAAAGGACGATAAACTCGTTGCCGAGCGCCGGCAGGATGTTGCGCAGCGCCTGCGGCAGGATGATGTAGCGCATCGTCTGGCCGTCGCTCATCCCGAGGCTGCGGCCCGCCTCAAACTGTCCCCGGTCGATCGACATAATGCCCGAACGGACAATCTCGGCCACATAGGCGCCCGAGTTGATGCCGAAGGCGATGATCGAGGCGGTCAGCTTGCCGACGCCGAAGGGGGTCAGCACGATGAAGAAGATGATCATCAGCTGGACCACCACCGGCGTACCACGGATGACCATGAGGTAGAGGCCGCATATCCGGTTTAAAATCCGGAAGCCGCCCGTCCGCTCGTGGGTCGACCGGACCACCGCAACCAGAAAGCCCAGCGCGATGCCGATGATCACCGCCACCACGGTGATCAGCAGGGTGGTTCCCAGGCCCTCAACGATATACCGCCAGCGGTTCTCTGCGATGAAGGAGAGATAAAAACTGCGCACAAACGAATCAAACATAGCTTCTTTCCTATCTCCAATGGGTGTGTAGGCGGGTAGGAAAGAACCCCCTTTGCGGGGGGTTCTCCGGTAGGCGGGGGATTACTCGGCGCGGACGATGATGACCTGGGCCGCGGTGGTATAGGGGTCGGAGAAATCAACCGACTCGAGGCGGTCGGGGGTCACGGTCATGCCGGCCGCCGCCACATCGATGGTGCCCGTCTGGACCGCCATCACCAGCGCGTTGAACTCCATGTCCTCGACCACCAGTTCCATGCCGAGACGGTCGCAGACCGCCTGCATCATATCGATATCGATGCCGACAATCTTGTCCTCCGCGTAGTACTCATAGGGCTCAAAGGTCGCGTTGGTGCCCATCGTGAGGGTCCCGTTCGAACGGTCGACCCCTTCAGGGGAGACATAGGGGCTCTCGCCCTTGTTGTCGCCGATGTAGTTGGACTCGATCGACGCAAGGGTGCCATCCGCCTTGAGCTCGGCCAGCGCCGCGTTGATCTTCTCCTTCAGCTCGGTATTCTCCTTGGCGATCGCGATGGCATACTCCTCCTGCTCGAAGGGGTCCTCGAGAATCTTCAGATCCTCGTTCGCCTCGACAAACGCCTTGGCCGGCTGCTCGTCGATGATGACACAGTCGATCTTGCCCTGCTTGAGCGCCATGATCGCGCTCGCGCCCTTGTTGTAGCGCTCGACGGTCGAACCCTGCGATTCATAATCGCTCGCCAGCTCATCGCCGGTGGTGCCGAGCTGTACACCGATCGCCTTGCCGGGCAGGTCCTCCACCCCGAAGACGGTATTGGCCGGTACGCTGCTGCAGGCGGTCAGCGCCAGACAGAGGATCAGTGCCAGCAGGCTGCAGAGCAGCCGGGTATTACGTTTCATCATTCTTTTCCTCCTCAAAAGACAGGCGGGCTCTTCACCCGCATGATGCCTTTAGTATAGTGTATTTTGGATAAGGATGCAAGGAATTTTCTGGCAAAAAGGACGAATTTTCTCCCAATTTCCCTGAAAAAAATACAGGGAACCGGTAAAAGTCATGCCAGACGGGCAGACAAACAGCCCCGACCGGCCGGAAAGCGCGCGATCGAGGCTGTCTGCCCAAAAGGAAGATATCCGAAAGAAAGAAGATTATGCCTGTTTGTAGCCGTCGAGGAAGTCGCCCAGGCGATGGATCGCGTCCCGCAGCACCTCGGGTTCGGGCAGACAGACCAGACGGAAATGGTCGGGGGCGTTCCAGGAGAAGCCGCGGCCGTTGACCACCATGACATGCTTCGCCCGCAGGAAATCGAGGGCAAACTGCTCGTCGTTGGTGATATGGAACCGCTCATCCAGCTTGGGGAAGACATAGAACGCGCCGTAGTTGGGCACCACGCTGACGCCGGGGATCTTCGGCAGCTCCTCGAGCACGACCCGGCGCTGTTCATACAGCCGGCCGCCGGGGGCAAGCATCTTCTCCATGCTCTCGGTCTCGTCCATCGCGATGGGGACAACCTCCTGCGCAGGGACGTTGGAGCAGAGACGGAGGGACATGATGACCTTGAGGCCGTCGAGATAATCCTGGGCGTGCGAACGGTCGCCCGACATGATCATCCAGCCGCAGCGGTAGCCGCAGAGGTAGTGGGACTTGCTGAGTCCGCCGAGGGTGATGATAAAGAGATCATCGCAGAGCGAGGCGGTCGCGATATGTTTTGCGCCATCGTAGAGCAGGCGGTCGTAGATTTCGTCCGAGAAGACGAGCAGGCCATGTTCACGGGCGATCTCGAGGATGCCTTCGAGCGTCTCCCGGGGGTAGACCACGCCGGTCGGGTTGTTCGGGTTGATGATGACAATCGCCTTGGTGCGGTTTGTCACCTTGCTGCGGATGTCATCGAGGTCGGGCAGCCAGCCGTTCGACTCGTCGCAGAGGTAGTGGACCGGATTGCCGCTCGCCAGCTGGGTCGCGCCCGTCCAGAGGGGGTAGTCGGGCATCGGGACGAGCACCTCGTCGCCCGGGCTGAGCAGGGCGAGCAGGGCGAGCTCGATAATCTCGCTGGCGCCGTTGCCCATATAGATATCGTCGGCCGTCACGCCCTTGATCCCCTTGCGGAGGACAGCGTTCCGGGCCACCGCTTCCCGCGCCTGGGGCAGACCGGGGGTGCTGCAGTAGGCCTGCGCCTGGGCGGACCGGACATTTTTCTCCATCGCTTCGAGCACCACATCGGGCGCAGAGAAACCGAAGGTCGCCGGGTTGCCGGTATTGAGCGGGAGGATCTTGATCCCCTGCTTCTGCAGGCGAATCGACTCCGCCTCGATGGGGCCGCGGATATCGCACCGAATCGGCGCCATGCGGCTGGATTTCAGAATTTGTGCCATGATAGACCTCCTATGAAATGCTATTCCAAGATGACAGCAAGAGAAAGGGAGCCTGTACAGCCAAACCTCTCGCCCATCCATATTGCTGCTTCCATTATACCACAAAATTCACAAAGAGGAAGCCCCTCTTTGCCGATCTTTCGGGGCAATCTTTGTGTCATCTGTCGAAACACACTGCAAATCGCTAAATAAAATAGCATTTCATTTTATTCTTTTACCGCTCCCATTCACCCACCTTCCGGCAAATCTTTCCGGCGTTGGAAGGAAAATAGGGGGAGAAAATGTACGAAAAATGGTACGCTCGGTCGATCTTTGCGTATCTTTCCCGAGGAAGCTGGTCGCCGGACATCCACGCCGCCGGGCCTGCATTTTCCCCCACCGGGGCACCCGACCTTCCACCGCCGCATAAGATGGAAGGAGGAGGGATCGAGATGGCCTATGACCGGGAGAAGGCGGTCGCCTATGCCCACCGCTGGGCATACGGCCGCAATCCGCGCTACGCCAACTTCGATGGGATGGGCGGCGACTGCACCAACTTTGTCTCCCAATGCCTCGCCGCCGGCGGCTGCGCGATGAACCTCACCCCCACCCTCGGCTGGTATTTCTACACCCTCGATACCCGCAGCCCGGCCTGGTCGGGGGTGGAGTATCTTTACAACTTTCTGACCCGCAATCGGGGAGTGGGGCCCTATGGGTCGGAGGCATCCGCCGAACAGCTCCTGCCGGGGGATCTTGTCCAGCTCTCCTTCGACGGGAAGCGCTATGGCCACTGCGCCCTGATCGTCACGACCCTGCCCGAAATCCGGGTGGCTGCCCATACCTTCAATTCCGACAACCGGCCGCTTGGCAGCTATACCTTTCAAAAAAAGCGATTTATTCATCTGGAGGGAAGCCGGTGATCGCCCGCGTATCCTCCTCCGCTTCCCCCTGTTCGGCCAGATAGTCCGCGATCGTCTCGAGAAAGGCCTCGCCATACCGCTCGGCTTTGACCTCGCCGACCCCGGCAACGTCCAGCAGCTCGAAGCGGTTGCGGGGCATCCGGTTTGCCATATCGGTCAGGGTTGCGTTGGAAAAGATCAGATAGGCGGGGACATTCTCCTGCTGCGCCAGCCGGAAACGGGTGGCCTTGAGTGCCGCAAACAGATCCTGCTCCTGCGGAGCCGCTGCCGGCGTCCACCGACGTCCCCGCAATGCCTCCTCCGCCGCCCGGTCGCTCCGGACGGTCAGCCAGACCGGTTCTCCCTCAAACAGCACCGCCGAAGCCGCTTGGGTGGGGCGCAGGGTAAAGTGCTGCGGGTCGGTCATGAGATAGCCGGCGGATTCGAGATAGTCGATCAGCGTATAGACCCGCTCGGCTGAAAGCCGGCGCAGCAGCCCATAGGTGGACAGCTGATCGAGTCCGCCCGCCAGAATCCGCTGCTGCCGGCTGCCGCGCAGCACCTGCACCAGCGTCGACCTGCCCACATAATAGCCAAGCTTATGCCGGATGCGCTGCGCACAGGAGAGGATCATCTGGGCGGGAACGGTGATATCCTGCCGTTCATAACGCCCTAGACAGTTGCCGCAGCTGCCGCAATGTGCCGCATGCGCCTGGCCGAAATAGTCGAGCAGACAGCCGCGCAGGCAGCCGGTGGTCTTGCAGTAGCCGATCATCACCTGCAGCCGGTCGTACTCCTGCCGCCGCACCCGCTCCCGCTCCGCCTCCTCCATCCTGTCATTGCCGCTTTGGGCGATGAGGTACTTGGCGGTGGTGATATCCCCCGCCGAATAGAGCAGAATACAGTCGGCCGGTTCGCCGTCCCGCCCCGCACGCCCCGCCTCCTGGTAGTAGGCCTCGAGGCTTTTGGGCATGTTGTAATGGATGACATAGCTGACATTCGACTTGTCAATCCCCATGCCGAACGCATTGGTCGCCACCATGACCGGGCGGCGGTCAAACTGGAAATCGTCCTGGTTGCGCTGCCGTTCGTCATCCGCCAGTCCGGCGTGATACCGGGTGGCCGGAATCCCGTTCGCGCAGAGCATCTGGCAGACCTGCTCCACCAAAACGCGGGTGGCGCAGTAGATGATCCCGCTCTTCCCCCTCCGTTCCTCCACCAGCCGCAGCAGGGCCTTCCGTTTGCTGTGGGGGCTCTGCACATCGAAAAAGAGGTTGGGGCGGTCAAAACCGGTGATCTCGCAGAGCGGGTCCCGCAGCTGCAGCAGCCGGACGATATCCGACCGCACCTGGGTGGTCGCGGTCGCCGTAAAGGCGGCTATCACCGGCCGATGGGGCAGGCGTCCGACAAAGCGGGCAATCTGCAGATAGCTCGGACGGAAATCCTGTCCCCACTGGGAGATGCAGTGGGCCTCATCCACCGCCACCAACGCGATGGGCAGCGAGCGGGTCAGCGCGAGAAAATCCCCCGCCCCCAGCCGTTCGGGCGCAACATAGAGCAGCCGGTAGGCCCCCTCGGCCGCCTGTTCATACACCTGCTGCATCGCCTCGGGAGAGAGGGTGCTGTTGAGATAGGCGGCCGCAATCCCCGCCTTTCGGAGGGCGGTCACCTGATCCTTCATCAGCGAGATGAGCGGGGAGATGACCAGTGTCATCCCCTCCTCCAGCAGCGCCGGAATCTGATAACAGAGGGATTTGCCACCGCCGGTCGGCATGACGCCCAGGACATCCCGCCCCGCGAGAATCCCTTCGATCAGCTGCCGCTGTCCCGGACGAAATTCACTGTAGCCAAAGTGGCGCTTGAGTATCCCTTCGAGATCCATGCTGTCACTCCTCCCCCGCCGCATCTGCCCGGCGTCCAGTGCCAGTATAGCACACTCCTCCCGGAAAGAAAACCGCCCTGCCATAGGACAATCCGGCCGGGTCATAGACTGGTGGGGAAAGCTCCTACCCGACCGGACGAAAGGGGATTGGTTATGTTCAGCTGGATTTTGGACCTGGTTACCAGCCATCTGCTCTATTTTGCACTGCATGTCACCGGCAGCGGCTCCTTTCCCAAGCCGCTTTCGGCCAAGGAGGAACGCGCCTGCCTCGAGCGGGTCGCCCAGGGCGATGCCGAAGCGCGCGCCACCCTCATCGAGCACAACCTCCGCCTGGTGGCACACATCATCAAAAAGTACTATGCCGCCCAGCGGGATCAGGACGACCTCATCTCCATCGGCACCATCGGCCTCATCAAGGCAATCTCCACCTTCAAGTACGACAAGGGCACCCGTTTTGCCACCTACGCAGCCAGATGTATAGAAAATGCGATCCTATCGCAGCGGCATCGCTTGCGGGTGGTGTGTGGGAGACCCCCGATGGGAACCGGCCACCGCTTGGGTCCCCTCCCGCGCTGCCACCCCACAAGATAAAGGCAAGGCGGAAGGATGCCCCTTCCGCCCCGCTTTGGATGCGCTTATTCGGGTTCTCCCCCGGCACTGCCGTCGCGTATTGTCCGGGCGATGGCGTCCAGGAGCTGCAGTTTTTGTGCGGTGGGGCAGCACAGTTTGCCGATGTACTGCGCCACATAACCGGCGTGGAACGCTGCCGCCCGGGCGTCCAGCATCGCCTGCTTTTCCGGCGTTTCCGGGTAATGTACGATCATGTCGATAGGCCGCCCCTCCCTTTTGAATCGATAAGAGAAGGTATGCGGCAGGGTTTGTCCGGTATGAGCAGCAACGGGTGGGGATTGCGGAGGTTTTTTCCCGTTCCCCTTTTCCCCTATCTCCCCCGGCCAGACGTCCCAGGGTATTTTTCCGCAGAGCGATTGCTGATACGGGGCAGGCCAGCATAGAATCTACCAAGAACCGATCCCACCCTTCCGGAGGCTGTGCCATGCAAACGACCCCGCAAAAGCAATTTGTCATCTACTCCCGCAAATCCAGGTTTACCGGCAAGGGAGAGAGTATCGAAAACCAGATCGAGCTCTGCCGCCAGTATATCGCCGCCCATTACAGCAAGGAAGCGGCGGAAAAGGCGCGGGTCTACGAGGATGAGGGCTTTTCCGGCCGCACGCTGGAGCGTCCACAGTTTAAGAGGATGATGCAGGATGTCCAAACGGCGCCCTTTGCCGCCATTGTCGTCTACCGGCTGGACCGCATCAGCCGCAACATCGGCGATTTTGCCAAGCTGATCGAGGAGCTGGGCAACCGGAAGATCGACTTCATCTCCATCCGGGAGCAGTTTGACACCGCCTCCCCCATGGGGCGGGCGATGATGTACATCGCCTCGGTCTTTTCCCAGTTGGAGCGGGAGACGATTGCCGAGCGCATCCGGGACAATATGCGCGAGCTGTCCAAGACCGGGCGATGGCTGGGCGGCACCACCCCCATCGGCTACGAATCGGAGAGCATCGCCACCGTCACGGTGGACGGTAAGACCCGGAAAGCCTGCAGGCTGAAAATCATCCCCCATGAGATCCATCTGGTCAGGCGGATCTTCGACAAGTTCCTCGAAACCGGTTCGCTGACCAAGACCGACCAGTTTTTGCTGGAAAGCCGCTGCCAAACCAGGCGGGGGAAGCATTTTACCCGGTTTGCCATCAAGGGGATTTTGTCCAACCCCGTCTACATGATCGCCGATGAGGACGCCTATCGCTACCTCACCGAAAACAA
>CASGDD010000107.1 GCA_949300115.1 uncultured Oscillospiraceae bacterium | reverse complement strand
GATCAGCTCGTAGATCTCATACTTCGCGCCCACATCGATGCCGCGGGTGGGCTCATCCATCATGAAGACCTGCGGTTCCCGCTCGAGCCATTTGCCAAAGATGACCTTCTGCTGGTTGCCGCCCGAGAGGCTGGTAATCATATCGTCCGGTCCCATGCACTTGGTGCGCATGACCTTGATCTCCTTGTTGGTGGCCTTCACCATGGCTGCCTCCGAAAGGGCCGGTCCGGTCTTATACTGCTTGAGGTTGGCGATGGTGGTGTTGAAGGTCAGGTCGCACTTGAGGAACAGGCCGTTGGCCTTGCGTTCCTCGGTGATCAGCGCGAAGCCGTGCTCAATCGCCTCTTTGGCATTTTCGAAGTTCATCAGCCGGTTTTTAAAGTAGACCCGTCCGGCCGCACGGGTCCGCACCCCGAAAATGGTCTCGAGCAGCTCGGTTCGCCCGGCGCCCACCAACCCATACAATCCGAAAATTTCCCCCTCCTTGACGTCGAAGGAGATATCCTGCAGGTAGGGGGCATACTTGGTGGAGATGTGCTGGACCGACAGGATGGTATCGCCGGGGGTGTTGTCGACCGGCGGGAAGCGGCTTTCGAGCGAACGGCCTACCATGGCGGTGATGAGCTCGCCCATGTTGGTGTCCTCCGTACGCTTGGTCATGACCAGATTACCGTCGCGCAGCACCGAGATCTCGTCGCAGATCTCGAAGATTTCGTCCATCTTGTGGGAGATGTAGATCAGTGCGATGCCCTGTGATTTGAGCATCCGCATCATCTCGAAGAGCTTGTCCACCTCCTGCACGGTCAGCGAGGAGGTCGGCTCGTCGAGCACGATGACCTGGGAATTGTAGGAGATTGCCTTGGCAATTTCGCACAACTGGCGCTGGGAGACCGACATATTGCGCATCGGCTGGCTGAGGTCGACGGTCATGCCCAGCTTGCGGAAAAGCTCGGAGGCCTTCTTTTTCATCTGCCCCTCATTCACAACGCCCACCGTGTTGGTGGGATAACGCCCCAAAAAGAGGTTGTCGATGACGTTGCGCTCGAGGCACTGGTTGAGTTCCTGGTGAACCATGGCGATCCCGTTTTCCAGCGCATCCTTCGGGCCGGAAAAGTTGATCTCCTTGCCGTTTAGGTAAATTTTGCCCTCGTCCTTCTGGTAGGTGCCGAACAGACATTTCATCATGGTGGATTTGCCGGCGCCGTTTTCGCCCATCAACCCCATGACCGTGCCGCGTTTTACATCCAGATTGATGTGATCGAGCACGCGGTTTCGACCGAACGACTTGCACATACCGCGGATGGATAGGACGATGTCGTCTTTCACATCTGCCATTTTCATTGCTCCCGTTTATGCATCGTCAAAATGTATCCCAAGCGTGTCGCGGTTCTACCCGCAGATAAACCGGGATTAGGGAGAAAGTCCCGCACCGAACGGAGAGTCTTTCTTCCGAACGGAGAGGATCTTCTCCCTAATCGCTTATCGGACTATCTGCGGCACGGGCACAATCGCCCGTCCCTGGGGTCTGCGTTTACTGGTTGAGCAGGCCGGTGTAGGAGGCCGCGTTGTCGGTCTTGACCATGTTGATGGCGAACGCGTCATACTGGCTGGGGTTGCTCAGGCGGTTGGTGATGTTGGCTTCGGTCTGACCATCGCCGCCGATGTAGTCGACGTTCAGGTTCAGCAGATCATCATACTTCTGCAGCAGCGGCTGATAGGTGGCGCTGAGGAAGTTATCCGCCGAGTTGTAGATGTTCAGCCAGACGTTCTTGGTCGGATGCGCGGTGGCATCCAGCTGGTTGGAGACCGGCGCGTAGACCTGGGTGGAGTCGAGGAAGGACTCGTAGTTTTCCTCGGTGACCGCGACGTTCAGCGCGTAGTAGGAACGCTCGTCGGCGTTGTAGTAGTAGACATCCTCGCCGAGCACGTTGCCCGCGTCATCCTCGGTGCCGATACCGGTGTCGATATCCACGCCGTCCAGCGCGTTGCGGAGCACACGGAGGGTCAGGTAGGCCTGCACGTCGGCGTGCTGGCTGATGGTGCCGCCGTAACCTTCCGCGATCGCGGCGACCGCGTCGGCGTTGGCGTCATAGCCGAAGGTGGGAACGCTGTTGGCCTTCGACCAGGCGTTGAACATCGCCATGCCCATGCCGTCGTTGTTGGACGCCACAATGTCGATCTGATCGCCGAAGGAGGCGGACCAGGTGTTGATGGCGTTGCCGGCGGTGGCGGCATCCCAGGTGGCGCCGGCCGAGTTCTTCATCTCCTGCGAGGCAAGCTCACGGACGGTGTAGGTCTTGCCGCCGACCTCGATGGTGCCATCCTGCACGGCGGTGGCGGAACCGTCGGTGTTGGTGCCGATCGGGTCGCTGTTGACCGTGCCGCTGTTGTCGACGGCGGTGCCGAGCGCGTTGCGGACGCCGCGGGTACGGGCGATCGAGTCGATGTTGGCCTCGATGTACTCACGGATCATCTGGCCCTGCAGCTCGGCGCCCTGGTTGGCGTCAAAGCCGACATAGTAGGTGTTGTCGTTGAAGCTCAAGGCAGCCATATCCAGCTCACCGGTCGAGCTGTTGGAGGGCTGACGGTTGAACCAGACGAGGGGTTTGTCCTTGTTGGCGACCTCGGCCGTCGACTCGGCGGCGGAAGAAGCGCTCTCGCTGGCGGCAGCGGAGGATTCGGTGGAAGCAGTGGAGGACGCAGCGGAGCTGGAGGTCTCACCGCCGCCGCAGGCAGCCAGGCTGAGCGCCATTGCGACGACCAAGGCCAGGGCAAGTACTTTTCTCATATTGATTCTCCTTCTTTCATATCACAGATCCATCGAAGACAGGCACACCGGACGTCCTGTCTCTTACAATTTCATGTTAAAAGAAAGCGGGCGAAAAAACAAGGTGAAAAAACACTGAAGGAGGGGGTAAATTTTATCTGAATCCAATAATATTTCTAAATAAAAACACGTCCTTTTGTGCATATCATCCTATTTTTCCTACTCGAACGCAAAAAGCGCCTTCTGGCTGTCGAGGGTAAACATGTTGCTCTGATAGACGATCTGGGTGGAGGTATCGACCGTCTCCGGGAGGCTGTCCCCCTGCCCGGCGAGCAGCCGGTAGGCGCTCTCGACCCCCAGATAGCCCATGGCGTAGGGGTTCTGGACGATCAGCGCGTCGACATCCCCCGTCTGCAGCCCGTCGATGGTGACGACGTTCGAGTCAAATCCGACGCAGAAGACCGACTCGGACAGCCCCAGCTCCCGGATGGCCTGGGCGGCGCCCACACTGGTCGGCTCGTTGAAGGCCAGCAGCACGTTGATCTCGGGGTGGCTTTCGAGCATGGCAGCGGTATCGCGCGCCGCCGCCTCCGCGTCCACCAGCGTATTGACCACCGCGGCAATCTCCGCCCGGCCGCTTTCGAGAAAGGCCGCCTCCGCCCCCTGCTCCCGCTCCTGGCCGTTGGCGGTGCCCACATCAAAGTTGACCATCCCCACCCGCAGCGGCCCCTCCACCCGCTCAAGGGCGGCCTGGGCGGCCATCCGGCCGGCGGCATGATTGTCGGTGCCGATGTAGCTGCTCACCGCGTCCGAGCCGACGTCGCTGTCGATCGCCACAATCCGCACGCCCGCTTTGGCGGCGGCGTCGACGGCGGCGGCGTTCTCCTCGTAATCGATGGCCGAAAGGACCAGCGCCTCGGCGCCGGCATCCACCGCTTCGGCGATCATCCGGTTTTGGGTTTCGTAATCCTCCTCGGTCTCCGGCCCGGCGATGGTGAGGAGGATGTTGTACTCGGCGGCGGCCGCTTCGGCGCCCGCGAAGACCGAGCGCCAGAATTCCGTCCGGGTCGATTTGACGACCAGCGCGACCGTATGCGGCGGGCCGATCGCCTGCCCCATGCCGCAGCCGCACAGCCCGGCGAGCAGCATCGCCGCGGACAGGGCGATCCATCGGCGGAAGGCGCCGCCCCCGATTTTACTGCGTCGCATCCTCTTCACCTCGTATCCTGGGCATACGGATCTCCACACAGGTCCCCACATCCGGCTCGCTGGTGATCCGCAGCCCGTATTCCCTGCCAAAGTAGATCTTGAGGCGGTCGTCGACATTCTTGATGCCGATGCCGGTACGGTTCCGGGCATCCTCGCTGAGAAGATCCTTCACCTGGTCGGGGGTCATGCCCATGCCGTTGTCCTGCACGCGGAAGAGGATGTCCTCCCCCTCCCTGCAGACCTGCACGAGGATGCGCCCCTCGTCCACCATCAGATCCAGCCCGTGGTTGATGGCGTTTTCGATGATGGGCTGGAGGGTGATCTTGTTGCAGTAGTAGTCCAGACAGTCGGGATCGACGTCGAATTCGTAGGTAAACTGGTTTTTGTAGCGGTACTTCTGGATCTGCAGGTAGCTTTCGGCGTGCTCGATCTCCTTGGCGATGGGGATGAGCTCGTGGCCTTTGCTGATGCTGATGCGGAACAGCCGCGCGAGGGCATGCACCATCTTCACCGCGTCGGCACTCCGCCCCCGCTCGCACATCCAGGCGATCGAGTCGAGGGTGTTGTAGAGGAAGTGGGTGTTGATCTGGGCCTGGAGCGCCTTCAGCTCGGTCTTGCGCAGGCTGAGCTCCTCCTCCCGGACGGTGGACATCAGCTGCTGGATGCGCAGCACCATATGCCCGAAGGAATCGGACAGCTCCCGCACCTCGCGGGTGCCTCCCACCGG
>CASGDD010000106.1 GCA_949300115.1 uncultured Oscillospiraceae bacterium | reverse complement strand
AACCGCGTCGGCCGACTGCGGCCCGCTGTTGGACGCCCTTCTCCGCGACACCGGGGCGGACGCCATGCTGGTCGGACCGGAGGGGGAGCTGCTCTACACCAGCGCCCGTTTTGCGATGCAGTCCGAGTATACCGACGGCGGACGCGGGGCTCGGACGGCGGGCGGCGAATCGACCGTCATCTACGCGGCGGAGGGGGAGGGGCAGGGAAGCTCGGTGACGGTCACCCTGTCCGACCAGGCTTCCATTGCGGCGGAGGTGGATTTCTCCGACCAGCCGGGTGTCTGTACACTGTATGTCGCGCCGCGGTTGGAGGCGGAAAATCTGGCGGTAGAGGCGCTGGTGCAGATGGCCCCGTGGATTCTGCTGACCCTGCTGCTTTTTTCGCTGCTCGGTGCCTTTCTCTATTCCCGCTACATCACCCGTCCCATCGTCCGGCTCAGCGATGTCGCGGGCAGGATGGCCGATTTGGATTTTGCATGGACCTGTGAGGAGACCCGGCGGGATGAGATTGGACATCTGGGACGGAGCTTCAACCGGATGGCGCGCAAGCTCGCGGCCGCCCTGCGCGAGCTCGAGGCGGCCAACGAGGCGCTCCGGGGGGAGATGGAGCAGGAACGGGAGCTGGATCGCCAGCGGATGGCGTTCTTCTCCGCGGCCTCCCATGAGCTGAAAACCCCTGTGACCATCCTGAAGGGGCAGCTTTCCGGCATGTTGGACCGGGTGGGGGTCTACCGGGACCGGGACAGATATCTGGCCCGATCCCTCCAGGTGACGGCCCGGATGGAGCGGCTGATTCAGGAAATCCTGACCGTTTCGCGGATGGAGGCGGCGGATGGCGCCGGCAGGCAGGAGACCGTCCATCTCGCGGAACTGACCCGCCGGCAGATCGAGCTGGACATCGAACTGATTCGCCAGCGCAATCTGCGGGTGACGGCCGAGCTGTGCCCCGACTTGACCGTGCGCGGAAATCCCTCGATGCTGGCAAAAGCCGTGGGGAACCTGCTTGCCAATGCGGCGCTCTATTCGCCGGAGGGCGGCGAGATCCGCATCTGGTCCGGCTTGCGGGAGGAGGTGCCGGTATGGACCATCGAAAATACCGGCGTCCACATTGGCGCGGAGGCGTTACCCCATCTGTTTGAGGCGTTTTACCGGGAGGACCCCTCCCGCAGCCGCCGCACGGGCGGCAGCGGCCTGGGACTCTATCTGGTGCGGCGGATTTTGGAGCAGCACCGGGCGCAGTGCCGGATCGACAACACCCGCGAGGGGGTTCGGGTGACCGTTCGTTTTGAAAATCCATAGAGGGCGGCGGGGAAGAAAACGCGCACCGGCTTTGCGTCCGGTGTGCGTTTTCTCCATGAAAAGCACATACGGTCTCCAAGATTTCTCCATAAAGGGGCGGTATCCTGTGGATACATTCCGAACGAAAGGATACCGAAACCATGCAAATTGAACTGCAAGATCTGTGTATGACCTATCCCAACGGGAAGCAGGCCCTGCGGCAGCTGAATCTCTCGCTGCGGGCGCCGAGCCTGGTCGGCCTGCTTGGACCCAACGGCGCGGGCAAGTCCACCCTGATGAAGTTGCTGGTGGCCGCCCTTCTGCCCACGAGCGGCGCCATTCGGGTGGATGGGCAGCCCCTCGCGGAGACGGAGCGGCTGTTGAAGTCCAAACTCGGATATCTGCCCCAGGATTTCGGCCTGTTTGACGAGCTGACGGTGGCGGAGTTTTTGGACTACATGGCCGCTCTCAAAGGGCTGCGTCATCCGCAGAGGGCGACCGCGGAGGCCGTCCGGGCCGTCCATTTGGAGGCGCAATCCAGGGTGAAGATCCGCACTCTCTCCGGCGGCCAGCGCCAGCGGGTGGGCATTGCCCAGGCGTTGCTGGGGGATCCGCCCCTCCTCATCCTGGATGAACCTACGGTGGGTTTGGACCCGGAGGAGCGCATCCACTTCCGCAACCTGTTCTCCCGCGCCGCCCGGGACCGGCTGGTGCTGCTCTCCACCCATATCATCGAGGACGTGCAGTCGGTATGCGACCAGATCGTGGTCATCCATCGCGGCGGGGTGCGGTTTGCCGGTACACCCGAAGCGCTGATTCGGACCGCGGAGGGCCATGTGGGCGTCCTTTGGGAGCGGGATGCCGCCCGGGAGCAGGGGGTGCATATCACCGCGCGGGTGCATACCGGCCGGGGTGTCCGCTGCCGCGTGGTGGCGGCACAGCTTCCGCCCGGCGCGGAGCGGGAAGAGCCCTCCCTGGAGGATGCCTACCTCTATCTGATTGCGGGGGAGGTCACGCGATGAGTACGATCCGTCTGTTTCCGATGGAGGTGCGCAGGCTCCTCCAAAGCCGGCTGACCTGGCTGATCGCCGGCCTGGTCATACTCGCACCCGCGCTGGGGCTGGGCCTCTATCAGCCGGCCACCGCCAGCACCATGCTCTCCGTCTACCTCGCCAATCCCGCCATCGCCGGGGGCGCCGCGGGCGGCATCCTCTTCGGCCTGCTGACGGTCGCTGAGCTGGACCGGGCGGCGCGGAGCCGGGTGGATGTCCTGATGGATGCGGCCGTTTCGCCGCTTTGCATGGCGCGGGTGCGTCTGCTGGCGCTGCTGACCGGCGCGCTGCTGACCCTCGGGCTGACCCTGCTGCTTTGGCTGCCGCTCAGCCGGTGGTTGATCGGCGCGGTGTTTGATACCGCCGATTATCTGCTGGCCTATCTGCTCCTCATGGGGCTTGCCCTGCCGCTGGGGATTCTCGCTGCCGCCGCCGGGTATCAGTTTACCCGCCGGGCCGACCTGGCTTTGATCCTCCTGATTGCCTTTGCCGCCCTCAGTTTGACCGTGTGGGCGGATCGCTGGCAGTTCTGCTGGCTCAATCCCTGCGTATGGGCGCTGTCCGATGACTTTTCCAACTTTCGCATTTTCCGCTCGGTGGGGTATATGCGCCTGACCTGGCTGATGGCGCTTGCCGGCGTGTGGATGCTCTCCTGGCTGTGCGTCCGGCGGTATGGAAGGGGGCTTTGGGGCTCGCTGTGCCGGAGTGCCCGGCGGATCTACCGTCCGGCCGTCGCGCTGATTCTGCTGGCCTGCGCCGGGACCGCCTATGCCATCCAGCCGTTTGTCGATCACAGCAACCTGGACGAGCTGGCGATGTCCTTCTCCGCAATCCCCTATGCCGAAGGGGTGGTCTGCACCAGTCGGGCCGCCCAGGTGTATCCCGATGTCCATGCCGGTACTCTGTCCGGCAGGGCGTCCTACCACCTTCGGAATACCTCCGGCCGGGAACAGGTGGTGGCCCTGGGGGTCACACCGGGCTATGGGATTTCAGAGGTGCGGG
>CASGDD010000105.1 GCA_949300115.1 uncultured Oscillospiraceae bacterium | reverse complement strand
ACCACCAAAAAGGAGCGCATGGTCCGCATGGAGCAGCTGCGGGTGGTCTCCAAGCGGGAGCGCATTGTCTTCCCGATTGCCGTCACCATCCTCGTCTCCTTCCTGCTGCCGTCGGCCGCCTCGCTGGTCGGCATGCTGATGCTCGGCAACCTGATGCGGGAGAGCGGCGTGGTCGACCGGCTGAGCAAGACCGCCCAGAATGAGATGATGAACATCATCACCATCTTCCTCGGCGTGTCGGTCGGCGCGACCGCCTCGGCGGAGCGCTTCCTCACCTGGCAGACCATCTTCATCGTCGTCCTCGGCCTCATCGCCTTCAGCTTCGGCACGGCGGGCGGTGTGCTCTTCGGCAAGATCATGTACAAATTCTCGGGCGGCAAGGTCAATCCGCTGATCGGTTCGGCCGGTGTCTCGGCGGTCCCGATGGCGGCGCGTGTCTCCCAGAAGGTCGGTCAGGCGGAGGATCCCGGCAACTTCCTGCTGATGCACGCGATGGGCCCCAACGTTTCGGGCGTCATCGGCTCGGCGGTCGCGGCCGGCATCCTGCTCAACATCCTCGGCTAGTCCCGCCGGGTGGGGATGGCCCAGCGCCGTCTGCGGCGCATCCATCACGAACAGGGACGGGAGGGGCTGGACGCCGTCGGTGTAAGCGGCCCGGTTCCATCGGTACACGATTCAACAGAGGATACATCCGGGTTGCAGGGTATTTTGGTGCCCTGCAACCTTTTCCATGGGAGGCGATGCAATTTGGCGATACCAGCGAATGCCGAGCTGCTCAACCTGCGCCGGCGGGTGATGGCGAAGGCGTATGACTATCTCAACGAACGCCAGCGGGAGGCGGTCTTTCAGGTCCGGGGACCGGTGCTGATCCTGGCGGGGGCGGGCAGCGGCAAGACGACCGTGCTCGTCTCCCGGGTGGCCAATATGGTGCGCTACGGCGACGCCTATCGGTCCCCCTACTTTCTGCGCCAGCCGGAGGAGCAGGAGGTCCGGCTGCTCGAGCGCTACCTGAAGGAGGGGGTCTGGGACGAACGCATCCCCGACATCCTCGCGATCGACCGGGTGGAGCCCTGGCGGATCATGGCGATCACCTTCACCAACAAGGCGGCCGGGGAGCTCAAGGAGCGGCTGCATAAGATGCTGGGCGGCCCGGCGGAGGAGATTGCGGCGGGCACCTTCCACGCGACCTGCGTGCGCATCCTCAGACGGAACATCGAGCGGCTGGGGTACAAGAGCGCCTTTTCGATCTACGATCAGGATGACGCGATGCGGATCATCCGCGAGACGCTGCGGGAGGGGAATATCGACGACAAGCTCTTCCCGCCCCGTTCGGTCCTCTCGGAGATCGGCCGGGCGAAGGATGCGCTGATGAGCCCGCAGGATTACGCCAAAGCGGTCGAGGGCGACCACCGGCGGACGGTGATCGCGAAGGTCTACGCCCGCTACCAGGAGCGGCTGCGGGCGGCCGACGCGGTCGACTTCGACGATATCATCGCGCTGACCGTGCGGCTGTTCCGCGAATGTCCCGACGTGCTCGAGTACTACCAGAACCGCTACCGCTACATCCTGGTCGACGAGTACCAGGACACCAACCACGCCCAATATCAGTTTGTCAGCCTGCTCGCCGCCCGGCACCAGAACCTCTGCGTGGTCGGCGACGACGATCAGAGCATCTACAAGTTCCGCGGTGCGACCATCGAGAATATCCTCGGTTTTGAGCGGGAGTTTGACGGCTGTACCGTCGTCCGCCTCGAGCAGAACTACCGCTCGACCCAGATGATCCTCAACGCGGCCAACGCGGTCATCGCGAACAACACCCAGCGCAAGGGGAAAAATCTCTGGACGGCGGGGGCGGAGGGGGAGAAAATCCTCTTTTACACCGCCCAGAACGAGGGCGGCGAGGCGGAATTTATCGCCCATACGATCGAAAAGGGGGTCGCGGCCGGCCGGAAATACGGCGATCACGCCATCCTCTACCGGATGAACGCCCAGTCCAACCCGATTGAGACCTACTTTGCCAAGGCGGGCATCCCCTACCGGATCATCGGCGGGCTGCGCTTCTATGAACGCAAGGAGATCAAGGATATCACCTGCTACCTCTCGCTCATCGTCAATCCGGACGACGATCTGCGGCTGCGCCGGATCATCAACGAACCCCGGCGGGGGATCGGCGACGCGACGGTGGCGGCGGTCGAGCAGCTGGCCCGGGCGGAGGGCGTTTCGATGCTCGAGATCATCCGCCGGGCCGACCGCTATCCCGACCTCGCCCGGCGCTCGAAGGGGCTGCTGCAGTTCGGTGCGCTGATGGAGGAGCTGGCCGCGCTGGCCGAGGAGGCGCCGCCCGACAAGGTGCTCGAGGCGGTGCTCGATAGGAGCGGCTACCTCGATATGCTGCTGCATCAGGGGGAGGAGGGCCGCACCCGGATCGAGAACCTGCAGGAGATGCAGTCGAACATCCTGCGCTATGAGGAGGACAACCCGGACGCCAGCCTGGCGAGCTTCCTCGAGGAGGTCGCGCTCGTCTCGGATATCGACAGCTACGACGCCGACGCCGACGCGGTGGTGATGATGACCCTCCATTCGGCCAAGGGGCTGGAATTTCCGGTCGTCTTTCTCGTCGGCATGGAGGAGGGCATCTTCCCCGGGGTGCAGAGCCAGTTTTCCCCCGAGGCGATCGAGGAGGAGCGCCGGCTGATGTATGTCGGGGTGACCCGTGCCCGCGAGGCGCTCTACCTGACCCGGGCGACCACCCGGATGCTCTTTGGTCAGACCCAGCGCAACCGTCCCTCCCGCTTTGTCTCGGAGATCCCCTCCGGCTGCAAGTCGATCGAGGACGCGACGGTGACGCTGCTGCACGAAAAGCCGCAGAAGCCCGGCCGGGTGCCGGTCGACTACAGCCAGAGCCGCCGGATCGGCGTTTCGGCGGGCATGGGCGGACCCTCGAAGCCGGCCCCCGCAGTGGGGCTGAAGGTGGGCGCCCGGGTGTCCCACAAGGTGTTTGGCGAGGGGATGATCCTCTCGGCCAAGCCGATGGGCAACGACACGCTGCTCGAGATCGCCTTTGACAAGGTGGGCACCAAAAAGATTATGCAGAATTTTGCCAAGCTGACCCCGCTCGATTGACCGGGCGGCCGGACAGTGCGCGATGCGTCCGTCGGAGACCGCGGTCCCGGCGGACGTTTTTTGGCTTTCCGGGCCCTGAAAACCGGATTCGATCGGGGAGCAATCCCCGAGCTCGGCAAAAGAGGATGCTGCAAGAAAGAGGGGGATTTTGCGGAACGATCGCCTTCGCGGGATTCTACGGGATGGCAAGGGGAAGCGGTTTGCCCGCGAATCTGCGTGTGGCCCTCCGTTGCCGGTGGGAAGGCGGGGAAAAAAGCGGGCACAAAACGCCGCCCGCCTCATACAATGTAATGACGTTGGTCCTGACGTTACAGAGGAACGTCCGAGAAGACCGGCCCGGCAGAGGCTATGCGGCGGCGCCGCAGGGTGGGCGGCAGCGGTCGGCAGGGGAGGGAAGATGCCTGCCGGGAAGGAAAAGCCGACACGCTGCGGGGGATGGGCCGCACGCAAACCGGACGGGAGGGGTTCGGCGTTCGCTGATTACCTTGTAAGGAGGATTCGGTATGGCAGATTCTGTGGTTTCGCCTGGAAATTCCGGACCAAACTGCTTTAAAGAAGCCGTGTGCATCGACACCGCCCGCATCTATGACAGCTGCAGCGATAAAGATTGCCTGGAGGATCTCCAGGTCTACTTTACCGATCAGGCGCAGGCGATTGTCGACAGCGCCACCGCCGTTCGAAGCAAGGCCGTTGAAGTGATGGAAGTCTTCATGGATGTCGAAAGCGTCCCCTTTAACCGGGGATTTTATTCGGTCGAGATGACCTTTTATTTCCTCATCAAGCTCGATGTCTTCTCGGCGCCGATGAGTGTACCCACCCAGGTGGAGGGCTTTGCCACCTTTACCAAGAGGGTCATCCTCTACGGCAGCGAGGGCAAGGTGAAGGTTTTCCGCAGCAATACGAGCCCCTTCGATGCCGGTGAGATGCTTTCCGGTTCGAATCTGCCGGTTGCGAGTGTCCAGGTGGTCGACCCGATCGTCCTCAACTGCCGCCTGCGCGACTGCTGTTTCCCGGGGGACTATCAGATCTCCATCCCTCCGTCGATCAGCGACTATTTCGGCGGGACCTTCTTCGGGGTGGTTCCCGTCCGCTGCGTGACCATCACCCTGGGCCTTTTCTCGATTGTCCAGATCGAGCGCAACGTCCAGATCCTCATCCCGGCCTACGATTTTGGGGTGCCCGACAAGGAATGCACCACCCCGACGAGCTCGGCCGACGATCCCTGCGAGCTGTTTGCCAAGGTCAAGTTCCCCTCCGACGAGTTCTTCCCCCCGACACTTACCGAGCTGGAAGGCTGCGACTGTTAGCAACGCGCGTCCCCCGGCACGGCCCGACCGTCTGTACATCCCCCAAAGGCCCGGCGATCCTTCCCCTGTGGGAACGCCGGGCCTTTGCATGTGGGCGGGTGGACGGATGGATGGCCCCAAGCAGTCCAAAGCCCGGCACATCCAGAGGAGCGTCGGGCTTGGGAGAGGGTGCGCGGTCGATGCCGGATCATCCGCAAGGGATAGGGGCGAGCGGGGCTGGGCGGAGGATCAGGCACCGCCGTCCGGATCCTCCCCGGTGGGCTCCATGGATTTGCCCTTTCTGCGCCGGCGGACACATTCGGTCAGCAGATATTCAATCTGCCCGTTGATCGAGCGGAAATCGTCCTCCGCCCAGGCGGCCAGCTCCTGCCAGAGGGCAGGGGAGAGGCGGAGCAGCAGCTGCTTTTTGGGTTTGTTGTCGGTAGCCAGGGTTGCCGCCTCCTTTCGGGACGAGGGCGGGGGATGGTAGGAGCCATCCCGGGGTTATCCTAATAGAGCGAGCCGGAGTTGACAATCGGCTGGGCGTCCCGGTTGGCGCAGAGCACGACCAGGAGATTGCTGACCATCGCCGCCTTGCGCTCCTCGTCCAGCTGGACAATCTGCTGTTCGCTGAGCTTGGAGAGGGCCATCTCAACCATGCCGACCGCCCCCTCGACGATCATCTGGCGGGCGTCGATGATGGCGGCCGCCTGCTGCCGCTGAAGCATGGCCGAGGCGATTTCGGGGGCGTAGGCGAGCTGGGTGATGCGGGCTTCAAGGATCTCCAGCCCGGCAAAGGCCACCCGCGCCTGGATCTCACGCCGCAGCCGCTCGCTGATCTCCTGGCTCGAGCCGCGCAGCGACTTCTCCTCGCTGTCGCCGGCGGCGTCGTAGGGGTAGAGCCGGACGATGTCGCGCAGCGCCGAATCGCACTGGATCGAGAGAAACTCCTTGTAGTTGTCGACATTGAAGACCGCCTGGGCGGTGTCGACAATCCGCCAGACCACCGCGATGCCGATGATGACCGGGTTGCCGAGCTTGTCGTTGATCTTCTGCCGGTCGTTGTTGAGGGTGAGTGTCTTGAGACTGATCTTTTTGCTGAGGGAGGGGAGGGTCACATTGCCGCGGGCAGCCGACGGCGAGCTGGCGGCGGCGGTGGGCGAATCGATCGAGAAGGAGGCGGTGGTGGCCGCCTGCGTCCCCGCGGCCGGGTTGACCGCCGAGCAGAAGGGGTTGACAAAGTAGAAGCCGGGGCCCTTGAGGGTGCCGACATACCGGCCGAAGAGGGTCAGCACCAGCGCCTCATTCGGCTTGAGGACCTTGAGGCCGCCGAAGAGGATGGGGCCGATGAGGAAAAGGTAGAGGACGGAGAGGACGAGCATCAGGATCCCAAGGAGGGACGAGCCGTTTTGGCTGAGCGCGACGATCGAGAGGATCAGGACCGCCAGCCAGGCAAACATGAGCAGCAGGTTGCCAAGCAGGAAAATCATGCCGTTTGCGGCGTGCAGTTCGACTTCTTGCAGATCGGGATTCGTGGGTGTGCGCGATTCCATCAAGATCACCTCTGATATTGAAATGATATCATTGTTGTAGCTTTATATTATCAAATTCGCGAACAGATGTCAAGAGGGGCGGCCGGGCAGGATGTGCACCGGGAGGGAACAGCGTCCCACCCTTCTCCGATTTCACCAAAAAAGTTCGCCGCTTTTGAGCAATCATTCGGAGGGTTGTCCGGTGGTAATTCGATTGACAGGAGCATGTTTGGGGACTATAATTAGTATAGTTTCGCTTGGATGACTACAAGATGTAGTCGTCCGATGGATGCGGGATGGAAGCAGAAACGATGGAGGTGCGCCAGCGGATGATTACAACCATCATCAAGCGGGATGGCCGAGAGGTTCCGTTCGAGCTTGAGAAGATTGCCAACGCGATTTACAAAGCCCTGCAGGTGACCGGCAACCGGGAGTACAAGGCGGCGGAGGAGCTGGCCGGGCAGGTTCAGACGGTCCTCGAGGAGCGCTTTACCGACAAGGCGCCGACCGTCGAGCAGATTCAGGATATCGTCGAGGAGACCCTCTCGAACGCCGGTTACAGCCGGACCGCCAAGGAGTACATCCTCTACCGCGCCGAGCGCACCCGCATCCGGGAGATGAACACCCGGCTGATGAAGGTCTATGAGGACTTAACCTTCCAGTCGGCCGACGAGAACGACATCAAGCGGGAGAACGCCAACATCGACGGCGACACCGCGATGGGCACCATGCTCAAATACGGATCGGAGGGTGCCAAGCAGTTCTACGAGATGTTCGTCTTAAAGCCCGAGCATGCCAAGGCCCATCGGGAGGGGGACATCCACATCCACGATATGGACTTCCTCACCCTGACGACCACCTGCTGCCAGATCGACATCGAAAAGCTGTTTGACGGCGGCTTCTGCACCGGCCACGGCTTTTTGCGCGAGCCCAACAGCATCGCCAGCTACTCGGCCCTCGCCTGCATCGCCATCCAGTCGAACCAGAACGACCAGCACGGCGGCCAGTCGATTCCCAACTTCGATTTCGGCATGGCCAAGGGGGTGGCCAAGAGCTACCGCAAGAACTACCTCGCCAACCTGGGCAAGGCGCTCGAGCTGCTGGCCGATCTGCCCGACGGGCTGGGGACGGCCAAGGCGATTGCCGACCAGGTCCGCGCCGAGGAGGGGCTCGACCCCATCCTGGCGAATGACAACGGCTATCAGGAGGCCGAGGCGCTCCGGCTGCGGGAGCGGATCGATCCGGCGCTGATCGAGCGGGTACAGCGGTTTGCGGTCGACAAGGCGCATAAGGAGACCGACCGGGATACCTACCAGGCGATGGAGGCGCTGGTGCACAACCTCAACACCATGCACTCCCGTGCCGGCGCGCAGATCCCCTTCTCCTCCCTCAACTACGGCACCGACACCTCCCCCGAGGGGCGGATGGTCATCAAAAACCTGCTGCTCGCGACCGAGGCGGGTCTCGGCAACGGCGAGACCCCCATCTTCCCCATCCACATCTTCAAGGTCAAGGAGGGGGTCAGCTACAATCCGGAGGATCCCAACTACGACCTCTTCAAGCTGGCCTGCCGGGTGTCGGCCAAGCGGCTGTTCCCCAACTTCGCCTTCCTCGACGCCCCCTTCAACCTCCAGTACTACAAGCCGGGCGATGTGCGCACCGAGGTGGCCTACATGGGCTGCCGCACCCGGGTCATCGCCAACCGCTACGATCCCACCCGTGAGATTGTCACCGGCCGCGGCAACTTAAGCTTTACCTCGATCAACCTGCCGCGCATCGCCATCAAGGCGAACGGCAACATCGACAACTTCTTCGAGGATCTCGACCGCAAGTTCGACCTGGTGATCGATCAGCTGCTCGAGCGGTATAAGATCCAGGCGGAGAAGCGGGTGCGCAACTTCCCCTTCCTGATGGGGCAGGGGGTCTGGATCGATTCCGACCGGCTGGGCCCGGACGACAAGATCGGGGAGATCCTCAAGCACGGCACCCTCACCGTCGGCTTCATCGGGCTGGCCGAGACGCTCAAGGCGCTCACCGGCAAGCATCACGGCGAATCGAAGGAGGCCCAGAATTTAGGACTCGATATCATCGGCTACCTGCGCCGCCGCTGCGATGAGGCGGGCAAGAAGTACGGCATGAACATCACCCTGATCGGTACGCCAGCCGAGGGGCTGTCGGGCCGGTTTGTCGGCATCGACCGCAAGCGCTTCGGCGTCATTCCGGGGGTGACCGATCGGGAGTACTACACCAACTCCTTCCATGTCCCCGTCTACTACCCGATTTCGGCGTTTGAGAAGCTGCGCATCGAGGCGCCCTACCATGCGCTGACCAACGGCGGCCACATCTCCTATGTCGAGCTGGACGGCGATCTGGTGCAGAATGTCGACGCCTTCGAGACGATCATCCGCTTTATGAAGGAGATCGGCATCGGCTACGGCTCGATCAACCATCCGGTCGACCGCGACCCGGTCTGCGGCTATACCGGCATCATCGGCGAGACCTGCCCCCGCTGCGGACGGCGGGACGGCGAGCCGGTTTCGGTCGAAAAGCTCCGCCAGCTCGGCGTCTATATCAACTACAACAGCGATTCCATCGGTTACACCGGCGATATCCATGAGGAGGCGGACCGTATCCCCAATCCGCTGGATCTCTCCGAGGCTGCAACCGCTACCCCTACAACTACCTGTGAAACGGAGGAGGCATCATTATGATTAACGGAAGCATCACCACCAACGCGCGCGGCGAAGAGGTCATCGGCGAGGGCATCAAATTTGAGCGGATCCGCCGCATCACCGGCTATCTGGTCGGTACGGTCGATCGTTTCAACAACGCCAAGCGTGCCGAAGTCCGTGACCGCGTCAAGCACTCGCTGTCGCTCTGATGGACGGGCAGCCTACCACCCTGCGGATGGCGGGATTGGAGCTCGAATCGGTCGTGGATGGTCCCGGGATCCGGGCAACCGTCTTCGTCCAGGGTTGTTCCCACCACTGCGAGGGCTGTCACAACCCCACCACCCATGACCCCGCCGGCGGCGAGGAATGGACGATCGAGGCGGTGGCCGACAAGGTGACCGCCAACCCGCTGATCCGGGGCATTACCCTCTCGGGAGGCGAGCCGATGGAGCAGGCGGAGGCGGTGGACCGGCTGGTCGATCTTGTCCATGCGCGCTGCCCCCGGTTCGATTTTATGCTCTATACCGGCTACACCTGGGAATGGCTGCTGGAAAAGGGCAGCGAGGCGCAGAAGCGGCTGCTTAGCAAGATGATGATTCTGGTCGATGGGCCGTTCATCCTCGCCAAACGCAATCTCGAACTGCGCTTTCGCGGCAGCGAGAACCAGCGAGTGATCGATGTCCAGCGTTCGCTTCGGGAAGGCCGGCCGGTGCTGTGGGAATTTGAGACCTATTTTGGACTGCAATAAGCGCGAAGCTTGCCCCTTTGTTCTGTCATCTCCGGCCCCTTTGGGCCTCTGGATATGCCTAAGGTAAACTTCACAGCGAACCCCCGATCGGATGTGATCGGGGGTTTTGCTGTCCGCGGGCGTGGGCGGGTTGACGGCGGTGGCGGAATCCCGTATACTGGAGACAGCAGGATGGGAGGAGATCGGGAAACGGCCGGCGGAAGAAGGGCCGGCAGGGGGGACGACAGATGCTGGACGGGACCTTTGTGACCATCACGAGACTGACCCGCTATCGGGAGGGAAATCCCTTTGCCGTCGGGAAGGTGCTGCTCTGCTGCAAGGAGCCGGACAATCCCTACGATACCGAAGCCATCCGGGTGCTGGCCGAGGGTGGGCAGCAGGTCGGCTATCTGGCCAACAGCGTGTCGACCAAGGCAAACGGCACCATGTCCGCAGCGCGTGTCTACGACCGGGTGGGGGACTGTTTTGCGATCGAGGTGTGCTTTTCGACCCAGACGAAGGTGATCTGCCAGGTTGTCTGCTTTGACGTGCGGGATGGGGAGACGCGCAGGCGCTACACGCGGCCGGAGTAGGCG
>CASGDD010000104.1 GCA_949300115.1 uncultured Oscillospiraceae bacterium | reverse complement strand
AACGGCTGCGGGAGGAATAGGAGCGATCGATGTAAATGGATAAGATGTAAATAGATAAAACGATACGAAGATACAAAAGCCATCGGAACCGGCGATCATTTCACCCTTCCGATGGCTTTGTGGTTGCTTGTTACAGGGATGGGAAGAGCTTCGCAATAGAAACGCCCCCAAAAAGCGGCAGGCCGCATGGCATCTGCCGCTTTTCCTCTATGGGGGTGTTCAGGAGATTTCCAGAGCGTAAGCGGCAGAAATCTCCGCCATAGAGGGGGCTAAGCCCCCTATGGAAAAATCGCGGTCTGCAGCTTTCGACGAGGAAAACCTGCAAACCGCGATTTTTGGTCGGAGTGGTGAGACTCGAACTCACGGCCTCCTGGTCCCGAACCAGGCACTCATACCAAACTGAGCTACACCCCGAAAACGCTGTTCCGTTTGGACAGCATATGTATTATAGTATATTTCGTGGGCGCTGTCAATGGTGAAGTGACAAGAAAATGGATTCTTTTTTTCGGCTGGGACAGCGGGGTAGCCCCAAGAGGGGATATTTTGCCGCTGGTTATCATTGCAGCGATAAACATCAGCGTTTTACAGAGAAAAATTCTTCCCGGGGCTCTGTGGGGGTTTGACAATCGATCGGCAATATCCTTATAATAGACATGGTAATCAGCATGGCGGGCGATGGCCGGTTGTATCCTTTACCGGCGATGGCGCGCCGGCAGAGCCTGTCCGGGGCAAAATCCAGGCGGTAGGAGCGAAAAAGATGGCGGAACTGAAGATGAAGGATATCGCGCGGTTGTGCGGCGTTTCGACGGCGACCGTGTCCCGCGTGGTCAACAACGATCCCAGGGTGAATCCCCAGACGGTGGAGCGGGTGCGGGAGACAATCCGCGAGCTGGGCTTTGTGCCCAATACGGTGGCGCGCAACCTGCGCAAGACCAAGACGGGCACGATCGGTATGCTCATCTCGGACATCTCCAACAGCTATTTTGCCACCATCGCCAGAGAGGTCGACCGCTATCTGCGGGCGGCCGGCTACAACCTGATGGTGGTCAGCACCGACGACGACAAGGATCAGGAGGCCATCTACCTCCAGCGGTTTATCAGCAGCCAGGCGGAGGGGATCATCCTCAACCCGACCAACCAGAACGACGAGCTGCTGGTCGAGCTCAGCGGCCGGGTGCCGATGGTGCTGGTCGAGCGGATGATCGATCACCCGGATTTCCGCGGCGATTCGGTCAATTCCAACTACTATCAGGGGATTCTCGAGCTGACCGGCTATCTGCTGCAGATGGGCCACCGCAAGATCGGGTTGATCGACTGTGAGCGGTCGCTCTCGACCGGCAAGCACCGGCTGCACGGCTTTGCCCAGGCGATGGGGCAGGCGGGCATCACCGTCGACGAGCACTATCCCTATCTCGCCTGCAGCGAGTCCTTTTTTGCGATGGATGGCTACAACAACGCCAAATCGCTGATGCAGAGGGAGGACCCACCGACCGCCGTCCTGGTGGCCCATTCGGGACTTGCGAGCAATGCGCTGCGCTACTTCAAACACAACGGCTACAGCATCCCGGAGGATCTGTCGGTGGCCTGTTATGGTACCCTGCCCAACCACGACCTCTTCTACATCGATCTCTGCTACTCCGGTTTCCCGCCCTACGATGTGGGCGCCAGGACGGCCGAATATATCGTCTCGCGCATCCAAAATCCCGACCTCGACAATCGGGAGACCGTCTTTGAAAGCAAGCTCTTCCCCGGCGGCAGCGTCCGCCGCCTGGCTGCCCCTTCCGCTTCAGAAATGATGGAGCAGGGTCAATGATCCTGAACCGCATCCGCTTAAAACGACACAACGACCTTTTCGAAAGGGGCTTCGAACGATGACGAACGAAAAACCATATGAAGCCCTCGATAGCATCAGTGAGAAGCATATCAGCGAGGCAGGGGCCTGTCACCAAGCGAAGAAGCCCGGCTGGATAAAGTGGGGAGCCATAGCCGCCTGCCTTTGCGTTGTAATTGTAGTTGGTATTTACTTCGCATATCCGTTTAATCCCGATGACGGCGGCTTCGGAAATGGTGACGCAACATTGTTCGCGGAACATCGGGAGGATTTTTCGTCAGAAATCCCTTCCGATATTTTGGCGCAGTTGGGCGATAACACAATAAAAGCGTATTTGTTAAGGACGAATGATTGGTTTTTGGCAACTGATATGACCGATTATAGCCAAGCTCTCACAAATGATGTGCTTTATATTGTTCAAGACACCGGCAATGGAGAGAGCGGGGCATATACAGCCTATACAGAGGAAGACGGTGCCATCTCTAAAGATCACGGTGCTACACCGCCAGCCAACGCAACCGTTCCTTGTGGATTTTTCGGTTTGACCAATCCAATGATCGAGGACGATCTTTCTGAAATAGACTATATGGATTCCATTGTCACCTATTCAACTCGATTAAGGACGGTGATTGTTTGGGTGCAACGCTTGGAAGAAGATTTGTTTGTCACCTATCCTACCCGTCCTGACCTGTTAGGAGTTGAAGTCGGAGGAATTTATACCTTGCCAGAAATGCAGGAAAAATTGACGGATGCCTATAATCAATAATCCGAAATTGTAACATTACCCATTGGAGGGCAGCTGTTTTCTATCACGGAAACGGCTGCTCTTTTCTTTTGCGCATGGACAGCAAGACCCGCTATAAAAAGTCAGGAGGTAAAAGCAAAAAAGGCGAGAGAAAAATGAGGGGAATCAGAGCGTGGCAAAAGGCCGCAGTTGTGGCTGCGGCTGGGAAGAACGGTGTATGTTGATTGGGATGGCTGTAAGGTCGGTGAGAGCGATCCGCCAAAGATGTCGGTGTGCCGCCATACCGCTTGCGCCATCGGGAAATATACGGTCGATTGAGCCGATCGCGGATCGCCGCTTTTGTTACACCGTGTTTCAAAGAATATCCTATGACGGTTTGCCGAAACCGCATGGTCTGTGTTATCTTATTCACAGCAAATAGGTCTGACCTTCTTTCGGTTTTGTCTTGGCAACTTAAACCTTACGACCGGTCTTTTCTATTTGCTGTCTTTTTGCCCTTATCGGTTACATATCCTTGTAACACCTATACACCTGGCCGCCCCTTCCGGCACGGATGGGATTGCGGCCGGCGCGGAGATGTGATATACTGATAAAGTATCATCCTGCTGCATGGGCGCGGGCGGTGTCCGCCTTCCCCGAAAGCAGGCAATGTCGGTCCAATCTGAGCAGTGAGGTGATCAAGGATGAAAAAAGGACTTTCCCTGACGGTGATGATTCTGGGTGCGATCACGGCCTGCTGTGCCGTCGCCACCGTGGTTTTGGGCGCGGTTGGATTTTGGCAGCAGCGCAACAATTTCTAAAATACCTGCAATATCGCCCCGGCGCCATGTCTTCGGACATGGCGCTTTTGTCATTCCCGCCAAAAAGAAGGAGATGAAGGAATGCTGTTTTATCATTCTATATAATCGATCTTCGATTGATTTTTTGCGAGATACATGCTATAATTTGCAATAAATTTAAATTATCCTGCAAATATGGCGATGGTACCCGCTATGGCAGGGAGAGGAAAGGGGACGGTGACCGATGATTCAGTGTTATGAAGGCGATGTCTTTCTGCTGGATGGGAAAGATATCCTGCAGGATGGGCCGGATGCGGCGGCTGCGATCGAGGCGCGCTGCGGCAGACGGGTGGATAGGGAGGAGGCGCGTCGGGGGACGATGGCGGCCGGTATTCTGGAGAGTCACAACCGTTCGGACGATCCCCGCCGGCTGAGTCTTCGCTTCGACTCGCTCGCCTCCCACGACATCACCTACGTCGGCATCATCCAGACCGCCCGTGCGTCGGGGATGGAGCGCTTCCCGCTGCCCTATGTCCTGACCAACTGCCACAACGCCCTCTGTGCGGTGGGCGGAACGATCAACGAGGACGACCATGCCTTTGCGCTTTCGGCGGCCCGGCGGTACGGCGGCATCTATCTGCCGCCCCATCAGGCGGTCATCCACGCCTACAATCGGGAGATGATGGCGGGGGTCGGGCGGATGATCCTTGCCTCCGACAGCCACACCCGCTACGGTGCCCTCGGCACGATGGGGATCGGGGAGGGGGGCGGCGAGCTGGCCAAGCAGCTCTGTGGCCGTGCGTACGAGCTTGCCCGCCCGGAGGTGGTGGCCGTCTACCTGACCGGTACCCCCCAGCCGGGGGTCGGCCCGCACGATGTCGCGCTGGCGATCATCGGGGCGGTCTCTCGGGCGGGGACGGTCAAAAACAAGGTGATGGAGTTTGTCGGCGACGGCATCGCTGCGCTGCCGGTCGACTTCCGCAATGGGATCGATGTGATGACCACCGAGGCCGCCTGTCTTTCCTCCATCTGGGTCTGCGATGCGCGGGTGGCGGATTACTACGCGCTGCATGGCCGGCCGGAGGACTACCGTCCGCTCGCCCCCGCGCCGGTCGCCTGCTATGACGGGCTCATCCGGGTCGATCTTTCGCAGATCCGTCCGATGATTGCGCTGCCCTTCCATCCCGCCAACGTCTACCCGATTGCCGAGCTGCAGGCCCATCCCCGGGAGATCCTGGGGGAGGTGGAGGCGCGCTGCCGGGCGCAGTTCCCCGGAGTCCCGATCGATCTGCTGGGCAAGGTACACGACGGCGGCGTCTGGGCCGAGCAGGGGATCATTGCCGGATGCGCCGGCGGCAGCTTCGACAACCTGATGGCGGCGGCCGGAATCCTCCGGAATCGGTCGATCGGGGCGGGCGTCTTCTCGATGAGCGTCTATCCCGAGAGCCAGCCGACCTACCTCGAGCTCATCCAAAATGGGGCGGCGGCCAGCCTGATGGAGGCGGGGGTGATCCTGCGGTCGGCCTTCTGTGGGCCCTGCTTCGGCGCGGGGGATACCCCGGCCAACGGCGCGCTTTCCATCCGGCACACCACCCGCAACTTCCCCAATCGGGAGGGCTCCAAGCCGGGCGAGGGGCAGCTCGCGCTGGTCGCGCTGATGGATGCCCGCTCGATCGCCGCGACGGCGAAAAATGGCGGCCGGATCACCGCGGCCACCGAGGAGGATGTCGATGCTCGCCGCACAGTCCGCCATTTCGACCGGTCGATCTACCGCAAACGGGTGTATGACGGCTGGGGCCATGCCGATCCGCGGGTGCCGCTGCGGATGGGGCCGAATATCCGCGACTGGCCGGTATTGCCGGCGATGGCCGCGCATCTGCTCGTCAAGGTGGTCAGCGAGCTGCACGACCCGGTGACCACCACCGATGAGCTGATCCCCTCGGGGGAGACCTCCTCCTTCCGTTCCAACCCGCTGCGGCTGGCCGAATTCACCCTTTCCCGCCGCGACCCCGCCTATGTCGGGGAGGCGAAGGCGGTGGCCGCCCTCACCATCGACGATCTGGATGCGCTGTATGGCCGGATTCAGGCGCTCGACCGGACGGTCGCGCGGGAGGATATCGGCATCGGCAGCACGCTCTATGCCAACTGCCCGGGGGATGGCTCGGCCCGCGAACAGGCCGCCTCCTGCCAGCGGGTGTTGGGCGGCAGCGCCAACATTGCCCTCGCCTATGCGACCAAGCGCTACCGCTCCAATCTGCTCAATTGGGGGATGCTGCCGCTCGTCACCGACGATGAGCATCTTTTCCACAAGGGCGACTGGCTGCTGCTGCCACATATCCGGCGGGCGATTGCGGAGGGCGCCGGGCAGGTGGAGGGCTATCTGCTGACGGCGTCGGATGCCCGGCCGGTCTCCCTCTCGCTCGGCGAGCTGACGGCGGAGGAACGCCGGGTGCTGCTCGCCGGCTGCCTCATCAACGACTACCGGGCGAGCCGGTGACACCGGCTGCCACATCCCTGCTCCGCTTGACGGTTATGAAAAACGGCCGATCCTCCATCTGCAGAGGATCGGCCGTTTGAAGTTGCAAGCCGCTATTCGCTATTCGGGGATGGTCTCGGGCGCGTCGTAGGTGACGCCCTTGGTGTCCACCGTGATCGAGGTGATGACCGGGGGATCGGCGGGGGTCTCCTGGGCAATCAGCTCACAGCTGCCAATCGCCTCCAGCACATCCTCCCCTTCGATCAGCCGGCCGAAGGCGGCATACTGGCCATCGAGGAAGTCGTTGTCCTCGAGCATGAGGAAGAACTGGCTGCCGGCCGAATCGGGCGCCGAGGCGCGGGCCATCGAGATGACCCCCTTCTCGTGGGAGATGTCGTTGTCCTCAAAGCCGTTGAGCGCGAACTCACCCGCAATCGAATAGCCGGGGCCGCCGGTGCCATTGCCGTTGGGGTCACCGCCCTGGATGACAAAGCCGGGGGAGACGCGGTGGAAGGTCAGCCCATCGTAGAAGCCGTCGTTGGCCAGTGCGATGAAGTTGGCGACCGTGTTGGGCGCCTTGTCGGGGTAGAGCTCGACCACCATCGTGCCGTAGCCGTCCACCTCGATGGTGGCGACGGGGTTTTCGCTGCTGCCGCTCTCCGAACAGCCGGCCATCATCGAGCCGGTGAGCAGCAGGCCAAGGGACATGCAGAGAATTTTGCGGAACTTCATAGATCTTCTCCTTAGTTTTTATGGAATAAATATCGGCAGGCCGAAGGTCCGTCCGTCGATTCCAGCTCAGTATACCACACCTGGCCACCGGAAAAAAGAGGCAAATTGCGGGCCGCACGGCCATCTGCCGCCTATACGATGCGGATGTTGAGGGTGTCGGTGCCCTGGGTGGGATTGGCCTTGTTGGAGGAGATGACGACAACCGTGTCCCCCCGTTTGACCACCCCCGTCTCGAGTGCCTTGTCGATCGCCTGCTGGGTGATGGCGTCGGAGGAATCCATCTCCTCCCCGCGCACCGCCGTGATGCCCCAGTTGAGGGTGAGGCTCATGAGAATCGACTCGGTGGTGGTGACCGCGACAATCGGGCAGGGCGGGCGGTAGCGCACGAGCGTCCGGGCCACCCGGCCGGTCAGCGTCTCGGTGATGATGGCGGCGGCGCCGATCCGCTCGGCGACCTCCTTGGCCGACATACAGATGTTTTCCCGGAAATCGACCGGGGCGGGAAGGTTCTCCTCGAGGAAGGGGATGAGGTTGGAATATTCGCTGTTGTTCTCCGCCTCCTCACAGATGGAAGCGAGGGCGCGCACACTCTCGACCGGGTAGCGGCCCATCGCCGATTCGCCCGACAGCATGACCGCCGAGGTGCCGTCGTAGACGGCGTTGGCGACGTCGCTGATCTCGGCACGGGTCGGGCGGGGCATGGAGGTCATGCTCTCGAGCATCTGGGTGGCGGTGATGACATACTTGCCCTTGAGCACCGCCTTGTGGATGAGCGACTTCTGGATGGCCGGCAGTTTGATGAAGGGAATTTCCACCCCCATGTCCCCGCGGGCGACCATCAGCCCGTCGCTGACCTCGAGGATGGCGTCGATGTTGTCGACACCCGACTGGTTTTCAATCTTCGAGATGATGCCGATGTGGTCGTAGCCGAGCGAGTCGACAAAGTCCCGCAGGTTGCGCACATCGTCGGCCGAACGGACAAAGGAGGCGGCGATGTAGTGGACGCCGAGCGCGAGGCCGAATTCGAGGTCCTTGCGGTCCTGTTGGGAGATGTAGGGCATCTGAATGTGGAAGCCGGGGATGTTGATGCTCTTGCGGTTGGAGAGCCGCCCGCCTTTCAGCACCCGGCAGTGGATGGCGTCGCTGTCGACCGAAAGGGCCTCGAGCGAGATTTTGCCGTCGTCGAGCAGCAGCTCGGTGCCGGCCGCCCGTCCGCTCGCGCCGAGCAGGTCGACCAGGCGGGGATAGGAGATCGAGACCCCCGTCTCATCCCCCTCGCCCGTCTTGCGCAGATCAAACGACTGGTCTTCGAGCAGTTCGACGGCGCCCTCGGTGAAGGTGCCGATCCGCACCTCGGGCCCTTTGGTATCGAGCAGCAGGGCGACATTTTTGCCCTTGCGGGCGATGGCCTCCTTGACCCGGGCGACCCGGCCGGACAGCTCGTCATAATCTCCGTGGGAAAGGTTAAAGCGGGCGACGTTCATCCCCGCGTCGATCATTGCCTCGATAATCCGGGGATCATCGCTGGCGGGCCCCATCGTACAGACAATTTTGGTTTTGCGCATAGACCTCACTCCAATCAGATAGCGTTCGGATGCGGGGAAAGCACCCCGATGCGATGGATTTCATTGACTATTACACCAATCCTAGTATAGCATGGAAGCGGCCGCCCATGCAATCGGTCGGGAAGCCAGCTTTTGCGCCGATTGCGAAGGAAGTTGTGGTGGTTTTGTATAGAGCGGGCCGGGGTGCCCGTCCGGTCTGCCGTGGCGCCGGGCAATTTCCATTTTTTGCATCTGCCTCTCCGCCGATAAACGCGTGAAGGGCCTTGCCAAATGGGAGAGGATGGGGTACAATGGTTCCATAATGCTGTTTTTATGTCAATCGCTGGATGGGAAAGGAGGCGGCGGGATGCTGCAGCTCTGCCGGCGGGCGGCCCTGGCGGCCCTCGCGCTCATACTTGTCAGTACGGTGGTGCTGTCCGCCTGGACGATGGGACAGGGGGATACATCCCTGCCGGCGGCGTCCGCTACCGCCTCCGCCTCCTCCGAGGCCGCCCAGCCGCTTGCCAAGCCGGTCGCCGCGCTGGTGCAGCAGGAGACGCTGCAGGTGGTCGAGCTGGCGCAAACGCGCGCGGTCGGGCCGGTTTCACTCCGGTTCAGTTCGGTGGAAAACGACCTCTATATCACCCTCGTCGATGCGGCAGGGGAGACGGTGGAGGGCATTCCCTTCACGGTGACGCTGACCGGCCCGGACGGGACGGCCGAGACCCATACCGATGAGGAGGGCAAGGGCAGTCTCCATCTCGACGGTCTCGCGGCGGGCGATTATCAGGTCACCCTCGAGCCGTCGGAGGAGGGGCTGTTTGAGGCCCCTGCGGAGGCGTTTGCCGCCGCCGTCAAGGACAAGGTGGTCTATGAGAA
>CASGDD010000103.1 GCA_949300115.1 uncultured Oscillospiraceae bacterium | reverse complement strand
TTCGATATGGAGATCGTATTGAATGGGGGTGGTGGTAATCTTCAAAAGCTGCTGCATCCAGACTCCCTCCTCCGTGCAGCCTGTCCAGACGGGCGGTTAATAGCCGATGAACTCGAGCAGCGAGGTGGGCAGAATCTGGCTCCCCAGCTGCATCACCGCCATCCAGACATACTCACATTCCTTCATCTTGATGGCCTCCTCGGCGGGGTCGGAGGAGATGAGGTTCGACTCCATCTCGGTCATGTTGTCGATGTCCGCCTCCAGCCGGGATTTGGAGCGTTCGAGGAAATCCATCCGGGTGCCCAGCTCGGTGCGGTTCATGCCGACCTGATCGGTCAGCGCCACCAGCTGGGTGTGCAGGTCATCGAGCGCCGTCTTGTCAAAATCGGAGGTCAGCGCCTGCTCGATCTGGGTCAGCAGATCGTAGACATTGGAGGCCACTTCGGTCCCCTTGTCGCCAATCACCGGGTCCTCCCCGCCGCCGAAGCCCAACAGCTCGAGGCCGGAAAAGGACACCTGGAGCGCCGTCCGCGGATCGGCCTCCTTCCCGGAGGTGATCTTGAGCCCCAGGCCGATATCGGCGAAAATCTCGTCGCTGTTGGGCACCTGGGTTTGGGTCACCGTGGGCGGCGTCGTGGTTTCATCGGTGACATTGTAGTAGAACTTGCCGTCGGTATCCTGGAAGATATCCTCCACCAGCACGCCGTTGAACATGAGCTTGCCGCTTGTCTCGTCGACGGTAAACTGCTGGGTCGAGTTGTTGGTGCCGCTGAAGAGATACTTGCCAGCGAACTGGGCGTTGGCAAACTGCAGAATCTGCTCCTTCTTGCTGGCAATCTCCTGGGCCAGCACCGCCCGGTTGTCCTCGCCGTAGCTCTCGCTCATCCCCTCGAGCGTCTTCTCCTGGATCGACTGGAGGATCGAGTGGATCGCCTCCATATTGCTGTCGACCGAATTGAGTTCGTCGAGCAGATCCTCAACATTGTTCAGCTGCTGGGTGCTCTGCAGCCGCTGCTCCTGGATATGCATCGCGCGGCTGCCGTCCGCCACGTTATCGGACAGCTTCTGGAATTTGAGCCCCGAGCTGCCCCGCTCGAGACTTTCCGCCCGCTTGGAGAGGCTGGTGTTGAGGGTCATCATATAGTTGCGGCTGATCATCCGCTGTGCCACGCGCATCTTGCTGCCATCCTTTCCCGATGGGGCTGTCCGGTTACCGGCCAACCAGGCCCATCTTGTTGATAATCACATCGAGCGCCTCGTCCATCGCGGTCATCACCCGCGAGGCGGCCGAGAGCGACTTCTGGTAGAGCATGACATTGGCTACCTCTTCGTCCACCACGACACCCGAGACCGAATCCCGGCTGTCCTCCAGCGTGTTGACGATCGTGCTGCTGGCGGTGCTGCGGGTCTCGACAAAGCTGACCTCCTCCGCCAGGGTGGTCACATAGCCGTTGATATAGTCGAGGAAGGTACCGGAAAATTCCTCCCCATTGGCGTCGAAATAGTGGGTACCGGTGGTCAGCGCCTCGGCAAAGGCGAGCGCGTAGTTGCCGACATTCTCGGTGTCCCCCTCCTCGTTGCGCTGGTAGATGATATAGCCGGAATCGGCCGCCCAGGCGTCCGAAATCGAGATGTTGTCGGCCGTCACCGGGATGTCCGAGCGCACATGGTAGAGCCCATCGGCATCCGGCTCGTCGCTCAGCGCCCCGAGCAGCTGGCGGTAGACGATGTTGCCGTCCGCGTCCTTCACCGGGTTGCCGTCCGCGTCCGCCTCGGGGATGATCCGGTTGGCCACGCTTACCAGCGTCTGGGCAAGGGCGTTGAGCTTGTCCTGATAGTAAAGGAAGCCCTTGCTGGTGCTCTCCCCCTGATTTTTGAGGTTGGGGCCGCGGCCGTTGATATAGTCGGTCGACGCCTTGAGCGAACCGGTCAGCGCATCGACCGCCTCATCGGTCGAGACCCAGCGGACACTGACGACATCGGTCTCCCCATCCCGCGCCAGCGAGAGGGAGTCGTATTTGCCGCCGCTGACCGCCGTCTGGCCGCCGATGACAACCGTCACCGTGCCGTCGGCGTTGCTCGTATATTCAAAGTCGACATACTGGGCGAGCTCGTCGAGCAGCACATTGCGCTCATCGAGCAGCTCGTTCGGGCCGAAGTAGGCGTTGTCCCGCACGACGCTGACATCCTCGAGGATCGTCTGGTTGAGCCCGGCAATCCGCTGCAGCTTTTTGTTGACCTCCGCCACCGACACCTCGAGGTCGTAGATCTGCTGCTCGCGGGCGCTCTGCAGCTTGCCGCTGACCTGCTGGAGGGTCTGGGTGAGGTTTTTAAACTCGGTCGCCACGATGTTCGCGTAGGTCTCGGAATAGGCATTGGTCGAGAAGTCCTGCAGCGCGTCGTTGATCGCCAGCAGGCTGGTGCGCAGGCCGATGTCGTTCTCCGGATCGTATTCGTTGAGCGCCGTCTGGATATCGTTGAGGATGTTCGACGCCTGGCTGTAGTAGCCGACATCGCCATTCTCCTCGCGGAAGCGCTTGTCGAGGAAGGCGTCGCGCGTCTGGTCGATGCCGGTGATATCCACCCCCTGGCCGGCCAGTCCCACCCGGTTGGTCGCATAGCGGGAACGGTAGGCGTCCGGCGCAATGGCCACCTGGGTGATCCGCTGGCGGGTATAGCCGACCGAATCCCAGTTGGTCAGGTTCTGTCCGGCGATATCCAGTCCCTTCTGGGCGGCGGCCAGGCCGCGCTTCGCCGTTTCAAATCCCATAAATGTCGGTCTCAGCAAGGTATCTTCCTCCCATCCCGGTCTCTCGGCGACCGGCTTGATGCCCGATGGATGCGGCGCTTGGCCGCCGGGCTCGGTTAAATCTTCGTCTCGAACAGCGAGCCGCCGCCCGCATCCGGCCGGCGGCCGTCCGAACGGTAGGGCGCCGCGCGGGTGATCCGGTCGGCCCCCAGGCTCTGCAGCCCCTCCTCCGCGAAGGTGACGCACTGGCGGTTGTAGTAACGGAGCTGGTCGATTGCCTGCTCGAGGCGAAGACACAGCTGGGCATAGTCCTCCCGCTCCGCTTCGGGGGCGTGCTCGATGATCTCCGGCAGGGTCATCCCCGCCAAGCCGGCCTCCCGCTGGGCCGTCTCCCGCTGGGCCTCCAGCTGCTCCAGCTGCATATTCATCGCCTGCTGGCCGGAGACCGCCCTATCGATCCGCTGATGGTCATAGGAGACGAGCGCGGCGAACTGGTCCCGTTCCCCCTCCGCCATCGCTTCCATCAACCGGACATAGCGTTCCAAAAACGCCCGATACGCTGCCACCTTTCCGCCTTCCTTCCTCTGTGAATTGCCGTCTGTGCTAGCCGAGCGGGAACCAGCGGTT
>CASGDD010000102.1 GCA_949300115.1 uncultured Oscillospiraceae bacterium | reverse complement strand
CAAATTGAGGCCAATTTCGACAGGTACTTGCAAAGCCCGGAACTCTTGCAATCTCTGGTTTTCTGTGATACTATTTTGATACTAAGAAAACGAGGTGTCCCAAATAACAGGTGAAATATTAACATATTTGCGAAAGTTTCTTCTGTAAAACCACCTCAAATACACCCCACTATATTTGAATTTGCCGAGTGGGAATAGCCCCTCGTGTTTTTGGGCATATCCGCCTTAGCAAAAACAGGGGCAATCCAAATAGCCATCAGACCTTGGGGGAAGCCATTCCCCAAGGTCTTTTTTTACCTTGTAAACCCGGTATTTTCGCGGATAGAACCACGATTTTATACCCATTTATTTAAACGCGAAAGGATGAGAGAGGTTGCCCCGAAGCCCCTCGTTCCATCCCCAGGCTCGGCCATCGGGTCTGGGGATTTTTTGATCCGGGAGGGCACGTCCCGATCCTCCATCCCTCCCGCCGGCCCGATCGATTGCCGGGGCGCCGGCCTCTCCTTTTCCGTCCCTGCCCGCCCAGCATCAGATTTCCCATGAATCTTTACATTCTGTTTACTTTCTCTTGACGAACCTCCCGGCGGATGATACCCTATAGACAGATTGGTGTCGAATCCGAAGGGATCGGGCATCGGTTGGGGCAGTGCGAGCGGTGCCGCGTGCTGCCGCCTACAAGCCGCGGCACCGCGATCGGGGGCGGGCGGGAGACGCTTTCCCCTGAGACGGCAGGACTTTGCTGCATCCGCCAGAAAGCCCTGCCCTTTTTCCGGTTTATGATGAAGTAAGGGGCCGATTTTTTATGGATGTATCACTTTCCTACTTTCTCCAGTCCATGTCCTCCAATCCCGTCCTGCTGATCACCGTCGCGCTGACGCTGGGGGTCATCTTTGTCAACGGATGGACCGACGCGCCCAACGCGATTGCCACCTGCATCACCACCCGCTGTTTAAGTGCACAGGCCGCGATTATGACCAGTGCGGTCTTCAACTTCCTCGGCGTGCTGATTATGACCCATATCAACGCCTCGGTCGCGTCCACCATCAGCAACATGGTTGACTTTGGCGGCAACACCCAGGAGGCGCTCATCGCCCTCTGCGCCGCGCTGTTTTCCATCGTCGTCTACAGTGTGACCGCCTCCTTTTTCGGCATTCCCACCAGCGAGAGCCACAGCCTGATCGCCGGCCTTTCGGGCGCCGCCATCGCCATCCACAACGGCATCGGCGGCATCAACATGGGCGAGTGGGTCAAGGTGCTCTACGGCCTGGTCCTCAGCCTGCTGCTCGGTTTCCTCAGCGGCTGGATCATCTGCAAGCTGGTCACGGTGGTCTGCTACAATATGAACCGCCGGCGTACCGACCGCTTCTTCCGGGGCGCCCAGATCTTCGGCGCCGCCGCCATGAGCTTTATGCACGGCGCACAGGATGGCCAGAAGTTCATCGGCGTGCTCTTCCTCGGCATGGCCTTCTGCAACGGGCAGACGAGCGTCAGCGGGGTGGTCATCCCCGTCTGGCTGATGCTGCTGTGCAGTGTGGTGATGGGCGTCGGCACCAGTGTGGGCGGCGAGAAGATCATCAAATCGGTGGGCATGGACATGGTCAAGCTGGAAAAATACCAGGGCTTTTCGGCCGATCTTTCGGCCGCGGCCTGTCTGCTGCTCTCGAGCATCTTCGGCATCCCCGTCTCCACCACCCACACCAAAACCAGCGCCATCATGGGGGTCGGCGCCGTCAAACGGCTGTCCGCCATCAACTTTGGCGTTGTCAAGGATATGATGCTCACCTGGGTGTTCACCTTCCCCGGCTGCGGCCTCATCAGCTATGTCATGGCCAAACTCTTTATGGCGCTTTTCTAAACCCTTCCGGCCGATTTTCCGAACCATCTCAACCGATACCAGCAAGGAGTGCGAAACGATATGGCGAAAAAACAGGATTCCTTCTATTTTGACAGCTTTTCCATCTGCATCGACTACGCCTGCCAGGCGGCCCATCTGCTCTACGAGGTGATGGCGGACTACCGTCCCGAGGCGATCAAGGAACGGCTGGACGAGATGCATGTCATCGAACATTCGGCGGACGCCAAAAAGCACGAGCTGCTCAATGTGCTGGCCAAAGCCTTCATCACCCCCATCGAACGGGAGGATATCATGCTGCTGAGCCAGAACATCGACGAGGTCACCGACCAGATCGAGGATGTGCTGCTGCGGCTCTACTGCTTCAACGTCCAGTCCATCCGTCCCGAAGCGCTCCAGCTGGCCGAGGTCATCATCCAGGTCTGTGAGGAAACCAAGCTGATGGCGAAGGAGTTTGCCGATTTCAAGCACTCCAAAACGCTGCACACCCACATCGTCAACATCAACACGATGGAGGAGCAGGCGGACGAGCTCTTTATCTCCAACCTCCGCACCCTGCACACCACCTGCGCCGATCCGCTTGCCGTGCTGACCTGGCAGGAGATCTACACCTTCATGGAGCGCTGTGTGGATACCTGCGAGCATGTCGCCGACAGCGTCGAGAGCGTGGTCATGAAAAATTCCTTGCCCGGACCAAACCCCTTGAAAGGAACCGCCCATGTCCGAATCGCTTATTATCCGCCGGGAAACGGCGGCCGATTACGCGGTGGTGGAACAGATCATCCGCCGCGCCTTCTACAACCTCTATCAGCCGGGCTGCCATGAGCATTACCTCGCCCATATCCTGCGCACCCATCCCGACTTTGTCCCCGAGCTGGACCTCGTGGCCGAGCTGGACGGGCGGGTGATCGGCAATATCATGTACACCCGCAGCCGGCTGACCGCATCGGATGGGCGGGAGAAGCCCATCCTCACCTTCGGGCCGGTCGGCATCCACCCCGATTTCCAGCGCCGGGGCTACGGCAAAAGGCTGATGGAAGCCTCCTTCCGGCAGGCGGCCGCGCTTAGATATGACGCCATTGTCATCTTCGGCGATCCGCACAACTATGTCAGCCGGGGCTTTGTCAGCTGCAAACGGCATCGGGTCTCGCTGGAGGATGGCCGCTATCCCGCCGCCATGCTGGTCAAGGAGCTCACGCCCGGCGCGCTGGCCCATCATGCGTGGATCTATCACCAGAGCCCCGCCTTCGACTTCGATGAGGCGGAGGCCGCGCGCTTTGATGACGCCTGCGGCGAACCGCTCGAAAAGCGGGTGCTGCCCTGCCAGGAAACCTTCTATATCCTCAGCGGCGCTTCGCTGTAAAAGCCGCGTCTCCCCGCATATCCGCCCGCACCGGGTGGGGCTGCGGGGATTTGTTTGATCGCCGGTTGGCTCCCTGCGGCGGGGTATGGTATACTGTTTGCAGGCATAGCGTGCCATCTCCGTCCGCGATGCGGCAGCATCGGTGGACACAGGAAAGGAGAGGGATCGATGGATTCTACCCAACATTTCAATCGATTGGCAGCGACCTATGAACAGGGCCGGCCCGCCTACGCAGAGGCACTCATCGACGCCCTCTACCGCGACTGCGGGTTTTCCGCGCAGTCGGTCATCGCCGACATCGGCGCGGGAACGGGCAAACTGGCCGAACAACTGCTCCGGCGGGGCAGCACCGTCTATGCCGTCGAACCGGGTGCGGATATGCGGCGTACCGCGACCGAGAAGCTGGACCACTATCCGCGGTTTCACGCGGTCGACGGTACGGCCGAGGCCACCACCCTGCCCGACCACGCGGTCGACCTGGTCACCGCCGCGCAGGCCTTCCACTGGTTCGACCCCTTCGCCTTCGAGCGGGAATGCCGGCGCATCCTGCGGCCGGGCGGCCGGATCTGCCTCATCTGGAACATGCGGCAGATGGAGGACCCGCTCAACCGGGAGGCCTTTGCCATCTACACCGCCTACTGCCCGCGTTTTCACGGCT
>CASGDD010000101.1 GCA_949300115.1 uncultured Oscillospiraceae bacterium | reverse complement strand
GGGCGGAGTTCCCTGCCGGTCAATCGGCAAAATCGCCCATGCGCGGGGTGGCGCGGCTGCCCACGCTGTGACCGCCCGCCCATCCGCCGCATAGGATGGGGTGCAGTGTACGGGAGGGCGTGCGTGCGGGTGGCGGCGGATGCGCCGCCCACAGGGGAGCCGGCACGCGGGTATGCTCCCATCCCTCCCGTTTACGATAGGGCGGGCGATGGGTGCGCTGTCGGGGCGGGGTTCCGTCCGATGGCCGCACGTCGTCCGCCCCGCTGCATGGAAAAAGGGGGGACAACCGCCCGCCCGCGTTTGACGCGGGAATCCGGGCATCTGGCGGCGGGAAATGTGTCCAAATGGGAAACTTTTATCGGGAGGAGGCGGGATTTCCGGCCATGCGGTTGACGTTTCCGGTCGATTCCAGTATTATAACTATGTATCTACTTTTTTCTTGAATCCATACCCAAGGGAAGGGAAACGTAATGATGCAGATGCCGGAAATCCAGATTGCGCCGTCCATTCTGTCGGCCGATTTCGCGGCGCTGGGCGCGGACTGCGAGCGGATGCAGCGCGCTGGCGCCGAGATGCTCCACCTCGACGTGATGGACGGGCATTTTGTGCCCAATATCTCCTTCGGCCCGCCGGTGATCCAGAGCCTGCGGCCGCGAAACCGCATGTTTTTTGATGTCCATCTGATGATCGAACATCCGCTGCGCTACCTCGAGGCGTTTGCCAAGGCGGGGGCTGAGGGGATCACCTTCCACCTCGAGTGCGCCGACGATGCCAGCGAGACGCTCGCGGCGATCGAAGCGCTGGGGCTTAAGCGGGCGGTTGCGCTCAAGCCGGCAACCCCCGCCGAGGCGGTCTATCCCTACCTCGACCGGGTGGATATGGTGCTGGTGATGACCGTCGAGCCGGGCTTTGGCGGCCAGTCGTTCATGGCGGATATGCTGCCCAAGATCGCGGCCATCCGCGCAGAGGCCCCCGGCCTCGCGATCCAGGTGGACGGCGGCATCTCCGAGAAGACCGCGCCGCAGGTCGCCAGCGCGGGCGCCAATGTGCTGGTGGCGGGCTCGGCCCTCTTCTCCCAGGCGGACTATACCGCCGCGGTCGCGGGACTGCGGGCGGCGGCGCAGGCGGGACAGCGGGCTCAGTAGCCGGCCAACCGCTCGACGGCGGCTTCCTCGGCCAGCTGCTGGCCGTGCTCCCGCAGAAAGGCAAGCGCGGGGACCCGGCGGCCGGTGAGGGCGCAATATTCCGAAAGGATGGCCCGCAGCAGCGGGTCCTTCGGCCGGAAGGGGACGAGCAGCAGATAATACCGCCCCGCCCACCGGTAGAGGGCGGAACGGTAGATGCGGTGCCCGGCCCGGCGATAGAGGCTGGAGGCGGCGGCCATCAGCCGGTCGATCGTCTCAAATCCGAACAGCTCGGGGGCGCAGGGGGCGTCCGGTAGAGGTCCGGCGGCCCGCTTTTCCCCCTGCCGGACCGCGCGGGTGCGCAGGACGGTGAAGCAGAAGGTGCAGCCGCCCGCCTCATCGGGATAGACCTCGATATAGAGCTTGCCGCCGAAGCCGTCAAAGCCGGTCAGCAGCTGGGCGCGGCTGAGCAGCTCGAGGATGGCCATGCGGGTGCGCCGGTCGGCGTAGTCGAGCCGGTCGTATTCGATATCGAGGGCGGCCATCTCCGCCTGATCGAGCTGGATGCGGCACTTCAGCGGACTGATCGATTCGATTTTCAAGATGATTGCACAACCTTTCCGGCGGAAGATCGCGGTGGATGGCGAGCGGGAGAGGAGAGAAGGGAAGTGGAGGGAAATGCGGCATAAGCGGCGATCGGGGGTCCGGCTGGCCCAATGCAAGGAGCCGGCGATGACCCGGGAGATCAAGCGCTTTGTCCCCACCCGGGTCTATATCCCGTTGCCCGAGGGCAGCCCCGTGGCGAACGGCCTCTATACGGCGGTCGAGCGGGGGGAGACGCTGGTGGATGGAACCGACAGCCTGTGCTGCCGCGCCAGCGTGGATGGGCTGTTCAAGGGGATGGTCGGCAAGTCGGACGCCGAAAACCATCCGATTATGGCGGCGATGATCCAGACCGACGAGCAGTTTGCGCTGCCCGACAGGGAGGAACCGGCGGAATTTGACGCTGGACGCTATCCGCCCGAGGACATCCTCGCGGCGGCCCGGCAGGCGGGGATCATCGACGAGATGGATGGCCGCCCGCTGATCGACAAGCTGATGGAGGTCAGAGCGCTCGGGCGGCTGCTGGTGGGCGACGCGGTGGACGATGAGCCCTACCTGTCGAGCGCGCTGGGCCTGCTCTACGCGCGGCCGCTCGAGGTGGAACGGGGGATGGCGCTGGCGCTGCACGCGACCGGCGACGGCACGGGCTGCTATCTGGTCGACGCGACCGGAACCGACCGGGAGGTCGGCCGGATCCGGATGGAAAAGGGACGGAAGGTCTACCGGATGCGGGGGACCTACCCCAGCCGCAGCCGGATGGCGGCGCGGATGCGCCCGATCGGTGAGCCGGTCTTCATCGGGGTGGCGGCCCTGCTCCATCTCTATCGGGCGGTGGTCTACGGCGACCCCCATACCACCTGTTTTCTCACCGTCGCGGGCGACTGCATCCGCTTTCCGGCCAACATCGAGGTGCCGGTGGGGACGCTGGTGGAGGATATCCTCTGGTTCTGCGGCGTCGGCAGCAAGATCGATACCCTCGTGGTCGGCGGCTCGATGCGCGCGCCGACGGCGGTGGGCGGCACCCAGGTGCCGGTCGGCTATACCAGCCGGGCGGTGCTGGCCTTCGGCCCTCGGAAGGAGGCGCATTTTGCCTGTATCGGCTGCGGCCGCTGTGTCGATGTCTGCCCGGTGGGGCTGGTGCCCGAGCTGATCTGCCGCAAGATCTGCCAGGCGGACGGCGAGGGGCTGGAGGCGCTCGAGCCGGAGCGCTGCATCGGCTGCGGCGCCTGTGGGTATATCTGTCCCGCCAAGGTGGATCTGGTACATTATATTATGCTGGCAAAAAACCGCTCCATCCCCGCAAAAAATCTGGAAGGAGGCGAAAGGGATGCGGATTCCGATGCCGCAGCGGCAGACGGCGCCGCACGTTAGGGCGGAAGGCTCGGCGATGGGCATGCAGGGCGATATCATCCTGATGCTCTTCTTCCTCTACACCATGCCGACCATCTTCTTCGGGCCGCGTGTGCCGCTCTGCGGGCTGCTGTCGGCGGCGCTCTGCTATCTGTGCGATCTCGGATGCCAGCTGCTTCGGCGGCGGCGCAATCCCCGCGATCTGTCGGGCGTTGTGACCGGACTGATGATTCCGCTGCTGCTGCCCGCCTCCATCCCCTTTGGGGTGGTCCTGGCGGCCGGCCTCTTTGCGATCCTGGTCGTCAAGCATCCCTTCGGCGGGTTGGGGCAGAACCCCTTCAACCCGGCGGCGGGCGGACTGGCCTGTGTCTCGGTCACCGCCCCCGATCTGGTGTTCCGCTACCCGATGCCCGCCATGCCGACCACCGGCTGGCTGCCCCTCTTCGGCACCGTCGAAACGGCGCTCGCGTCCGGCTCGGCCGAACAGCTGCAGTCGGGCAGCATGCCCGCCTATGAGCCGGTGGATCTGCTGCGCGGCTTTTTCCCCGGCCCGGTTGGAACAACCTGTACCCTGCTGGTGATCGGCTGCCTGCTCTATCTGCTGGCCCGCCGGACGGTCACCTGGCATACGCCGGTGGCCTTTCTGGGAACGGTGGCAATCTGCGCCTTTCTGTTCCCCCGGCTTGCCTCGGGCGACCGGCTGGATTCGATGATCTATGAGCTGCTGTCGGGCGCGGCGGTTTTCGGCGCGGCCATCCTGATGGGAGACCCGGTGACCACCCCGCGCATCGCCTCCGGACGGCTGCTCTACGGGATGATCGGCGGGGCGACGCTGATGGCGCTGCGCCACTTTGGCGCCTATCCGCAGGGGATGGTCTTCGCGGTGCTGATTGCCAACGCCTTCTCCCCGATGCTCGATGAGCTGACCGCCCGCGCGTATACGAGGCGATACCGCCGGCTTGGCCAGGACGCATGGGAGGCGGAGGAACGGTCGGAGGATATCGAAGCCGCCGGCCGGACGGATGAGGAGGTGGCCGGAGAATGAAACGGATTCAGGCATTTTTGCAAAACCGGCCGCTCCGGCTCAGCCGCCAGGGGTTAAAAAAGCTCTTGGGACGCAGCCCGGTGCTGCTGCGCGGGTTGGCGCTCGTTCCGGTGGCGGCGGCCTGCCACAGCCTGCGCAACGCGCTCGCGCTGTCGGTTGTGATGGCGTTTGTGCTGCTGCCGACCCTGCTGCTGCTCTCGCTCATCCGGCGTTCTCTCTGGGAGCCGATGCGGCTGCCGGCCGCCGCGCTGGTGGCGTTTGTCTTTTACATCCCCGGCTGGCAGACGGCGAAGGCGCTGCTGCCCGATATCAGCACCCGGCTGGGCATCTTCCTGCCGCTGCTGCTGGTCGACACCCTGCTGTTCTGCCGCGCCGAGGAGAGCGCCTATCGCGAGACGCTCGGACGGACGATGTGCGAGGGCCTGCTCGATCTGGCGGGGTTTGTGCTGGTGGCGCTGCTCAGCGGCTTTGTACGGGAGCTTGCCGGCATGGGGACCCTGATGGGACAGCCGGTCCATCTCCCCTGGACGACCTCGCTGGCCATCCTGCCGGCGGGCGGCTTCATCCTGCTGGGATTCTTGGCCGCCGGCTGGCGGCTCTGCGGTGAGGGCATCCGGCGGGTCTATATCCGGCGCAGCCATCGTGCGCTGATCAAACGGCAGCGGAAGGGGAAGGAGGCGGAGGAATGATGGAATTTCTGGTCGCGATGCTGACGGCCGCCTTTGTGGAAAACGCCGTCTTCTCCCGCGCGCTGGTGGGCGAGAGCATCTGGAAACGGCAGCAGCGTCCGATGCAGGCGGCGGTCTTCTTAGGGATGGTCACCCTGCTGACGACGGTGCTCTCGACGGCGATGTGGGGGATACGGACCCTGCCGACGCCCACGGCGATGCGTGCCCTGTGGGAGCCGCTGGCGGCGCTGATGCTGCTCTGGCTCTGCTATCTGATCCTCTATCATCTGGCGGCCCGCTGGATGCCGGAGGCGGCGTTTGCGCGGATCCTTTCGGTGATGCCGAAGGCGGCCTTTTCGGCGGTGAGCCTGGGGACGCTGCTGCTTGTCGCCTCCCGCTCCTTTTCGCTGGCCGAGTCGGTCGGCTTCGGATTGGGCGCCGGCGCGGGCTTCGCGCTCGCGGTGCTGCTCATCTCCTGGGGGGAGCGGCAGCTGCGGATGACCGATCTGCCGGCGCCCTTCCGGGGATTGCCGGCCCGGCTGATCTATGTCGGCCTGCTGGCACTCGCCTTCCACGGCCTGATTGGCCATCCGGTTGTTCTGTAAGGTATAAGACGGTTACATCACCTGCTGGGATGGGGGTACTATGTCTGTAAAAATCAAACGCTATACAAGGATTTACCGGCGGCGAAGCCCCTGGCAGGACCCCAAGCTGTGGATCTGCATCCTGCTGCTCATCGGGCTGGCTGTCTTTGTGGGCATCAGCATGGCCGACCCCATCCGGGATTTTCTGGCGGGGGACTTCGTCCAGCGGACGCCGGAAAGCAGCAGCGCTGAGTCCTCGCTTACGCCGCTGCCCGAGGTGGAGCCGGCACCCACCCTGCAGGGGACGCCGGCGGCCTTCGATTCGCTGGTGATGGTGGAGGTTTCGCGGGAATCGCTCACCCTCGAGAATATCGAATCGCTGATTGCCGAGGTTCGGTCGGCGGGCGCCAACGCGGTGGTTGTCGAGCTGAAGGCGGCCGACGGCACCCTCTATTTCCGTTCGCAGAATGAGCTCGCCCGGGCGGCCGACGCGGTATCCCTCTCGCCGGTCGATCTGCGGACGATGACCGGACTGCTGCGGGAGGAGGGGATCGAGACGGTGGCGCTGCTCGAGGCCTTCCGCGACGATACCGCCCATCAGGGCAGCACCGACAGCTACATCCGGTACGATCCCAACCCCGACATGCTCTGGCTGGACGAGTCGGTGGACAATGGCGGTATGCCCTGGCTGGACCCCTACAGCGAGGCGGCCCAGCAGTATGTCATCGATCTGGCCGGTGAGCTGGCTGAGATGGGGGTGGGGCATATCCTGCTCGCCTCCGCCCAGTTCCCCGATGTGGCGGGATTGGAATTCGCCCTCTTCCAAAATCCCGAGGGCTGGACCAAGCAGGAGGCATTGACCCACTTTGTGGAGGGGATGCGCGCCGAGCTGGCCCCCTACGGCGCCGGGGTGATTCTCCAGGTGGATGGGGCGGATGCCCTCTATGGCAACGACGACGCCTATGGCGGCAGCCCCTTTGCGCTGGGCGCGGATGCCTACGCGGTCAATCTCATCCCCTCGACGGTGGGGGAGGATCTCCAGATCGGCGAGGTGATCTACACCAATCCCGCCTACGACGTCTTCAACTTCTATACGGCGGCGCTGACGGCGATCGAGAATGCCAACCCCGGTGTCACGCTGATGCCGATGGTCGATCCGAGTGAGACGGATCAGCTTGAGAGTGTGCTGAACATCCTTTCCCGCTTCGGCATTTCCAGCTACCTTCTCTCCACCCCAACCGATGCCGAGATGGAAGCGGCCGCGGAGGACACGATCCGTCCGGAGGATGTCGTCTCCGGCCAGCGGGAGGAGGAAGCCCGCCGGGAGGAAGAGGAAGGCGAGGCGGCCGAGACGGAGGAATCGGAAGCGGCGGAGGAGCCCGATGAGGAGGCCGAAAGAACCGAGCCGGAGGAGGAATCCACCTCCGACAGCACCGAGACGGTCGAGCCGGTTCCCATCCTGCCCGAACCCACCGTCCCAACCGGCCCCACCGCCGACGAGCCCTGGGATTGGTAAAAGACCCAACCATCGCCCGGATGCCTTCCCGCATGGGGAGCGCCGGGCGATTTTATCGCGATGCGACCGAAAGGAGAATCGATATGGAATCCATCCTGCGCCGCTGGCGTCCGGAGGACGCGGCGGGACTGGCGCCGCTGGCCGACAACTGGGCGGTGGCCCAAAACCTCCGCGATATTTTCCCCCACCCCTATACCCCTGCCGACGCCGAAGCGTTCATCCAAAGCTGTCTGGCGGCCTCCGAAAGGGAGGCGCTCTACCGGGTGATCACCGTCGACGGCCGGGCGGTGGGCGGTATCACCATCACCCGGGGACAGGATGTCTACCGCCGTTCGGCCGAACTGGGGTACTGGCTGGCCGAGCCCTACTGGGGCCGGGGGATCATGACGGCGGCGGTTGCCGGAATGACCGCGCTCGCCTTCGCGTCCTATGGCGATCT
>CASGDD010000100.1 GCA_949300115.1 uncultured Oscillospiraceae bacterium | reverse complement strand
GACAACGCCCTTGTTGCCGTGGCGGCCCGCCATCTTATCGCCGACGCTCAGCTTGCGCTTCTGGGCGATATAGCAGCGGACGACCTCCCGCACGCCGGGGCTCAGCTCGTCGCAGTTCTCGGGGGTGAAGACCTTGACATCGACGATGATGCCGTACTCGCCGTGGGGCACCCGCAGCGAGGTATCCCGCACCTCGCGGGCCTTCTCGCCGAAGATCGCGCGCAGCAGCCGCTCCTCGGCGGTCAGCTCGGTCTCGCCCTTCGGGGTGACCTTGCCGACCAGAATGTCGCCGGCCTTGACCTCGGCGCCGATCCGGATGATGCCCCGCTCGTCGAGATCCTTCAGCGCGTCGTCGCCGACGTTGGGGATGTCGCGGGTGATCTCCTCGGGTCCCAGCTTGGTCTCGCGGGCCTCCAGCTCATACTCCTCGATGTGGATCGAGGTGTACACGTCCTCCCGCACCAGTTTCTCGTTGATGAGGACCGCGTCCTCGTAGTTGTAGCCCTCCCAGGTCATAAAGCCGATCAGGGCGTTCTTGCCCAGACTGATCTCGCCGTTCTTGGTGGCGGGGCCGTCGGCCAGCACCTGTCCGGCCTTGACCTGCTCGCCCTTCTCGACGATCGGCCGCTGGTTGACGCAGGTGCCCTGGTTGGAGCGCATGAACTTGATGATGTCATACCGCTCGGTGGTGTTCTTGTCGATGCGCAGGATCACCTTGTCGGCGTCGACATGCTCGACCACGCCGTCGTGCTTTGCCAGCACGCAGACGCCGGAGTCGCAGGCTGCCTTGTACTCCATACCGGTGGCGACGATCGGCTGCTCGGTGACCAGCAGAGGCACCGCCTGCCGCTGCATGTTGGAGCCCATCAGCGCGCGGTTTGCGTCGTCGTTCTCGAGGAAGGGAATCATCGAGGTCGCGACCGAGACAACCATCTTCGGGGAGACATCCATGAAGTCCGCCTTCTCCCGCTCGACCGACAGGATTTCATCCCGGCAGCGGGCGCCGACACGCTCGTTGACAAACCAGCCGTTCTCATCCAGCGGCTCGTTCGCCTGCGCGACAACGTAGTTGTCCTCGACGTCGGCGGTCATATAGACGACCTCGTCGGTGACCCGGTGGTTCTCCTTGTCAATCCGGCGGTAGGGCGCCTCGATAAAGCCGTACTCGTTGATCCGGGCAAAGGTTGCAAGGTAGGAAATCAGGCCGATGTTCGGACCTTCGGGGGTCTCGATGGGGCACATCCGGCCGTAATGGGTGTAGTGGACGTCGCGGACCTCGAATCCGGCGCGGTCACGGGACAGACCGCCGGGGCCCAGCGCGGACAGGCGGCGCTTGTGGGTCAGCTCGGCCAGAGGGTTGGTCTGGTCCATGAACTGGCTCAGCGGCGAGGAGCCAAAGACCTCCTTGACCGCGGCGACCACCGGGCGGATGTTGATCAGCGCCTGCGGGGTGATGACCTCCATATCCTGTGCCTGCAGGGTCATCCGCTCGCGGATCACCCGCTCCATCCGGGCAAAGCCGGTGCGGAACGCGTTCTGCAGCAGCTCGCCGACGCTGCGGATGCGGCGGTTGCCCAGATGGTCGATGTCATCCACATCGCCGATGCCGCTGGCGAGGCCGTTGAGGTAGTTGATGGAGGAGAAGATGTCGTCCACCGTCACATGGCGGGGGATCAGCAGATCGCGGTTCTTCTCGATCAGCGCCTTCTGCTCCTCGACGTCCTCGACCTCGAGGATCTTCTGCAGCTCGCCGAAGCTGACCTTCTCGTCGATCCCGCACTCGGCGGCGTCGAAGCTGAGGAAGTCGTTCGCGTTGACCATCCCGTTGGAGATGACCTTGACCTCCCGGCCGTCGATGTCGAGGTAGACCACCGCGACGCCGGCGCGCTCGATCGCCTCAGCGGTCTCGAGCCGGATGGTCTCCCCCTTGGCGGCCAGCAGCTCGCCGGTGAGGGGGGCGATGACGTCCCGCATCGGGACAAAGCCCTTGATCCGCTGGGCAATGGCCAGCTTCTTGTTCAGCTTGTAGCGGCCGAACCGGGACAGGTCATAGCGGCGGTCGTCGAAGAAGAGGCTGTTGAGGTGGCTCTGGGCGCTCTCCACCGTGGGGGGCTCGCCGGGGCGCAGCTTGCGGTAGGTCTCCAGCAGGCCCTCCTCCTCGCTCTTGGCCACGTCCTTGGCGAGGCTGGCCTCGATCCGCTCGTCGTCCCCGAAGAACTCCCGGATCTGGGCGTCGGTGCCAAGGCCCATCGCCCGCAGGAAGGTGGTCACAGGGATCTTGCGGTTCTTATCGATATGAACATAAAAGACGTCGTTGGAATCGGTCTCATACTCCAGCCAGGCGCCGCGGTTGGGGTTGAGGGTGGCGGTGTAGAGCTTCTTGCCGGTCTTGTCGTAGCTGAAGCCGAAGTACACGCCGGGGGAGCGGACCAACTGGGAGACGATGACCCGCTCTGCGCCGTTGATGACAAAGGTGCCCGAATCGGTCATCAGCGGGAAATCGCCCATGAAGATCTCCTGCTCCTTGACCTCTCCGGTCTCCTTATTTAATAAGCGGGCGCGCACCCGCATCGGGGCGGCATAGGTGGTATCCCGCTCCTTGCACTCCTTGACGGTGTATTTGGGCTCCTCGTCAAGGCGGTAATCAATGAATTCCAGCACGAGATTCCCGGTGTAATCCTCGATGGTCGAGATGTCCCGGAAAACCTCCTTGAGGCCCTTGTCCAAGAACCACTGATACGAGTTTTTCTGCACCTCGATCAGGTTAGGCATCTGGACGACTTCGTCGATCTGGGAAAAAGTCATTCGTTCAGTTTTTCCAAGCTGTATCGGCTTGACCTTCACCATAAGCTGAGACCACTCCTATTCCTGTGTATTCCAATGCCACGTTTGTTGGCGGCCCGTTCCTTCGGCTTTTTTGCACTGTGCAACTTGTACAAAAAAATTGTTTAAATTTCGTCACATAGGACAAACAAAGCCATTTTGATACAGTTGAATATTATACCGCTTAAACTGCAAGATGTCAACGATTATTTTATCCTACAAAATTTTCGGTTGAAACCCTGTCAACTTGTCCTGTTTTCGCATTTGTCAAGAAAAAAATATGCCGAAAATTTTCCAGCACCTCACAGAGAAAGAAAAACGCCCCTCCCCAACTTCGGGGAAGGGCGAAGGGATCCTCTCGCTGCGGATTCTCAATCGGGCGTGCCGGTTTTCCGGTTCGTGTCCCGCGCCAGCATATCGGCGAAGGTGATGCCGGAGAGGGTCTGGTTCACCTCGCTGGTAATCTGGGCCCAGAGGTTCTGGAAGACACAGCAGCCGGACATCCCGCGGTTGCAGTCCTCCCCCTC
>CASGDD010000099.1 GCA_949300115.1 uncultured Oscillospiraceae bacterium | reverse complement strand
TCCATCCCGAAAAAACCGCATGACAGCGTTCAAACAGGCTGTCATGCGGTTTTTTATCGATCCGGCCATCCTGTCCTCAGGCAGCGAGATAGGCATCCAGCCGGACAGCGACATTTTCCTGCAGATTGCGGTAGAAGAACTGATAATCGTAGAGGTGATAAACCCCATCCGGGAAGAGGGACAGTCCGGCAGGATAGTCGGCAGGGTCGATGTCGGGCAGCTTGAGCGCGCCACGCACCGGGTCGATGTAGGCGCCGGTTAGCGCAGGGATCTCCTGCTCGATCTCGCCGTCGTAGTTGGTAAAGCAGGCTCCCCGATTCTCCGACCGGTCGGCGGGGGTGCTGTCGGTTTTCCAGTTCAGCGGATTGATGGCCAGTGTGCGGGTACCGGCGGGAATGAGAAGCGAGTCGGCAACCGATTCGGCCTCGCTGTTGAAGGAGACAATGACCCCGGTGTCCTCCTCTCCGGCGGCAACGCGCAGATGGGGGTATTCGGCGAGTTCCGCCTCGGTGATCCGCCAGCCGATGGCATAGCAGGCCACCAACAGCGCCTGCCGGTCCGCCTCGGCGAAGCAGTCTTTGAGCAGCCGCAGGCAGAGGTCCGCTCCCTGGGAGAAGCCGGCCAAGAGGATCGGCCGGCCGTCATGGGCATGCTCGAGATAATAGAGAAACGCCGCTTTTACGTCCGCGTAGGCGGCGGCCAGATAGGGTTCCCGCTCCGCCTCGGACAGCGCATAGGCGGCAAGCCCCGCCTGCCGGTAGTAGGGGGCGAAGAAGCGGCAGTCCGCGTCGTAGATCCCCTTCTCCATGTTGATGGCCCCCAAAAAGGCGGCCCTGGCGTCCGCGTCGTCGAGCGGCATGTTGAAATCATCCGCCCCGCCGCCATAGACGGTGGGAGCGACAAAGAAGACATCCGCCCGTCCGGGCTCATCGGTTTCCAAATAGGCCCAGTTGTCCGCTTGTGCGTAGTCGATCGTCTCCGACGGCAGTCGGCAGCCGTTGAGAGCGAGAAGCAGGGCCAGTATGAGGATCAAGCTGAGTATTTTCCGCCGCATGGGATGACCTCCTTGAAGCTGTTGTCCGCCGGGATTACGGACAAAAAACAACGCACCCCACAACGTGAGGTGCGCAGACTGGGCGCGGCAGTCTGCCGCTGGCACGCCAAGAGGGATTCGAACCCCCGACCCACGGCTTAGAAGGCCGTTGCTCTATCCAACTGAGCTATTGGCGCATATCCATCCCCTTAAGAAGCGGTTTTTATTATAGCACGATTCCGCCCGCTTGACAATGGTTTTCTTATGTGGGGAGGGTCGAGCCGGAAATGGAAAAATAATGCTTGCAATTTGGAGAGGGGTATGCTATAATAAAACCCGCGTCAGGGAAGACCTGATGGACAACTGAAGATGGTGGGTGTAGCTCAGTTGGTTAGAGCGCCAGATTGTGGTCCTGGATGTCGAGGGTTCGACTCCCTTCACCCACCCCAAAAATCCCGGTCGAGGCTTAAGCTTCGACCGGGATTTTTCCATAGGGGGAAACTCCCCCTGTGGAAAAAACGCGGCCATCTACCTTTCCACTAGAGAAAGCGTAGACGCCGCGTTTTTTGGTTGGGATGGATGGATTCGAACCATCGGAATGACGGAGTCAAAGTCCGTTGCCTTACCTCTTGGCTACATCCCAAAAAGTTCCGGATAGTAAAAAAAGGCGAAACGCCTTTTTCTACAACCCTTTGGTACGCCTGAGAGGAATCGAACCTCCGCACCCGGCTCCGGAGGCCGGTGCTCTATCCACTGAGCTACAGGCGCCTATCTCTGGCACCCTGCTATTATAGCACAAGAATCCCAAAAGGGGAAGCCCCTTTTTGAGAAAATATGATTTTATTTTATCCGGACGGACGCCTGCCCGGTCCACCCATCGGGCAGATGGGGCGGGGGAGGCGGGATGCTTTGTGAAATCTCCGTCAAATTTGCCAGAAACAATTGACGGGAGGGAGCGGAGGCTTTATACTATGACTAGAAGAAAAGGATGAATCGCCTGCGGCAGCCGGAATCCCTGCGGAGGAAGGCGCACGGGCTGTACCGGTTTGTCCTTTCAAAGACGAAGGGGGCTTCCTATGCAGCATCAGACGATGAGACAGCCGGACGAAGATACCAATCTCTTTCACAAAATGGACCTGCCGCTTTGGGTGACCCTCTTTCTTTCGGGCTTTTTTGTCTGGGAGATGGGCATCCTCTGGTTCACCGTTGGATCGGGTGTGGTGTCGGCCTATGGTCTCTTGCCGACCGCGGGACTGGCGCCCCACCTCGAATATGCCATTTCTATCGGCATGGCTGCCGCCATCGCGATGATCGCCGCCTTTCCCAGGCGCTGCGTCCTCTTCGGGCGGACAGCGGTGGTACTTGCCATCGTCAGCTCGGCTTCGCTCCTGGTAGCGGGCGATTTGACCATCTCCTTCTACGCAACCGCCTTCTGCGGCGGCTTCCTGATTGTGACCATCGAGGCGACGCTGACCCACCTCTTTTCGGTACATAGCGTCTGGGAGGACAGCCTGGTGGCTGCGGTGGTTTCGGGCGTCTTCATCTGTCTGCTGCACAGCGGGGTGCTGAGCCTCTCCTTTGCCCTGTGCAACTTCATCTCTCTTCTGCTGCTCGGCGGGGTGCTGGTGGCATTCTGCTGGATGCCCACCCGGTTTTCGCCTCCCTTTGTCCATCTGGAGCGCAAAAAAGGCCGGCACCGTCACCCGCCCTATCTGCTGCTCGGCGGCATGCTGATCCTCTTTTTTGCGGCCGAACTGGTCACCGACGCGGGCAAGGTGCTCGCCAAGGGGATGGAGAACGGGCTGTTTATCTTCTATCTCGCCCAGACGGCCGGTGCGGTGCTGTTGCTGATCAACGACAAGTCGATGCATGTCGGCCGTTTCCGGATGATTGCCGGCTATTTTGTGGTGATTATGCTGGGCCTGCTGCTCGCCTATCTGCAGACCGAGGGCATCCAGTACATCAGCGTTTTTCTCATCGGCTTCAGCGGCACCATCGTGATGCTCGCTTCCTTCCTTTCCTGCTTTACCTTTGAACAGTACCCCTCCCGTTTCATTGCCCCCCTCGTCGGGATCATGGGCGGCGCGCTGCCCGAGATGGTTGCGTCGGGCATCATCACGGCAATTCCCGACAACGACAGTCTGCGCAATACCGTCTTTCTGGCCCTCGCCATCTTCCTGGTTGCCGGATTCCTGGTGATCGAGCCCTATATGGCGCGGGCGTGGGATCGTTCGATCCGGCGGCATCACCGGCTCAAGGCGCTGAAGGCTGCGGCCAACCGGGCGGCGGAGGGCGGCCATGCGCATGCGGATGTGGAGAGCCACGGCGGGCACGCGCTTCCGATGGCTTCGCCCGTCCCCATCGACTGGGAACACCCGCTCTCCTCGCTCGAGGAGGAGGAGCAGCGGTTGGCCGATCTGCTGCTCAGCGGCTATTCCGGTTTCCAGATCCACCGGATGATGGGGATCGATAAGGAGCACTATTATACCGTCCGCGCGGAGATCTACCGCAAGCTGGGCGTTCAGAACCGGCAGGAGCTGATTATGCGGGTTCACCGGGGACGTCCGGCACGGCCCGCCCATTTCCAGCGTCCGGAGACGGCGGATCCGCAAACGGGTGAGCCGCAGTAGCCGGCGTTGAGAAAAATAAAAAAACAAAAACCTCCGATCGACAGCGGAGGTTTTTGTTTTGTGTGATTGTCCGGATGGGAGTCGGCAGGTAGATGCCGAAAGCAGCCAATCACTTCCCCTTTATCGTAAACGATTTCAGAGCGGTTGTCAAGTCCTAACTGAATCTTTTTTCGACGAATTTTACTGCCGGGTGTCCCAAAAGTCGAGTGTGGGGCCATACAGACCCAAGACAGACCCAAGGCGCAGCCGTTTTGGCTGCGCCTTGGACTGAACTTGGAGGGATAGATTAGGCCTGGAAGCTGATGCGGGCGAAGTCGATCTGCTGGCCGGGATCACAGATGAGGCCCTCCACATAGTCGCGGTAGCCGTAGGAGATGACGGCGACATAGACGGGGATCTGCAGCACCTCGTCGTACATATACTGCTGGATCTCCTCGTAGATGGCCTGACGCTTGGTGGTATCCATCTCCTGCACACCCGCCTGGTAGAGTTCGTTGTAGTAGGGATCGGCAATCTCGCCCGTCCGGGTGGTGCCGCCCTTGATCGTCTGGGAGAGGGTGTGGTTGGGGTCGCCGGTGGTGGCGGTCATGTTGAGGATGGAGGTGTCGCAGGTGCCCTTGAGGTTGATGTCGTTCCAGGTCGCGTTGTCGACGACACTGATGACCATGTCGAGCCCGACTTCCTTGTAATAGGCCTGCATCCCCTCGACCAGCCGGACCGAGGCGGGCGCCTCACTGATGTTCATGGTAAAGGAGAAGCCGTCGGGATAGCCGGCCTCGGTGAGCAGCTCTTTTGCAAGCTCGGGATCGTATTCGTAGATGCCGATCGATTTGTAGTACTCGATGGTCGGGGCGATGCAGCTGTCGGCCGCCTGGAAGAGGGAACCACCCGCTACCCGGCAGACCTCCTTCCAGTCGACCGCGTGCGCCATGGCCTGGCGGACCCGCTTATCCTTGAAATATTCGGTGTCAAGGACGTTGAAGCCGAGGTAGTTGACCTGCTGCCCGACCACCAGCTGGCCGTTGATATGCTCGACCTCGCCGTTTAATACCGAGGTGATGTCGCTGTCCTGCAGTCCGACGCAGAGGTCGATCTCTCCCGTCTCGAGCGCCACCATGCGGGAGGTATCCTCGACGATAAAGCGGACGACCAGGTTGGGGATGCGCGCCTTTTCGCCCCAGTAGTCGTCGTTGCGCTCCATCACCACATGGCTGGAGACCACCCATTCGACAAACTTGTAGGGGCCGGTTCCCATCGGGTTCTGGTTGAGACCGTCGGGGCCGTTCTCGTCGTAAAACTGTTTGGAGACGATGTAGGCGCGGCCGTTGGTGAGAAAGTTGAGGGCCGGCGCAAAGGGGTATTTGAAGGCAATGGTGACCTCATAATCGCCATCGGCGGTGGAGGCCTCGGGATCAAAGGCGCTGTAAAGGCTGGCGGAGGAACCGCCGGTCGAAATACGGTCGAGGGTGTGCATGACATCCTCCGCGTCAAAGGTGTCGCCGTTGTGGAAGGTGACCCCCTCCCGCAGCCGGAGCTTGAGGTGGGTGTCATCCAGCCATTCCCATTCGGTGGCGAGCCGGGGGATGAATTCACCCGTCTCGGGGTCCTTGTCGATCAGCGGCTCGTAGATCTGCTTTTCGATCATAATGCCCATGATCAGCCCGTTGTTCTGCGGGTCCAACCGGGAGGGCTCCGAGTTGGCGCCCATCGTGATGGTGTCCGGACGGAGCGGGGTGGAGAGGGTGGATGCGGTGCCGGAGGAGCCGGCGGCCGAAGCGGAAGCTGTCGAGCCGGTATCCTCGGCAGCCGGAGCGCAGGCACTCAGCAGCAGAAGCAGCGAGAGCGCCAGTGCCAGACATCGAAAGATACGTTTCATGGTTGGGGCCTCCTTTCATACGGGCGTGTGAATCGATTTCTTATCAGGATACCAGAAAAGGATGGATCTATCAACCATTTTCAGACGATTTTGTGTATTTATTTTATCGATAAAACCGAAAACAAGCTCAAAGAAAGCCCCCTCGGCCGGAGGGGGCTTTCTCGACATACCATCTTGCGTCGGATGGCTGTCCAGGACGGACAGCGGACGGCGCTTTATGCAGCAAAGGTGATATCCTTGACCGAAATCTGCTGGCCGGGATCGCAGTAAAGACCCTCGACATAATCCCAGTAGCCGTAAGCGATCATCTTGAGGAACATCGGGATTTCGAGGACGTTGTCAAAGACATACTGCTGGATGTCGGCATAGATCTCGCCGCGCTTGGTCTCATCCATCTCCGAGACGCTCTCGTTGAACATCTCGTTGAAGGTTTCATCGGTGAACTTGCCGATGGTGTTCGAGCTGGTGAGAACGTTGCCGTTGAGGGTGTGCGCCGGGTCGCCGGTGGTGCAGGTCATGTTCATCGTCGACGCCTCGGCGGTGCCGTTCATGTTGATCTCGGTCCAGGTGGCCGAGTCGACCACCTCGATGTTCATCGTGATGCCGACCTCGGCGAGGTACTGCTGGACGATCTCGGCCATACGGACGTGGGCGGCGACCTCCTGCTCGTTGTAGGTGAAGGAGAAGCCGTCGGCATAGCCGGCCTCGGCAAGCAGCTGTTTGCTGAGCTCGGGATCATACTCGTAGATGCCGATCGGGGTGTAGTAGTCGGCGGTGACGCCGATGCAGCTGTCGCAGGCGAGGAAGATGATGCCGCCGGCCGCTTCGGCCGCGCTCTCCCATTCGACCGCGTGGGCGATCGCCTGACGGACCCGGAGATCCTGGAAGGGCTCAAAGTTCAGATTGAAGGCGAAGTAGTTGAGCTGCTGGCCGGGGACCATTTCGCCCTTGATGTGCGGGTCGACATTGCCGTCGAGAATGTTGGCGGCGTCCTTGTCCTGCAGCTGGATGGCGATGTCGATCTCACCGGTTTCCAGCGCGACCATGCGGGCGGTGTCGTCGACGACAAAGCGGACGGTGACATCCTTGATGCTGGCCGGCTCGCCCCAGTAATCCTCATAGCGGGTCATGGTACAGTGGCTGGAGAGCACCCACTCGACGAACTTGTAGGGGCCGGTGCCGATCGGGTTCTGGTTGAGCGCCTCTTCGCCGTTCTCCTCGAGATATTCGTGGGGAACGATGTAGGCACGGGCGTTGGTGAGGAAGTTGAGGGCGGGCGCGTAGGGGGTCTTGAAGGCGATGGTTACCTCATAGTCGCCGTTGGCCACCGTGTTTTCGGCATCAAAGGCGGCATAGAGGCTGGCGGACGCCGAGCCGACCAGCATCCGCTCGACCGTCTTGACGACGTCGGCCGAGGTGAAGGCCTGCCCGTTGTGGAAGGTGACCCCTTCGCGGAGCTTAAACCAGAGGTGGGTGTCGTCGACCCACTCCCACTCGGTTGCGAGCACCGGGATGAACTCGCCCGTCTCGGGGTTCTTATCGATGAGCGGCTCCATGATCTGCTTGTCGATCATCATGCCGGGGACAATCGCGTTGTTCTGCGGATCGAGCTTGCCCGATTCGGCGTTGACCGCGATCCGGAGATGGTCGGGAGCAAAGGGAGTGGCCGGTTCGAGGCCGGTGTCGCTGGTCGAGGCGGCCGAGGCGGTCGAACTGGCGGCCGAGCTGGCGGCACTCGAGCTGGCTGCGGCCGAAGATGCGCTGGAAGAAGTCTCCCCACCGCCGCAGGCGGTGAGCAGCAGTGTCAGCGCAAGCAGAAGGCAGAGCAGACGAGCTGGGCGTTTCATAAAATTCCTCCTCCAATAGTCGAAAATACAAAGCGCAGCCAGATGCCGGACAGCTGTACTTTTCCACGATTTTACATGATCCCAAGGATGGTGTCAATCATATCGGCATAATTTATTTAACTTGCACGATAAAGTTCTGTATTTTTTGATAAAATGTCGGGGCGCTGTTGCTGTGCGGCGGACGATGTTCTGGAAAGAGGACAGACAACGGACGGCGCTTTGCCCCAGCGGCGCCAACGCACAAAGGAGCCGGCGTCCTGCGCCGGCTCCTGGTCGATCGATGGTGTGGCAGCGGGTTCCGCCGCCTGTCTTATGCGTTTGCGAGCAACTGCAGAATGCACACAAGAATCGCGTAGTATTTGCAGATCGCCTCATCGGTGCGGGAGGTCATGACGACCGGGACCTTGGTGCCGCAGACGACGCCGACCACATGCATGTCGGTATAGTAGTGGAAGACCTTGTGCACAAAGTTGGCCGGCGTCAGCTCGGGCATCAGCAGGATGTCGGCGAAACCGGCAACCGGACTGTTGGTGATATCCTTCATATGGGCGGCCTCGAGGTTGATGGCGTTGTCCAGGCCGAGCGGCCCGTCGACAACACAGCCCTTAAACTGGCCGCGCTCGCTCGCCTTGGCGAGCATCGCCGCGTCGACGGTCGACTGCATGGCCGGGTTGATCGTTTCGATCGGCGCGACGGCGGCCACCTTGGGGCACTCGATGCCGAGCAGATGGGCGAGCGCGACGGCGTTTTGCATGATCTTGACCTTGGCGGCGTAGTCGGGTGCGATGTTGATGGCACAGTCGGTGATGAGCATCATCCGATGGGTCTGGGTGTTCTCGACGATGGTCGTCTGGCTGATCAGCCCACCCTTGGGCACAAAGCCGCGGGTTTTATCGAGGACGGCACGTATGAAATCGGCGGTCGAGACCTTGCCCTTCATCGGGAAATCGGCCTTGCCGTCGGCGACCAGCTGGCAGGCGATGTTGGCCGCCGCGACGCTGTCCGGCTCCTTGATAAAGGTATAGCCGTCGGGCGACTCGTCCAGCTCGCGCAGCAGCGCGTGGGTGTGCTCGATGTCACCGATGAGGATGGCGTCGGCCACCCCCTTGCGGTGGGCATCCACCACCGAGGCAAGCGCGTCGGCGTTCTGCGAGCCGGCCAGCGCGATGGTCTTTTTGATCTTTTTTTCGAGGATCAGCTTTTCAATCTGTGCGAATTTTTCAAACATCATGCATAACGCTCCTTTATCCTGACGGCGCTGCCGCACGGGTGTGGACTCGATGGAAGGATGCCTGGAATCACGGGGAAAGGGGAGAGGGGCTACGCCTCTTCGGTGAGCTCCTTGAGGGGTTCGGCGCCGGTCAGCACCTCATAGGCGCCGTAGGCGAGCGACTGCATCTCGTACTCGCCGGGGTAGAGGACGATGGGGGCGATGAATTCCACCCGGCGGGAGATTTCGGAGACGACCGAACGGGAATGGGCCATGCCGCCGGTCATATAGATGGCGTCGACCCTGCCGCAGAGGATGGTGGCCGCCGCACCGACCGATTTGGCGATCTGGTAGCACATCGCGTCGAGGATCTCCCGGGCGTGCTCGTCCCCGCCGGCGATCCGCTTTTCGATGGCGATCAGGTCGGTCTCCCCGAGATGGGCGGAGAGGCCGGCGTGCATGCTGAGCTTCTCCCGCATCGACTCGCGGGTATAGTCGCCCGAGAAGGCCATGTCAATCAGCGCCCAGCCGGGGATGGTGCCGCAGCGGTTGGCCGAGAAGGGCCCCTCGCCGATCATCGCGTCGTTGCCGTCGACCATCCGCCCGCCCTCGTGGGTGACAATCGAGATGCCGCCGCCCATATGGACGCCGATCAGCCGCAGTTCGGGGTAGTTCCGTCCGATGTCCCGGGCGTACTGCTTGGCGACCGCCCGGTGGTTGAGCGCGTGGAAGGCGCTCCGCCGGCGCACCCCCGGCAGGCCGGTGACCTTGGCGATCTCGGAGAATTCATCGGTGGTCGGCGGGTCGACGATCATGGCGGGCATTCCGTAACGGTCGGAGAGGGCGCCGGCCAGAATGGGGCCGAGGTCGCAGGGATGATAGCCGTATTTGCCGGTTCGGGACATCTCGAGCATCACCTCGTTGACCCGGTAGACGCCGCCGGGGATGGGCGGGGTGTGGCCGCCGCGGCCGACCACCGCCGAGAGGGAGGCCGGATCGACCCCGCGCGCCTCCAGTGTGCGCAGAATGGCGTCGAGGCGGTAGTCGAACTGATCCCAGATGGTGGCAAACTGCTTGAGCTCCTCGATGTTGTGGCGGATGTCGGTATTGAAGATACAGGTTTCATCCTCGTAGTAGGCCAGTTTGGTGGAGGTGGAACCCGGATTGATGGCGATGATTTTGTACATACGGTCTCCTTTCTGTGCCCGCCCTGCCGGCGGGCGCCCGCGTTATTTGGGACTATGCTGTTTTTCATAACAAAAGCGCCGCAGTCAAACTGCGGCGCTCGGATTCAGAGGGATGCCAGAAGACAGAGGAAGACGCCCCGCGGCAGATGCTGCAATCGCCGCAGGGTGCCCGGATAACTTCGCCGGCTGGATGTGGGCGTACGCAATCCAAAACACCTCCTGTCCGCTTTATCTTACCAGAAGCGGCGCCGGATTTCAAGGTGTGAATCGGTATTTTATTTCTTTTGTTCGGCCGCAAAGGGCCGGTGCGGGGGTTTTGCGAAGTATAGCGAGGGAAAAGGTGAGAAATTACGATTGCGCTTTCAGGCGCTTTGATCTATAATAGGTATGCAAACCGAAAGAACGATTGTTCAAATCGGACGCGGCGTCGCCCGCATGCGGGCGGAAAGGGGGAGCGGGATGGATCATTTTGAGCTGGTTTCCAACTACCGGCCGACCGGCGATCAGCCGGAGGCGATCGAAGCGCTGACCGAGGGGATTCTGCGGGGAGACCGGGAGCAGACGCTGATGGGGGTCACCGGTTCGGGCAAGACCTTTACGATGGCGAATGTCATCCGGAATGTCAACCGGCCGACGCTGGTGCTTGCCCACAACAAGACGCTGGCGGCCCAGCTGTGCAGCGAGTTTCGCGAGTTTTTCCCCCACAACGCGGTCGAGTACTTTGTCTCCTACTACGACTACTACCAGCCGGAGGCCTATATTCCCCAGACCGACACCTACATCGAGAAGGACAGCGCGATCAACGACGAGATTGACAAGCTCCGCCATTCGGCGACCAGCTCGCTGTCCGAGCGGCGGGATGTCATCATCGTGGCGAGCGTCAGCTGTATCTATTCACTCGGCTCGCCGATCGACTACCGCAATATGATTATCTCGCTGCGCCCCGGCATGGAGAAGGACCGGGATGAGCTGCTGCGCAAGCTGGTCGAGCTGCAGTATGAGCGCAACGATATCAACTTCATCCGCAACAAGTTCCGGGTGCGGGGGGATGTCGTCGAGATCTTCCCCGCCTACTCGGGCGAGACGGCCATCCGGGTGGAGTTTTTTGGCGACGAGATCGACCGGATCAGCGAGATTGTGCCGCTGACCGGCGAGATCCGGGCGGTTCTCAACCATGTCGCCATCTACCCCGCCTCCCACTACATCGTGCCGCCCGACAAGATGCAGGAGGCACTCGCCGACCTCGAGCGGGAGATGGAGGAGCGGGTGGCCTTCTTTAAGCGCGAAGATAAGCTCATTGAGGCCCAGCGGATCGAGCAGCGCACCCGCTACGACATCGAGATGCTCTCGGAGATCGGGTTCTGCAGCGGCATCGAGAACTACTCGCGGGTACTCTCCCGCCGCGAGCCGGGCAGCACCCCCTTTACCCTCTTCGACTACTTCCCCGAGGATTTTCTGATGATCATCGACGAGAGCCATGTCAGTGTGCCGCAGGTGCGGGGGATGTACGCCGGTGACCACGCCCGCAAAAAGACGCTGGTCGACTTCGGCTTCCGGCTGCCGTCCGCCTTTGACAACCGGCCGCTCAACTTCGATGAATTTTACAGCAAACTCAACCAGGTGGTCTATGTCAGCGCGACGCCCGGTCCCTTCGAGCGGGAGAAGAGCACCCAGATTGTCGAACAGGTCATCCGGCCGACCGGGCTGCTCGATCCCGAGATTTTCGTCAAGCCGACCGAAGGGCAGATCGACGACCTCTACGGGGAGATCCGTACCCGCATCGACCGGGGGGAGCGGGTGCTCATCACCACGCTGACCAAAAAGATGGCCGAAGACCTCACCGCCTTCTACGAACAGATGGGGCTTAAGGTGCGCTACATGCACCACGACATCGACACGATCGAGCGGATGGAGATCATCCGGGACCTGCGGCTGGGCGAGTTCGATGTGCTCATCGGCATCAACCTCCTGCGCGAGGGGCTCGACCTGCCCGAGGTGTCGCTCATCGCCATCCTCGACGCCGACAAGGAGGGTTTTCTGCGCAGCGAGACCTCGCTGATCCAGACGATCGGCCGGGCGGCCCGCAACGAGCACGGTACGGTCATCATGTACGCCGACACGGTCACCCCCTCGATGGAGCGGGCGATCGAGGAGACCAACCGCCGCCGGGAGATCCAGATGCGCTACAACGAGGCGCACGGCATCAGACCCCAGTCGATCGTCAAGGAGATCCGCGATGTCATCGAGATCAGCTCGAAGGCGGACGTCGACGCCGAGATCGGCGGGAAGAAGATCAAGCGGATGACACGGGCGGAGAAGCAGATGCTGATCGAAAAGCTCACCCGCGAGATGAAGAACGCGGCCAAGCTGCTCGAATTCGAGCACGCCGCCTATCTGCGGGACAAGATCAAACAGCTTACCGGGGAGTGATCCCCCTATAGGAGAATCAGATGGCACAGCAGGATAAGATTGTTATACGGGGTGCCCGCGAGCACAACCTCAAAAATATCGATGTGGAAATTCCCCGCGACAGACTGGTGGTCCTCACCGGGCTCAGCGGTTCGGGCAAGAGCTCGCTCGCCTTCGACACTATCTATGCCGACGGGCAGCGCCGGTATGTCGAGAGCCTTTCCTCCTATGCCCGGATGTTTTTGGGGCAGATGGAGAAGCCGGATGTCGACGAGATCCAGGGGCTTTCCCCCGCCATCTCGATCGACCAGAAGACGACGAGCAAAAATCCCCGCTCGACCGTCGGCACGGTGACCGAGATCTACGACTATCTGCGGCTGCTCTACGCCCGCATCGGGGTGCCCCACTGCCCCATCTGTGGCCGCGAGATCCGCCAGCAGACGATCGATCAGATTGTCGACCAGGTGATGGCGCTGCCCGAGGGCAGCCGGCTGCAGATTCTGGCGCCGGTGGTGCGGGGACGCAAGGGGGAACACGCCAAGGAGTTTGAGGCGGCGAGACGCGCCGGCTTTGTGCGGGTGCGGGTCGACGGCATCCTCTACGATCTGTCGGAGGAGATCAAGCTCCAGAAGAACAAAAAGCACACCATCGAGATCATCGTCGACCGGCTGGTCCTTCGGGAGAACATCCGCTCCCGTCTTGCCGGCTCGATCGAGACGGCGGTCGAGCTGACCGGCGGCAACGCGGTGATCGACGCGGGGGAGGGACGGGAGATCCTCTTCTCTCAGAACTACGCTTGTCCCGAACACGGCATCTCGATCGACGAGCTGACCCCCCGGATGTTTTCCTTCAACAACCCCGCCGGCGCCTGTGAAAAATGTACCGGCCTCGGTACCTTCCTGCGGGTCGATCCCGACCTGGTCATCCCCGACCGCACCCGTTCGATCCGGCAGGGGGCGATCAAGGCGAGCGGCTGGTACTATGCCGACGGCGGCATTGCCAAGATGTACTATGAAGGGCTCGGCGACCGCTACGGCTTTACCCTCGATACCCCCATCGAGGACCTCACCCCCGAACAGCTCGACAAGCTGCTCTACGGCACCGGCGAGGAGAAGCTGAGCCTCACCCGCGAATATGACAAGGGGGTCGGACAGTACCATACCGCCTTTGAGGGGATTATCCCCAACCTGGAGCGGCGGTTTCGGGAGACCTCGAGTGCCTGGATGCGGGAGGAGATTCAGAGCACCATGACCGCTGTCCCCTGTCCAGACTGCCACGGCGAACGGCTCAAGCCGGAGTCACTGTCGGTGACGGTGGCGGGCATCAACATCTCCGATTTCTGTAAAAAATCGGTGGTGCAGGCGCTCGATTTCCTCGACACCATCACCCTCAGCGAGCGGGAGCATCAGATTGCCGACGGCATCCTCAAGGAGATCCGCGAACGGCTGGGCTTTCTGCGTTCGGTCGGCCTCGAATATCTCACCCTCGCCCGTTCGTCGGGGACGCTGTCGGGCGGCGAGAGCCAGCGCATCCGGCTGGCCACCCAGATCGGCTCCTCGCTGATGGGGGTGCTCTACATCCTCGACGAGCCGTCGATCGGGCTGCATCAGCGGGACAACCAGAAGCTGATCGGCACCCTCAAGCGGCTGCGGGATCTCGGCAACACGGTCATCGTCGTCGAGCACGATGAGGAGACGATTATGGAGGCCGACTATGTGGTCGACATCGGTCCGGGCGCCGGCATCCACGGCGGCGAGGTTGTCTGCGCCGGCACGGTGGACGATATCCTCGCCTGCGAGCGGTCGATCACCGGCCAGTATCTCAGCGGCCGTCGGGTGATCCCCATTCCGGCCGAGCGCCGGCAGGGCAACGGCAAGCGGCTGCGCATTCTGGGAGCGTCGGAAAACAACCTCAAGCATATCGACGTCGACATCCCGCTCGGCACCTTCACCGCTGTCACCGGCGTCTCCGGCTCGGGCAAGAGCTCACTGGTCAACGAGATCCTCTACAAGGCGCTCGCCCAGGCGGTCTACCACACCAAAGCCCGTCCGGGGAAGCACGAGCGGATCGAAGGGACGGAAGCGATCGACAAGGTCATCAACATCGACCAGTCGCCGATCGGGCGCACCCCCCGCTCCAATCCGGCGACCTATACCGGCGTTTTTACCGATATCCGGGAGGTTTTCGCCCAGACAAACGAGGCGAAGATGCGCGGCTATGGGCCGGGGCGGTTCAGCTTCAATGTCAAGGGCGGCCGCTGCGAGGCCTGCGAGGGGGACGGCATCCTCAAGATCGAGATGCACTTTCTGCCCGATATCTTTGTCCCCTGCGAGGTCTGCAAGGGCAAACGGTACAACCGCGAGACACTCGAGATCAAATATAAGGGCAAGAACATCCACGACGTGCTCGAGATGACCGTCGAGGAGGCGCTGCACTTTTTTGAAAACCACCCCAAGATCAAGCGCAAGCTGCAGACGCTCTATGAGGTGGGCCTCGGCTATGTCAAACTGGGTCAGCCGGCGACCACCCTTTCGGGCGGTGAGGCCCAGCGGGTCAAGCTCGCGACCGAGCTGTCCCGCCGCTCGACCGGCCGGACCCTCTACATCCTCGACGAGCCGACCACCGGTCTGCATACCGCCGACGTCCACAAGCTCATCGAGGTGCTCGAGACGCTGGTTGAGGGCGGCAATACGGTGGTGGTGATCGAACACAACCTCGACGTCATCAAGACCGCCGACTACCTCATCGATTTAGGCCCGGAGGGCGGAGACGGCGGCGGCCGGATTGTCGCCACCGGCACACCCGAAGCGGTGGCGGAAAATCCCCATTCCTACACCGGCTACTATCTGCGCAGCCTGCTCTGCCGCGGGGCCGCCGCGGGCGGCGGCGATCCCCGGTCCGCCGGATGAGCGGCGGAAAAAATTTCGCGCGGGGCGGCGAGAATACCCGGCGGGGAGTTGACGAAAATGGACGTTGGTGGTATATTTTTAAGTGATCCTTGAATCTTGTATGTAAAGGAGCAACCATCATGAAGCGTTATGTGTGTTCGGTTTGCGGCTATGTGTACGACGAGGCGGAGGGCGCGCCCGATCAGGGGATTGCGCCGGGGACCAAGTGGGAGGATCTGCCCGACGACTTTGTCTGCCCGCTCTGCGGCGTCGGCAAGGAGATGTTCGAGGCGGAGTAACCGAGAGACGATAGGCAAGGGATGGGGCGGGAAACTGCCCCATCATCCATGTTTGGAGAAAGCATAGGACACATCAAAGAGTCACGGAGGAATGAAGCTATGGCAGCCTTTGCAATCACGGAGGGCGTCTGGGCGGTCGGCGTCCAGAACCCCAACCTGCGGGTGTTCGATATCGTAATGGCGACCGCGTATGGCACCACCTACAACGCCTACCTGGTCCGGGGGGAGAAGACCGCCCTCATCGAGACGGTCCATCGCCGCTTTTTTGACGCCTACCTGGAGAACATCCAGTCGGTCTGCGACCTTGAGTCGATCGACTATCTCATCCTCAACCACTGTGAGCCCGACCATTCGGGTAGTGTCGGCGCGCTGCTCGAGCGCTGCCCCAATCTCACGGTGGTGGCCTCGCCCGGCGGCAGTATCAACATCAAGCAGATCACCAACCGCCCCGATCTTCCGGTCCGGACGGTCAAGGAGGGGGATACCCTCGATCTCGGCGGCGGCAAGGTACTCTCCTTCACGATGGTGCCCTTTGTCCACTGGCCGGACACGATGTTTACCTACGACGCGGCCGATCGGATGATCTTCACCTGCGACTTCCTCGGCGCCCACTACTGTGAGCCGCTCATGCTCGATACCAAGATTCCCTATCCCGAGGCCTACGAGTCGGCCTTCAAGGGCTACTACGACGCGATCATGGGGCCCTTCAAGCCGTATGTCCGCGCCGGGCTTTCGAAGCTGGAGAAGTATGATTTCGACTATGTCGGCACCTCCCACGGCCCGATCCTGACGAAGGGCGGCCGCTATGCATACTGCGTCGAGCGCTACCGCGCATGGAGCGCCGAGCGGAAGAACGACCGCAAAACCATCCCCATCTTCTACACCTCCGCCTACGGCTGCACCGCCAAGGCGGCCGAGATGCTGCGGGAGGGGGTGCTCGAGGCGATTCCCGACGCCGACTGCGCCTGCTACGACATCATCGAGCATCCGATGGCCGAGCTGGCGGAGAGGCTCAACACCGCCGACGCCTTTATGATCGGCTCGCCCACCCTCAACAAGGATGCGGTGCCGCCCGTCTGGGAACTCATCAGCCATATCGACGCGATCAACGGCCAGAAGAAGCCCTGCCTCGTCTTCGGCAGCTACGGCTGGAGCGGGGAAGCGGTGCCGATGATGGCCGACCGGCTGCGTGCGCTCAAGCTTGCCGTCTATGAGGAGACGCTTAAATTTGTCTTTGTCGCGAGCGAGGCCGATCTCGAACGCGCGAAAGCGCTCGGCCACGCCTTTGCGGCGTCGCTCTGATCCCAGGCTCCCGACCGGCCGCCCGGCGGGGCAGAGGGGAACGCCGCATCTTGCGGGCGGATGGAAAGTATGCTACAATATCCAGTGACTTACCGTGTTGGGAGGAGACAGCTTGTCCGAGATCATCACCCCGACGGCGCCCGCGCTGCTGTGGGCGCCCGACCGAACCGAGATGGTGCGTGCGCTCTGGGAGGGGCGCCCCACCCCGCCGCTCGCCTATCTGCGTACCTATGGATGCCAGCAGAATGTCGCCGACTCGGAACATCTGGCCGGCATGTTGGCGGCGATGGGCTACGGCTTTACCGACCGGCCGGAGGAGGCCGATCTCATCCTCTTCAACACCTGTGCGGTCAGAGAACATGCCGAGGAGCGGGTGTTCGGTAATGTCGGCGCCTTAAAGCATCTCAAGCGCCGCCGTCCCGAGCTGCTCATCGTCCTCTGCGGCTGCATGATGCAGCAATCCCAGGTTGCCGAACGCATCCGCCGGAGCTACCCCTATGTCGATCTCGTCTTCGGTACCCATGCGATGGGACGTTTCCCCGAGCTTCTCTACCGGGCGCTGACCGGCGGCGAGCGGGTGTTTGACCTAAGCGAGGAGGGGGAGGCCCCCGAGGGGCTGCCGGTGCGTCGGGAGGGGAAGATCAAGGCCTGGCTGTCGATCATGCACGGCTGCGACAACTTCTGCTCCTACTGCATCGTGCCCTATGTGCGGGGCAGGGAGCACAGCCGGACGCCCGAGGCGATCCTCGAGGAGGCCGGTGGGCTCATTGCGGCGGGCTACCGGGATATCACCCTGCTCGGCCAGAATGTCAACTCCTACGGCAAGGGGCTTGCGGAGCCGATGAACTTCGCCGGACTGCTGCGGCAGGTTGCCGCGCTGCCGGGGGATTTCCGGCTGCGGTTTATGACCTCCCACCCCAAGGACTGCACCGAGGAACTCATCGAGACGATCGCCGGATCGGACAAGATCTGCAGTCATATCCACCTGCCGGTCCAGAGCGGCAGCGACCGGATTCTGCGCAAGATGAACCGGCACTACACCCGCGAAGACTACCTGCGGCTGATCGATACCGCCCGGCGGAAGATCCCCGGGGTGAGCTTTACCAGCGACATCATCGTCGGCTTCCCCACCGAGACCCGCGAGGATTTCGAGGCAACCCTCTCGCTCATCCGGGAGGTCGAGTACGACGCCCTCTTCAGCTTCATCTATTCCCCCCGCACCGGTACCCCCGCTGCCCGCATGGAAGGGCAGATTCTCGAGGCGGAGAAGTCGGCGCGGCTGCGCGAGCTGCTCGATGTCCAGCAGGCGATCGGCATCCGGCGGTATGAGGCGCTGGTCGGACAGACGCTGCGGGTGCTGGCCGAGGGCTATGCCAAGGATTCCGACCGGATGCTCACCGGCCGAAGCGATGCGAATACCATCGTCAATTTTCCGGGAGATCCCTCCCTCATCGGCCGTTTTCTGCCTGTCACGGTGACCCGCGCCCGCAACTGGGCGGTCGAGGGGGTACCGGCGGAAGAGAACGTCCCCAAACTCTAAGGAGGTTTTGTAACAAGATGGATGTCATTCAGAGCATGAAGGATTTCTGCACCGAACTGCAGAAGGACGAGCGCTACCTCGCCTTTCTGCACGCCAAAGAGGCGACCGACCGCAACCAGCTGCTGCAGGACAAGGTCGGCGAGTTCAACCTCAAGCGGATGAACCTCAACGAGCAGCTCGGCAAGCCGGAGAAGGATCTCGACAAGATCCGCGAGCTGGACACCGAGATCCGTGCCCTCTACAACGAGGTCATGGCGATGCCCGATATGGTCGCCTACAACGAGGCGAAGGCGGAGCTGGACGGGCTGGTGCAGCATATCAGCAACATCCTGTCGATGGCGGTCAACTGCGAAGATCCCCAGAGCTATGATCCCGACGCGGCGAGCTGCGGCGGCGATTGCGCCGGCTGCGCAGGCTGCCACTAACCGGTGAAAAAAGAGGGGCAGGACAGCGGACAGGCTGTTCCTACCCCCTTTTTGCCTTTTGAAGACCGACGGGGCGGCGCTGCCCCTGCCCGCCCGGCGCATCCACAGGACTCCGAGGCCGCCCGCGATGGCGGCTTTTGGTCCATCCGGCGGCCGGGCGGTGACCCGATGAGGAGTGATGACGCGCGATGGCAGAGATGTCACCGATGATGAAGCAGTACCAGGCGATCAAGGCGGCCTACCCCGATACCATCCTGTTTTTCCGGCTGGGCGACTTCTATGAGATGTTCAACGAGGATGCGCTGCTGGCTTCCCGCGAGCTCGAGCTGACACTGACCGGCCGCGACTGCGGGCAGGAGGAACGTGCCCCGATGTGCGGGGTGCCCTATCACAGCTGCGAGGGCTACATCGCCCGGCTGATCAAAAAGGGTTACAAGGTGGCGATCTGCGAGCAGATGGAGGATCCCGCCAAAGCCAAGGGGCTGGTGCGCCGGGAGGTCGTGCGGATCATCACCCCCGGCACGGTCATCGAGGGCAGCATGCTGGATGAGGCGCGCAACAACTATATCGCGAGCGTCTACCTCGACGGCGACCGGGCGGGGCTCTGCTTCGCCGACGTCTCGACCGGCGAGTGCCATGTCACCGAGATCACCTCCGATTCGGTCGCGCTGCGGGTGACCGGCGAGCTGGGACGGTTTGTGCCGGCCGAGGTGCTGCTCTCCGCCCGCGCGGCGGCCGACCGGGAGATTGCCGATTTCCTGCAGGAGAAGCTCCGCTGCCTGGCCGATGTGCTGGAGGAGGCCGAATGTGCCTATGCCCCCACGGCCGACCGGATTACCCAGCAGTTTGGCAAGGACAGCCTCGGTGAGCTGGGGCTGGCGGACAAGCCGTTTGCGGTGCGCGCGCTGGGAATGCTCATCGGCTATGTCGAGCGGACCCAGCGGACGGGGACCCAACGGCTGGACAGCGTCCACCTCTACAACAACGACCAGTATATGCGGCTCGACCCGGCGGCCCGGCGCAATCTCGAACTGACCGAGACGATGCGGGGCGGCGAACGGCGGGGCTCCCTCCTCTGGGTACTCGACCACACCCGGACGGCGATGGGCAAGCGGCTGATGCGCCGGACGATCGAGCAGCCGCTGGTCAGCCCGGCGATGATCACCAGACGGCTGGCGGCGGTGGGTGAGCTGGTCGAGGACAGTGTGCTGCGGGGCGATCTCGCGCTGCTCTTGGGCGGCGTTTTCGATATCGAACGGCTTTTAACCCGCATCGTCTACGGTTCGGCCGGCGGGCGGGACCTGCGGTCGCTCTGCCAGACGGCGGAAAAGCTGCCCGGCCTCAAGGCGCGCATGGCGGACGTGCGGTCGCGGATGCTCGGCGAGCTCGGGGAACAGCTCGACCCGCTCGAGGATCTCTATGCACTGATCGATCGGGCGATTGCCGAGGAGCCGCCCATCCAGCTGCGGGACGGCGGGGTCATCCGGACGGGCTATCATCCCCGTGTGGACGAACTGCGGGCGCTGCTGTCGGATACCAAGGGAACGCTTGCCCGGATCGAGGCGGAGGAGCGGGCGAAAACCGGCATCAAAAATCTCAAGATCGGATACAACAAGGTCTTCGGCTACTATATCGAGGTGAGCAAGTCCAACCTCGCGATGGTGCCCGGCCACTACATACGCAAGCAGACGCTGACCGGCGGCGAACGGTACATCACCGAGGATCTCAAGCGGCTGGAGTCGGAGATTCTCTCGGCCAACGAGCAGCTCGCCGCCCTCGAGTATGCGCTGTTTGAAGAGGTGCGGGAGACGGTGGTCAAAAATCTCCACCGCGTCCAGCGGACGGCGTCGGCGCTGGCCTGGATCGATCTGTTTGTCTCCTTTGCCCAGACGGCGGCGGAAAACGGCTACTGCTGTCCCACCGTCGATCTCAGCGGGGTGATCGAGATCGAGGAGGGACGGCATCCGGTGGTCGAACGGCTGCTGCGGGAGGCGCCCTTTGTCTCGAACGACTGCCGGATGGACATGGATGCCAACCGCATCTTTGTCATCACCGGTCCCAATATGGCGGGCAAATCGACCTACATGCGTCAGGTGGCGCTCATCACCCTGATGGCCCAGATCGGCAGCTTTGTGCCCGCCGCGTCGGCGAAGATCGGGGTGGTCGACGCCATCTTTACCCGGGTTGGCGCCTCGGATGACCTGGCGAGCGGCCAGTCGACCTTTATGGTCGAGATGAACGAGGTCGCGAACATCCTCGAGCACGCGACCGAGAAGAGCCTCATCATCCTCGACGAGATCGGCCGCGGCACCTCGACCTACGACGGCATGAGCATCGCGCGGGCGGTGGTCGAATACATTGCCGACCGGCGGAAGATCGGCGCCAAGACCCTCTTTGCCACCCATTACCACGAGCTGACCGAGCTGGAAAACCAGATTGCCGGGGTGGTCAACTTCAACATCGCCGTCAAAAAGCGGGGGGACGACATCACCTTCCTCCGGCGGATTGTCCGGGGCGGGGCCGACGAGAGCTACGGCATCGAGGTGGCCAAGCTGTCGGGGATTCCCAACTGGGTGGTCGAGCGGGCCAAGGCGGTGCTCGCCTCGCTCGAAAAGGGCAAGGCGCTGGCCGTTTCCAAACGGTTGGCGGCAGAGCCGGCCGCCGAACCGGCCCCCTCCCCCCAGCTGAGCTTTCTTGCCGCCGAAAACGACCGCATCCGCGCACGGCTGCGCGCGGTCGATCTCAATACCCTCACCCCCATCGAGGCGCTCAACCTGCTCTACGAGCTGCGCGCGATGGCCGACTGACCGCCTCCCACCCGTGACCGAAGGGAGCACGCGATGAAACAACCGTCCGATTCCCCGAACAGCCGCAGCCCACTTCTCCGTCTGCTGGGGAAGATCCTCCCGGCGGAGGAACCTCGCTGGCTCTATATTGTGCGGCGGGGTTTGATCCTGCTGGGCTCACTGCTCGCGGCGGGGGCGGTTCTGCTGCTCTTTGTCGGCGGGCTCTCCCTGCCAGGCTTTCTGCTGATGCTGTTGATCGGTGCATTGCTCTTTGACACCGGCATCGCCCTCTGCCGCTATTACGCGGAGGAGGATCCCCGGCCGCTGGAGGTGCGCGACCCCTTTGAGACGGATACCCAGTTTTCCGTCTTTTCCAGCGGTGCCACACCCGGCCAGGCACGGGTGATGATGGCGATTCCCGAGAAGGATGTCACCGAACGCAAACCGAGTGAGGAATCGGTGGCCCTCTCCTGGATGCACGGCTGGCGCCGCTGGCTGATGGAGCTGCTGCGCTTGGCGGAAACGGCGGCGGTGACGCTGGGCACCTTTCTTACGATTGCGGCCCTGCTGCTCTGGCTGGCGAAGGACCCAACCGGGGCCGCTTATCTGACCGGCGGCTGTGCGCTGCTGCTCTTTCTGCTGTCGATCCTCGCCCGACGCTGGCGGCGCCGCAAGCTGGGCATCCGCCGGCGCAGACGATAGGAGGTGGAGCGATGAAACAACCGTCCGATTCCTCGAACAGCCGCAGCCCGCTTCTCCGCCTGCTGGGACAGGTCCTCCCGGCGGAGGAACCTCGCTGGCTCTATATTGTGCGGCGAGGCTTGATCCTGCTGGGCTCATTGCTCGCGGCGGG
>CASGDD010000098.1 GCA_949300115.1 uncultured Oscillospiraceae bacterium | reverse complement strand
AGAATATGCGGGTGCTCGAGTGGATCATCAACCGCTGCGAGGGCAAGGCAGACGCCGTCGAGACACCAATCGGCTACGAACCCAAGCCGGAGGATCTGAACCTCGAGGGCATCGAGGACGAGGTCAGCGTGGAGACACTGAAGGATCTGCTGAATGTCGATCCCGCCCTCTGGAAAGAGGAGTGCAAGGGCATCCACGAGTTCTACGCCGAAATTGGCGACAAGGGCCCGGCCGCGCTGCAGCAGTCGCTGTCCGACCTGGAGGCCCGCCTCGGCTAACCGCCCCGCGGCCAAACGCAACCCCAAGCCCCAAAAGGACGTGCCGTTTAGGCACGTCCTTTTTGCGCCTCCCGGGCGCGGCTGGCGTTCCGGCCGGCGGGGATTTTCGCCCCCTTCCGCCCGCGATCGACCGCACGGCGGCAAAGGGTTATAGCTATATTCTAAATAATTATGGTGGAGGATAGAGAATATCTTTCCACACTTGCAGCCCGCGGCCGGATGCATTATAATGGAGATGACCGGCGTGAAGGTTTTGTGAATGGAGATGACCCTGTGACCGAACACGATTCCGCCCATGGCGGCGCAGACAAGCCCCAGCTCAACATTGTACTGGTCGAGCCGCAGATTCCGCAGAATACCGGCAACATCGCCCGCACCTGCGCGGTCACCGGCGCCCGGCTGCACCTGGTCGGGCCGATGGGTTTTGCCATCGACGACCGCAAGCTCAAGCGCGCCGGGCTCGACTACTGGCATCTGCTCGACATCACCCACTATCCCGACTATGCCGCCTTCGAAGCGGCCCATCCCGACGCCCGGCTGATCTTTTTTACCACCAAAGCGCACCATGTCTACAGCGATTTTTCCTATCAATCGGGCGACTATCTCGTCTTCGGAAGGGAGGACGCCGGGCTGCCCGAATCGCTGCTCGCGAGGCATCCCGACCGCTGTGTCCGGCTGCCGATGACCGGGCCCGCCCGCAGCCTCAACCTCTCCAACACGGTGGCGATCGGCGTCTACGAGGCGCTCCGCCAGTGGGGTTTTCCGGGACTACAAAACGAAGGCCGGCTCACACAAGCGACCTGGCTGGGAGGACAATAAGCAAACGATGGACAAGATCAAGCTGATTACCGATTCGGCATCCGACATCCTGGCGGAACACGCGGACAAGTACAACATCCACATCCTGCCCATCCCCATCGCGGTGGATGGACAGAGCTTCCTCGAACGGGTCGATTTCAACGCCGTCCAGTTCTACGACATCCTCGAGAAGGCGCAGTCGCTCCCGGTGACCTCCCACATCAGCCCGGTGACCTATATGGACGCCTACGAGCGCTTCTATGCCCAGGGCTACAACCATCTCATCTGCGTCACCATCAACTCGAAGGGCTCGGCCATGTATGAATCGGCCCAGATGGGCAGAAAGCTCTTTTTCGAGGAGAATCCCGACGCGGAGGGCAAGGTGGAGATCCACGTCATCGACTCGCTGACCTACTCGGCCGGCTATGGCTACGGGGTCACCCAGGCCGCCAAAATGGCCCAGGAGGGCGCCTCAGCCGCGGAGGTGCTGGCCTATCTCGACGACTACTTCGACACCATCGAGGTCTACCTCACCATCTATTCGCTCGAATACGCCAAGAAATCCGGGCGAATCCGGGCGGCGGCCGCCTTTGTCGGCGAGCTGCTTGGCCTGCGCCCGCTGATGAAGATCAAAAACGGCGAGATCACCATCGTCGAGAAGGTGCGCGGCGACAAGGCGATCCTGCAGAAGCTGGTCAGCACCTGCGAACGGCTGGTGCAGCAGAACCGCAAACATTCGAAGGACCGCCCCTTCTATCTGGCCGCCCGCGGCGCGATTGAGGAGACCGGCGCCGAGTTTTGCCAGCAGCTGCAGAAGCGGCTGGGCTATCCGCCGGACGAGTACTACTATCTGGGCGCCTCGATCACCATCAACGCCGGTCCCAAGGCGATCGGTTTTGCCACCCGCGGCGAATCGCTGCGGGCGATGGGGCTGCGCTGAGGACCGTGCGATCCCGCATCATCCATAATCCGCAATCCAAAATTCATCCCTATCATCCCAATGGGACCCGACACCCCGCCAGGGGATATCGGGTCCCGTTTGGATTGGGCCGCTCCGCCGCTTAGCCGGCGAGTGTCCGCTCGGCCAGCGTGCAGGCCCGGTCGGTCATCCGGTCGGCATCGCTGTCGTCCATCGCCCGGCGGTAGCGTGCCTCGAGGGCGGCATGGACCGCGGCCATCTCGCCAAACAGCCGGGATGCCTCCCCCAGCAGCTCCTGCACCGCCCTGCGGTTGAAGCCGACCCGCTGCCGCCGCAGTCCGAGCGTCTCCATATCGAGGAAGCGCCGGCCGTTGATCGGGCGCAGTTCGGACGGCAGGTCGGGATGCATCCGGCGCCGGGTTACAAACCCCACCCCCGCCTCGGGGATAAAGAGATGCTCGAGGCCGGCAAAGGGGGCCATCGGGCAGAAGCAGCTGATGACCGCGTAGTCCCGCGCAAGCGCCCGCTGCCGGATGCCCTCCAGCAGCAGCCGGGACACCGCGCCATAGGGGTCGTCGATGGGGTAGATCCGCTCGCAGAGCCGTCCGGGGGTATCGCCCGCCAGCACCACCCCTTCCGCGGTCAGGGCGGTCAGAAAACGCACCCGCTCGGCGGCGCCCGCGCCGGTGGTCAGCTCCCGGCGGCAGAGCCGTTCGGCGAACCGTTCGAGCTTGCCGGTATCGACCGCACGGAGGGCAAGCTGGGCCGTGTCGCCAAGCAGCGCCCCGGCCGCGGCGAGGAACCGATGGATCCGTCCGGTCAGCTCCCGCTCGCGGTCGGCGAGGGCGAGGATGGCGCCGGCCTCTCCCGTCAGCACCCGTTCATCCAACCCCTCCCCCAGATCGAGCAGCGTCTCGACCACACCGGGATAGCGGGGTTCGAGCGCATGGGGCGGCGTCCCATCGAAGATCACCACCCGCCTGTCCCCGCGCGAGAGGATGGCCCCGTCGAGCGAGGCGGGGTCGGCCGGGCAATGGATCAGCTCGACCGCGTCGGCCTCCACCCGCTCGACCACCCGCCGGATGAGGGTCGCCTTGCCGCAGCCCGGCCCGCCCTTGAGAATGAGCTTGCGGTCATGCGTCCCCCGGTCGAGCTGGTCGAAGCGCATGAGATAGCCCCTGGGTGTATGTGCCCCGAGAAAGAAATGCATGGTCATCGAAGCCGGCATCCAAATCCCTCCGCATCGTCATCTACCCCCATGGTATTCGCCGGCGCGGCCTTTTGACACCCGGCCTGCCGGAGGATTTTGCAAACAAAGCCTTGCATCCGCCGGACAAACAGGGTAGAATAGGGAAAGGAAAACTATCTGTAAAGGAGTTTGCAATATGGCCCATAAGATTCTGGTTGAAACCTCCGCCCGCCACCTGCATGTGACCCCCGAGCATCTCGAGATCCTCTTCGGCAAGGGACATGAGCTCACCCCCAAGAAATACCTCTCCCAGCCGGGGCAGTTCGCCAGCGAGGAGCGGGTCACCATCGTCGGCCCCAAGCGTGAACTCAAGAACATCAGCATCCTCGGCCCCTGCCGCAAGGAGACCCAGATCGAGCTCGCGCTGACCGAGGCGCGCCAGATCGGTGTTGTCGCCCCCGTCCGCGAATCGGGCGTGCTGGAGGGCACCCCCGGCTGCAAGCTCGTCGGCCCTGCCGGTGAGGTTGAGATCGATCACGGCATCATCGCCGCCATGCGCCACATCCACCTCGATCCCAAGACCGCCGAGGAATACGGCCTCAAGGACAAGGATATGGTCAGCGTCCAGATCGACAAGGAGGGCCGCGCGCTCACCTTCGGCGATGTCATCGTCCGCGTCAGCGAGAATTACAGCCCGGCGATGCATATCGATACCGACGAGTCGAACGCCTGCGGCGGTGCGACCGAGGGTATCATCATCAAGGATTAGTCGTAAAATTATTCGATCCGAACATACCAAAGCCCGACCCATCTTTTTGGATGGGCCGGGCTTTTCCATCTCTGCCGTGGTCCCGCGGGGCGGCGCCTTGCCGCCTCAGCGCGGGATGAGGTCGCTCCGGTGCATGGCGGCGGTGACCCTGCCGTCCAGCCCAATCACCGCCCGGTCGCCCATCAGCGACTGGAGGGTGAAGGCGGTCTCATAGACAAAGGGGGCAAGGCTCCCACCTTCATAGTCACGGGCGCCCGCCCGCACCCCCACCCGGTCCCCCACCCGCAGCGCGGAGTCTTCGGGATTTTCGGAATTTTCCGGATTCTCGGGCAGCGCGGGCGGCTGGGCGGCATCGTAGAGGAGGTAGGGCAGCTTGCCGTGCCGCTCCCACCGGCGTCCATGCAGCCCTTCGATCCGGCCATGGTTGCCGAGATAGGTCAGCTGGACCTTGCAGTCCCAATCGGTGGTACATTCGACCACCCGCCCCTCGCCGACATAGACGCCGATATGCCCCCGGATGCCGACCGCCTCCCCCGGCTCGATGGCGGAAAAGTCGGTGGAGAGTCCGCTGCACCGGCGCATCATGGCGTCGGCGTTGAGATCGGGCACCCCCTCGGAGGCATAGCGGGCGCCGCCATACAGCCGGGTTTTGTCGCCCGTCCAGCCCCAGAGCACCCCTTTGAGGAGGCAGACACAGTCGAAGGCAAAGATGCCCCTGCCCGCCATCTGCCGCAGCCGCTGCTGGTAGGGGCCGGTGTAGAAGTTGGGGTATTGGGCGACCTTCTGGTCGATGAGCGCGTCGGTGACCGGTGCGCCGAAGACGCCCCACATATAGGTGGTCTCATACTGTCCGGCAATCGCCTTGAGCCGCCCGGTAAATTCTTCGCTGGTCATCATAACGGTTGGACTCCTTTCCTGTTCCCGGGGATGGCCCGCATCCCCCTACCATCCTAGCGGCGGGCAGCGGAAAGGTTCCGGGCGGCGCAAGTTTTACAAAAGGCCGATGGTTTCCCGCCGCCGGCCATGCTATAATACAAACAACAGCTCGTGAGAATATCCAGGAGGTGGACCGGCATGAAGCTGCAATTTCTGGGCGCTGCCAAGGAGGTCACCGGCAGCTGCTATCTGCTGACCTTTTCGGGGCATCAGCTGCTGATCGACTGCGGGATGATCCAGGGCGGGGAGATAAGCAACGACGACCCCTTCCCCTTCGATCCCACCGCGATCGACTACCTGCTGCTCACCCACGCCCATATCGACCATTCGGGCCGGATTCCGCTGCTCGTCAAGCGCGGCTTCCGCGGCCGGATCATCACCACCGGCGCCACCCGCGACCTCTGCCGGATCATGCTGCGGGACAGCGCGCACATCCAGGAATTTGAGGCGGAATGGCGCTCCCGCAAGGGGCGGCGGTCGGGACTCGACAACTTCCAGCCGCTCTACACCATCCCCGACGCCGACGCGGCGCTCGCCCTCTTCGAGGGGTACGACTACGGCAAGCGGATCGTCCTTTCGGACGCGCTCGCTGTCCGGTTTACCGACGTCGGCCACCTGCTCGGCTCGGCCAGCATCGAGGTCTGGGTCCGGGAGGGGGAAATCTGCCGCAAGCTGGTCTTCTCGGGGGACATCGGCAACACCGGCATCCCGCTGCTCAAGGATCCCGCCTATGTCACCGAGGGGGACGTGGTCATCACCGAATCGACCTACGGCGACCGTCACCACCGCCGCCCGCCTGACTACGCGCAGGCGCTCGCCGAGATCCTGCAGCGCACCTTCGACCGGGGCGGCAATCTCATCATCCCCGCCTTCGCGGTCGGCCGCACCCAGGAGCTGCTCTACTTTTTGCGCCAGGTCAAGCAGAAGAGGATGGTCACCGGGCACGACGGCTTCACCGTCTATGTCGACAGCCCGCTTGCCATCGAGGCCACCGGCATCTTCGGCCGCAACACCGCCGGTTACTACGACAACGAGGCGATGGCGCTGGTTCAGCAGGGCATCAACCCGATCGAGTTTGAGGGGCTGACCCCCACCGTCACCGCCGAGGAATCGCGGGCTATCAACACCGACAGCCGCCCGCATGTCGTGCTGTCGGCCAGCGGCATGTGCGACGCCGGCCGGATTAAGCACCATCTCAAGCACAACCTCTGGCGTCCCGAATCGAGCGTCCTCTTTGTCGGCTACCAGGCGGAGGGCACCCTCGGCCGCCGCATCCTCGAGGGGGCGACGGTGGTCAAGATCTTCGGCGAGGAGATCGACGTCAAGGCCGAAATCATCCCGCTCGAGGGCATCAGCGGGCACGCCGACCAGGAGGGGCTGCTGCGCTGGGCCGACGCCTTCCTCGAGCCGCCCCGCCAGATCTTTGTCTGCCACGGCGATGCCGACGTCTGCGAGAGCTATGCCGCGCTGCTGCGGGATTCCCGCCGGCTGCCCGCCCTCGCCCCCAACCGGGGCGCGGCCTTCGACCTCGCAAGCTATACGCTGACCGATCCGGGGACCCCGCCCGAAAAGCGGCGGGTCTCGGGCGCGCGCCGGGCCTCGATCGCCTATGGCCGGCTGCAATCGGCGGGCGAATATCTGCTCGAGGTCATCCGGCAGAACGAGGGCGCCCCCAACAAGGACCTCCTCAAGTTCGCCGAGCAGATCAGTACCCTCGCCCAAAAATGGCGCCGGGATTGAGATTGTCCTTATTTCACAAGCACCGTTTTCTTTGTGCGGACATTTCCCGCGCGAATGTCCGTCCCAAGGGGACGAAATTGGGCAATCCGCCCGATTTTTGCCCGGGATTTCCGGCCGTCTTATCGAGGAAGTCTCTTGATTTTTCGAGGGACTGTGGTACAATAGGGGTATCTTGAAACGGAGGTGCTTCTGTTATGGCATACAAAATTTCGGACGATTGCATCAGCTGCGGCGCTTGCGAGAGCGAATGCCCGGTCGAGGCCATTTCCGCCGGTGACGGCAAGTACGAGATCAACCCGGATGTCTGCATCGACTGCGGCTCCTGCGCGGGTGTCTGCCCGGTCGGCGCTCCCCAGGCTGAGTAATCCAGCATCCCCAACAAGGGCGTAGGGACGCACCCTGCGCCCTTTTTCTATCTGTTTTTCCGCCCGAAAGGAGTCTGCCGGATGGTTGAAACGCTTGCCCACGGCGTCCCTGTCCACACCTCGCCCAACCATCCCATCGGTTCGGACGCGCTGCAGCTCGCCCGCTTTCTGCGCCTCCGTCCGGATGCCCGGCTGTGCGATCTCGGCACCGGCTGCGGCATCCTCCCGCTCCTTCTCATCGACAGAGGCCATACCGGCCCGATCGACGCGGTCGACATCCAGCCGGACGCCATCGCGCTGCTCGAGCGGTCGGTCGCGCTGGGCGAAATCCGCGGTCTCCGTCCCCTGCAGGCCGATCTGCGCAAACTCGCGGGGATTCTGCCGGCGGGGGCTTATGACGCCGTCTGCTGCAATCCCCCCTACTACCCTGTCGGGACGGGACGTCTCTCCCCCTCCGCCAGCCGAACGGCGGCCCGGCATGAATCCGACTGCACCTTCGAGGATATCTGCGCCGCGGCGGCCCGGCTGCTGCG
>CASGDD010000097.1 GCA_949300115.1 uncultured Oscillospiraceae bacterium | reverse complement strand
TGGCTCCCCGCGCGGCGATCCGGGCAAAACCGAAATGAGGGGCAAATGCCGACGGGTTCTTGAAAAATGGGAGGAGCGACAGGGAGATGCGCCGCTAGGAGCGGATGGTCACGCCGATGGCCTCGAGCGCGGCCAGCCCCTTCGCCATCACCGCCTGGATCTCATCCTCCCCGAGGGTGTGGTCGGCGGCGCGCAGCAGCAGCGCGTAGGCGACGCTCTTCTTGCCCTCCGGCAGCTGGGCGCCCTTGTAGACGTCGAACAGCTGGACCGATTCGAGCAGCGCGCCCATCGACTGGCGCAGGGTGCTCTCCAGCGTACCGACCGGCAGGGTGTCATCGCAGACGAGCGCCAGGTCGCGGGTGACCGCCGGGAAGCGGGGCAGCGGGGTGTAGTGGGGTTCGGTGTGGGCCTCAAAGAGGGCGGCGAAATCTACCTTGGCGAGATAGACCCGGCTCCTAAGCCCGTAGTTTGCCTGTACCAGCGGATGCACCTCGCCGGCGACACCGATGACCCGATCCCCCAGCAGGATATCGGCGCAGCGGCCCGGATGGAAGGTCGGATGGGCGGTGTTCGCGCGGAAGGCGATGCCGGGGATATGCAGCACCTGCCCGATGCGGCTGAGGATGCCCGAGAGGGCGTAGAAATCCTCCCCCTCGCCGTAGAGGCCGATGGTCAGCGTCGCGCGCTCGTCGGGCAGCGTGTCGGGGCCGGTGTAGAGATACTCGTTGCCGATCTCATAGAGACGGGCGGCGAGATTGCGGGCGGCGAAGTTTTTCTGCAGCACCCCCAGCATCGAGGGGAGGGTGGAGGTGCGCATGATGCTGGTATCCTCGCCCAGCGGGTTGCTGATGGTGACCGCCTGACGGCGGGGATCGTCTGCCGCCATCCGGATGCGGTCGAGATCGCGCGGGCCATAGAAGGAATAGGTGGCGATCTCATAGCAGCCCTCGGCTACCATCACCCGGTTGAGCGCCTGCTCGAACAGCTGGCGGTCGGAGTACCGGCCGTGGGTGGAGGGACGGGGGGTGGTCGTCGGGATCTTATCGTAGCCGTAGATGCGGGCGACCTCCTCGGCGAGATCCGCCTTGCCCTCGACATCCCCGCGGAAGCTGGGGACGGTGACGATGCCGTTTTCGACGGTGAAGCCGAGCTTGCGCAGGATCTCCACCATCGTCGCCTCGGGGATCTCGATGCCGAGGAAGTCGGAGATCCATCCCGCGTCGAGCGGGATCTGGCGGGGCGGCTTGTGGGAGCAGTCGCAGTCGACCATCCCGTCGACCACCTCGCCCGCCCCGAGCAGCTCGACCAGTTCGCAGGCCCGCTGCACCGCGTCGTAGGTGATGGCCGGGTCGAGGCCCTTCTCATAGCGGCCGCTCGCCTCGGTGCGCATGCCGAGCTTGCGGGCGGTCGCGCGGACCGACGGACCGTTGAAGCAGGCCGACTCGAAGACGATGGTGTTGGTGTCGTCCATGATGCCGGAGAATTCGCCGCCCATGACGCCCGCCACCGCGACCGGCGATTCGGTATCGGCGATGACCAGCATCTCGGGGGTGAGCTGGCGCAGCTGATCGTCGAGGGTGGTGATCGTCTCCCCCGCCCGCGCCCGCCGCACGATGATCTGGGCGCCCTTGACATACCGCAGGTCGAAGGCATGCATCGGCTGGCCGTATTCGAGCATGACATAGTTGGTGATATCGACGATGTTGTTGATCGGGCGGACGCCGCAGGCGCGCAGCCGCTCCCGCATCCAGCGGGGGGAGGGCTCGATCTTGACGTTTTTGACCACCCGGCCGATGTAGCGGTAGCAGAGGTCGGGGGCGTCGATCCGCACCTTCAACAGCTCGCCCGCGTCGCCGCCCGAGCCTTTGACCACCGGGTCGGGCAGGGTGAGCTTGCGGTCGAAGGTGACCGCCGTCTCCCGGGCGAGCCCGCGGATCGAGAGGCAGTCGGGGCGGTTGGGGGTGATCTCAAACTCGACCTTGAGGTCGTTCAGTCCAAGCGCCTCGCGGATATCCTCGCCGGGGGTGCAGGGGTCGGTGATGACCATGATGCCGTCCTCGATCGCGTCGGGGAAATCGTGGGTGGTCAGCCCCAGCTCGCCCAGCGAGCAGAGCATCCCGTCCGATTCCACCCCGCGGAAGACGGTGGCGTGGATCTCCTTGCCGTCGGGGAGCTTGGCCCCGTCGAGCGCCGCCGGCACCAGCTGGCCGGCCGCGACATTCTGGGCGCCGGTAACAATCTGGACATCCTTACCCGTCCCGACATCCACCTGGCAGATGAGCAGGTGATCGGAATCGGGGTGGGGGGTGACGCTCATAAGCCGGCCGACGACGACCTTCTCGATCCCCTCCCCCTCATATTCGTAGGTTTCCACCTTCGAGCCGGAAATCGACATCGCCTCGGCATACTCGCGGGGAGCAATGCCGGTGGTGTCGACATAGTCCTGTAACCATCGCATCGATAGATTCATATGCTACACATTCCTTTCATCGGAGGCCCAACCGGCCTCGGAAGCCTTATATCGTAATCCAGGCGTTCTCCATCCCATTTCCGGGGCGTTTCCACCCATCCCCCGAATGCTTATCCCCCCAATTCCCTTCTCCCCAAATGTCAGGGAAAACCGGAAAAAGGACGGCTGTCAGGAAAAATCCCGATTTTTCCTGACATGAAGTCCCTGTCCTGAAGCGGCGTCAGCCGCGATTAGGGGAAGGTCGGGGAGGGGACAGAGTCCCCGCCCCGAAGGGCGAAGCCCGCAATCCGGCGACATGCGCGGCGAATTCTTTACCTCTATTTGGATGGACGGCGAGTCCATCCAAATGCAGGGGAAGGTCGGGGAGGGGACAGAGTCCCCGCCCCGAAGGGCGAAGCCCGCAATCCGGCGACATGCGCGGCGGATGGGATACTTCTATTTGGATGGACGGTTAGTC
>CASGDD010000096.1 GCA_949300115.1 uncultured Oscillospiraceae bacterium | reverse complement strand
CACCATCACCCGGGGACAGGATGTCTACCGCCGTTCGGCCGAACTGGGGTACTGGCTGGCCGAGCCCTACTGGGGCCGGGGGATCATGACGGCGGCGGTTGCCGGAATGACCGCGCTCGCCTTCGCGTCCTATGGCGATCTTCTGCGCATCCATGCCGAGCCCTATGCCCGCAACCGCGGCTCCCGGCGGGTGCTCGAAAAGAACGGCTACCAGCTGGAGGGCATCCTGCGCCAAAGTGTCGTCAAGGCGGGCGAGATCCTCGACAGCTGCGTCTATGCCCGGCTGCGGGAGACAGAGAAATAAGCTGGATAATGGGGCAATATCCAGCGCTTATCGGGGATATTGACCGCGAAATTCGCAACGAAAAGGACGGACTCCGCCGCTGGAATCCGTCCTTTTTATGTGGATGTGGGATGGGGGCTATTCGATGTTGGCGGTCACCCGGCGGACAAAGTCGGCCATCACCTCGGTGGCGGCGCGGCCGACGCGTTTGATCCAGCCGAGCTTCATCTCCTTCTCGTGCCCCAGGATCGGCCGGGCGGTGATCCCGTCGGCGGCGTAGCCGGGCGGGAGGATGCCGCTGCCGATCGAATAGGCGTCCGAGTGGGCAAGCAGGTTCATCATCGTCGCCCGGTCGGTGAGATAGATGACCTTTTTGGCGGGGACAAAGTCGTAGAGGACGACCTCCTCGGAAAAGTCGAGCGAGATGGAGTCATCCTCCTCGAAGATGGCGTAGGGATAGGGGGCCATCTCCCCGATCTGCACCGCCTCCCTCGCCGCCATCGGGTGCTGCTCACCAAAATAGACGCAGGGGGTGATTCGTTTGATCTCGTGAAATTCCAGCCCCTTGGAGCCGAGTACCCGCTTGATAAACCGCTCGGTCATGTCCGAGATGAAGATGATCCCCAGCTCGCTCCGGCCCTCGTAGACATCCTCGATCACCCGGTACATGCCCACCTCCCGGATATGATATTCGTATTTGTCGGCCGTCTGCTCCCCAATCAGCTCGACAAACGACTGGGTGATGAAGGGGTAGCGCTGGGTCGAAACGGCGAAATGTACCCCCGGTTCCACCCCACCGCTGCGGTACATGTCGAGGATTTTGTCGTGCTGCTCGATGAGCGGACGGACATAGCCGAGGAACTCCCGGCCCTCCCGGGTCAGCTCCACCCCGCGGTTGGTGCGGGTGAAGATCTGGATGCCAATCTCCCCCTCCAGATCCTTGACCAGGCTGCTGAGATAGGGCTGGGCAACAAAGAGGGTGCGGGTCGCCTTGCTGATCGAGCCGCAGCGGGCAATTTCGAGGATATACCGAATCTGCTGGAAGGTCATGCTCCCACCCCTTTTGTACCGAATCTCGTGGTGCTATCTCTATTATAAAAGAGATCGCCGCCGCTTGCAACCGGCCTGCACAAAGTGGGGAAAGGTTTCTCGTGGAAAATTGCCATAATAAAAAAGATATGGCGGAGGATAACAGATGGGTATTTTGTATAGCTGTGACAACAATGGTATCATAAAAACAGAGCTAAAACCGGTAAAACCGGTCAATATAGCCAAAGACCTGTCCGCGTAGATTGCATGCGACGATGTGAAAGGAGTGCTCGGTATGACCCATCGCAATGTTGGCTTTACCACCACCTGCCTGCACGGCGGCCATCGCAAGGAGACCACCTACGGCGCCCACGCGACGCCCATCTATCAGACCTCCACCTTTGTCTTTGCGGATACCGCCCAGGGCGGACGCCGTTTCGCGGGGGAGGAGGAAGGCCCGATCTATACCCGCCTGGGCAATCCGACCACCGCGATGCTGGAGGATAAGCTCGCCCTGCTCGAGGGCGGCGAGGCGGCCTGTGTGATGTCCTCGGGAATGGGCGCCATCTCGTCGGTGCTCTGGAGCCTCTGCAAGGCAGGCGCCCATGTGATCGCCGATGAGACGCTCTACGGCTGCACCCATGCGCTGCTCTCCCACGGGATGCCGCTCTACGGCGTCGAGGTGAGCTTTGTCAACACCTCCCATCTCGAGGAGGTCGAGGCGGCGCTGCGGCCGAATACCGCGGTGGTTTATCTTGAAACCCCCGCCAACCCCACCCTCAAGATCTGCGACCTCGAGGCGGTGGCCTCGCTGGTGCACGGGTACAACAAGGAGATCAAGGTGGTGGTGGATAACACCTTCGCCACCCCCTGCCTGCAGAATCCGCTCGCGCTCGGCTGTGATGTGGTGGTCCATTCGATGACCAAATATCTCAACGGCCATGGCGATGTGGTGGCCGGCTGTGCGGTCAGCTCGAAGGAGATCATCGGGAAGATCAAGAGCTTTGGTGTCAAGGATATGACCGGTTCGACCATCGGCCCGTTCGAATCCTTCCTGCTTATCCGCGGCATCAAAACGCTTTCGCTGCGGGTCGAGCGTCACTGTGACAACGCCGAAAAGGTGGCCGCCTTCTTAAAGAATCATCCCAAGGTCGAGAAGGTGTACTATCCCGGTTTCCCCGATGCGCAGGGCCATGAGATCGCCAAACGGCAGATGAAGCGTTTCGGCGGCATGATCTCCTTTGAGGTCAAAGGCGGCCGGGAAGCGGGCGCCATGCTGCTCAACAACCTGGAAATCTGTACGCTGGCGGTCAGCCTGGGCGATACCGACACGCTGATCGAACATCCCGCCTCGATGACCCATTCGACCTACACCGCCGAGGAGCTGGCGGCAGCCGGCATTCCCGAGGGCCTGATCCGCCTCTCGGTCGGCATCGAGGATGTTGAGGATATTATCGCCGACCTCGAACAGGGACTGGCCAAGATCTGATGACCGTTTCAACCGTTCGTTTCTCCTTTTGATCCCATGTCCCGAACAGGGGAGTCTCCGCGGAGGCTCCCCCGTTTGGGTTGTCGGGGAGATGTTTGAAATTTGGATGGAATCTTGGCGGGTTTCTCTTGAAATTCCCCTCGGAAGATGCTATACTAATGGGCGTCGTATTCATCCACTACGCTACCGTGGCTCAGTCGGTAGAGCAGCTGATTCGTAATCAGCAGGTCGCCGGTTCGAATCCGGCCGGTAGCTCCAGCGAAAAAATGCCGTCATCATGCGGAAAATCGCATGTGCGGCATTTTTCTTTTTGCTCGATTTGAGGGGACATGGAGGGGGAATGGTCAACTTTTGGTCAAGTATTTTTAAGAAACGGAAATGCCCGGTGATAGCTGGGCGACCGCAAAATTCTTTTTTTACGGGTATTTTCTGAAAAAACAGCGGCAAGCCCCCGTTTCGTAAAAATGCTTCCTTTATATAAAAAGCGCCCGCCGCCGGTTCCTGTATGATGGGATGACAGTGCTGAGTGG
>CASGDD010000095.1 GCA_949300115.1 uncultured Oscillospiraceae bacterium | reverse complement strand
CCGCATGATGCTCCTCTTCCCGCTCGCGGCGCTGCGGGAGGTCAGCTATCTCGCAATCCACGACCTGCGCGTGCTCGGCAACCTGATCCCCATTCTGACCCGGCTGGTCTGCGGCGGGCTGCTCATCCTCCTCGGCGGAGGGCCCGCCCTGCTGCTCTACCGGCTGCTTCACCGGATGACGCTCCTCTAATCCTTCCGTCCTCAAACACAAAGCCCCCATCTTCCAAGGATGGGGGCTTTGCTATGATCACGGCCGCCGTCCGGCCGATCGTTCCGGGGTCACCGCAAGAATCCGTTTACAATCTGGGCTTCGGCCTCCGCCTCGGTAAGCCCGAGGGTCATCAGCTTGATGATCTGCTCGCCGGCGATCTTGCCGATGGCCGCCTCGTGGATGAGCGAGGCATCGACATGGTTGGCGGTCACCTCGGGCACCGAACGGACGCAGCCGCGGTCCATGATGATCGCGTCGCATTCCGAATGGCCCATGCAGCGGTTGTTGCCGTTTAGGGTCGCGAGGAAGGTCTGGCTGGAATCCTCCTTCGCCACCGAACGGGAGATGAGATGGGCCTTCGAACCGGCGCCGTTGAGATCGACCCGGAAGCGGGTCTCGGCGAACTGATGGCCGTGGGTCATCAGCTTCTCCCGGACGATGAGGGTGGCGTCCTCGTCGAGTACCGCCTGCGTCAGCCGCCGGGTGGAATCGACCCCGCGCAGCTGAACCGTCTCCATCTCCATCCGGCTGCCCGGTCCCAGATGGAGGTCGGTCACCGGGTTGAGCACCCGCTCGCCGCTGCCCTCCCCCTCGCCGAGATGCCGCTCGACATAGACGACCCGGGCATTCCGCGCGAGATAGAAGGTGTGGATGCCGTCGTGCTGGCTGCGCGCCGCCCCGTCGTTGTGGATGCCGCAGCCGGCCACCACCTCGACATCGGCGTCCTCCCCGATATAAAAGTCGTTGTAGACCGTCTCGACCAGCCCACTCCTGCCGACCACCACCGGGATATAGACCTTCTCCCCCCGGGTGCCGGGCGCGACCCGGATTTCCAGCCCCATCCCGTCCGGCTTGGGGGTAATGGTGACATACTCCGAATTGGCGCAGCCGGCGCTGCAGCCGTCCACCCGGATGTTGTAGGCGCCCGACGGCGCCTCCCGGATGTCCGCCAGCGCCTCGAGCAGATTGACCTTGACCGTATCCAGCAGTGCCATCAGCTTCGCACCCCCCTGTAATGCCGGCAGCCATCGGCGGCGCCCAGCAGCGCCGGCAGAATCTCCTCCCTGCTCCCGTCCCGCTCGATCCTGCCGCCGGCGATCACGAGAATCCGGTCGGCAATCTCGAGGATGCGCTCCTGATGGGAGATGATGATGACCGTGCCGCGGGTGTTCTCCCGCATCCGCTCGAAGACCTCGATCAGCTTGTGGAAGCTCCACAGGTCGATCCCCGCCTCCGGCTCGTCGAAGATGGTAAGCTTGGTGTTCCTGGCCAGCATCATCGCGATCTCAATCCGCTTGAGTTCGCCGCCCGAAAGGCTGCCGCTGAGCTCGCGGTCGATGTAGTCGCGGGCGCACAGCCCCACCTCCGCGAGGTAGGCGCAGGCGGTCGCGGTGTCGAGCGTCCGGCCGGCGGCCAGCTCGAGCAGGTCGCGCACGGTAAGCCCCTTGAAGCGGACCGGCTGCTGGAAGGCGAAGCCGATGCCCAGACGGGCCCGCTCGGTGATCGAGAGATCGGTGATATCCCTGCCGTCCCACAGGATCCGGCCGGACGTCGGCCGCTCGATGCCCATGATGAGCTTGGCCAGCGTCGATTTGCCGCCGCCGTTCGGGCCGGTGATCACAAGAAAGCTGTCCGACCCGGTTTCCAAACTGACATCGTGCAGGATCTCCTTGTTGTCGCTGCCCTCCTGCACGTCAAAGCTGATATGTTCCAGCACAAGCACCCTTTTTGCTGCCTCCTTCATCTGAAAATGCCCCTTCGGTTAGGGCTTCTCCGGCCCGTCCCCCTCCTGCGTATGCAGCGCGCAGGGATGGGCCTGCACCCGGCCGGGGCAGGTCATCCGGAAGAAGTCGTCGACCACCCGATGGACATGCCGGGCCATCTCGGTATCGGCCAGCGAATAGTAGACCTCCTTGCCCACCCGCCGGCTCTGGACCAGCCGCCCCAGGCGCAGCGTCTTGAGATGGTGGGCCACCGCCGCGCTCGACATCTCGACCGCCGCTGCAATCTCCACCCCGCAGGCCTCACAGTGGCAGAGCAGCCAGAAGATCCGCAGCCGGGAGCTGTCCCCCAGCTGCTGGAAGATGTCCGCCGCCTCGAGAAAGTCCTCCGGCTCGGGCAGAAAATCCAGCACCGTCTCCATCGTCACCGCCTCCGGCGTCTCCGTCGGTTGGCCCTGCTGTCTCGACATGCCGCCACCTCGATTCAAAAATCACTTGATTGTTAAGTTATGATAGCATCTCCCTCCCGCTTTGTCAACCGCCCCCACCGGGATCCTCCCGCAAACCCGGACGGCC
>CASGDD010000094.1 GCA_949300115.1 uncultured Oscillospiraceae bacterium | reverse complement strand
ATCATCAACAGTGCCGGCAGTGTCATCCGCTTCTCCCGGGCCTTGCAGCCCTGGAAGCAGCCGGTCATCAACACCGGCGGCAACGGCACCCGCGCCCGCTGTGTCTGCGATCCGCTGGTCGAGACAAGACAGTGGCTGTGGGAGATTGTCAGCAACGGCGGCGGTGTCTGGAACTGCTACTTCAACGGCCAGCATCCGGCGGCGACCAACGATTGTCGCGCGGCCTACAGCGAGAAGGACGCCTTCACCTTCCTCGCGGACAACACCGACGTCATCTCGGACACCGTCCCGGTGGCGGATGTGGGGCTCTTCTATTCCTACAAGAACCTCGACAAGTTTGCCAATGGCATCTTCTCGAAGGATCAGTTCGAGCGCCATTTCCGCGGCATCGAGCGGGTGCTCATCGAGAAGCACATCCCCTACAACTTTGTCATCGTCGATGAAACGACCAAGGCGGAGGATCTCAGCAAATTTAAGGCGATCCTGCTGCCCAACGCCGGCATCCTGACCGAACAGGAACAGCAGCTGCTCCGCACGTATGTCGAAAACGGCGGCGGCCTGGTGGCGACCTACGAGAGCTCGCTCTACAACGAGGACGGCAGCAAGAGGGAGGACTTCGCGCTGGCCGATCTCTTCGGGGTCCACTACACCGGCGAGTCGCTCGCGACCGGCAACGACTACTACTTCAAGATCAAGAATCCCGATTCCCCCATCCTGAAAGGCATCACCGGCACCGAGCTGCTGATGAACAGCGGCAAGACCGCCATCAGCACGGTGGTGTGCGACGAGGACCGGGTGGCCAACTACCTGCCGCTCATCGCCAACCAGCCGCCCGAGTACGCCTGGCCGAAGGAGTGGGATTCCCCCTATGCCGGCATCGTCGCCCGCAGCTACGGCAGGGGAAAGGTGGTCTATTTCGCCCATACCATCGACGAGCTGTGCTATACCAACGGCCATGAGGACTTCACCGAGGTCTATGCCAACGCGGTGGACTATGTCACCGGCGGCGATTACAGCCTCTCGACCGACGCCTATCGCAGCGTGCATACCAACCTGATTGTCAACCGCGAGGGGGAGAAGACCGCGTACATCCTCTCCTTTGTCAACACCACCGGTACCCAGCAGCGTCCGGTCAAGGAGATCATCCCGGTGGGACCGTTTACCACCCGGCTGCATCTCGGCGGCAAGCTGGCGGACAGCAAGCTGCTGTGGGGCCATGCCACGGTGACCGCCGAGGGCGAGGATGCCGTGATTACGGTCGACCGCCTCGAGGATTTCGCCAGCGTCCAGCTGACGGTTTGCTAGCATCCCGATTTTCTTTCTGTCATAGGGACCCCGCAGTATGCCATTCCTGCCGCATGCTGCGGGGCCCGCGCATTTGCGGGATGCAAACGATTTAAGCAGAACCACATGCAGGGAGGAAAAGGGATGTCCGGGGTATTTTTCTGCAGCGAAACCGAACCGACCGTCGAAACCGTCTATGGCCCGGTTCATGGCATCTATTATGACGGTGTTTACATCTTCAAGGGGGTCCGTTACGCGCGGGCGGGACGGTTTCTGCCGCCCGAACCGCCTCTACGGTGGACGGAGCCGGCCGACTGTTTCTGCTACGGCTTCGAGTGTCCCAAAATGCAGCCCTACACCTTTCGGACCGCCCTCTATCTGCCCCGCACCTACTGGCCGAGCGGGGAGGACTGCCATTATCTCAACATCTGGAGCCCGACGCTCGATCCGACCGCCCGCAAGCCGGTGATGGTCTGGTTCCATGGCGGCGGCTATGGGGTGGGGTCGGGCAACGCCCACACCGCCACCGAGGGCAGCCGGCTGGCCGCCGAGGGAGAGGTGGTGGTCGTCACCCTCAACCACCGCCTCAACTGGCTGGGCTATCTCGACCTCTCCGCCTTCGGGGCGCGGTATGCCAATTCGGTCAATGCCGGCAACGAGGACCTCGTCTTCGCGCTGCGGTGGGTGCGGGAGAACATCGCGGCCTTCGGCGGCGATCCCGACCGGGTGACGCTGTTTGGCCAGTCGGGCGGCGGGATGAAGATCCTCGACCTGCTCCAGACGCCGGCAGCCGAGGGCCTCTTTCATCGCGGCATCGTCCAAAGCGGGGTGACGGCGCCCTTGGAGGAGCGGACGCCGGAGGCGGCGGAACAGCTCGTCCTTGCGCTGCTCGCCCAGCTGGGCCTCGGCAGAGGGGAGGTCCGGCAGCTGGAGACGCTGCCCTATGCGGCGGTGTCCGCCGCGCTGACCCGGCTGCCCGGCTTCGCGGCAAACAGCCTGATGGCCTTTCGTCCGCAGCGCAACCACTGGTACCGCGGCGATCTCCGGCGGTCGGGGTTGGCGGCATGGGCGAAGGAAATCGATCTCATCCTCGGCAGCACCCTCGGGGAGTTCCAGGTTCCCGACACCACCGCCGGGCGCTGGACGATGGATGCGTCGGAGGTGCTGCGCCGGGCGGCATCGATCTACGGGGCGGAGCAGGCGTCGGCGATTCTCTACCGTTTCCGCGCCGCCTATCCCGACCGGCCGCTCTTCGACGCGCTCTATCTCGACAGCGATTTTCGCCGTCCGACCCTCGATCTGCTCGACCGGCTGGCAGATGAAGGCCATGCGGCCTATTACAACTACCTGATGGCCTTCGATCTTCCCATCGGGGAGGGGATCCCCATGCGTCACAGCATGGACAACCCCTATGTCTTCCGCACCACCGGCCTCGTCCCTGCCTGCAACCGGCCGGGGGAGACCGAGCGGCTGGAGAGGGAGATCTCCGGCGCCTGGCTGGCCTTCGCCCATACCGGGGATCCCAATCGCCCGGCACTGCCCGTCTGGGCGCGGTATGACGCCGGATACCGGGCGACAATGGTCTTCGGTACACCGCAGAGTGGGGTGCGTGTCGAACACGACCGGGCGCTCAGCGGCCTTGTCCAAAGCCGCCGGCACACCCGGGCTGGTGAATGAAAACTCGAAAAAAAGAAAATGCAATCGTTTTTTGCATCTATTTGCAGGGATAGACGGTTGCTCCTTCCGCCAGACTGTGCTACACTGGGAAAAACAGGACGATATCTGGGAGGAAAGAGGGAATCGAGATGGCACTGAATCTGTTGACCGCGACCGCCGAAGAGATCGGGGAGGCGCTGCGGACGGGTGTATATTCCTGCAGCGAGCTGACCGACTTTTTTATCCGGCGGATCGAAGCCTATGACCGGCAGGGGCCGGCGCTGCGGGCGGTAATCACCCTCTGCGGCGATGCCCGCGACCGGGCGGAGACGCTCGACCGCAAACGCGCAGCGGGTGAGCCGCTGGGCGCACTCTTCGGCCTGCCGGTGATCCTCAAGGATAACATCGAATATGAAGGGGCGCCGACCACCGCCGGTTCGAAGGCACTCGAGGGCTCCTGGCCCCGCCGCAATGCCTTCCTGGTACAGAAGCTGCTGGATGCCGACGTGGTGATCCTGGCGAAGGCCAATCTCCATGAATTCGCGGTATGGGGGGACACGGTCAGCGGTATCCTCGGCCAGACGCTCAACCCCTACGATCTGACCCGGACGCCGGGCGGTTCGTCGGGCGGTACCGGCGCGGCGGTCGCGGCGGGGATGGCGCTGCTGGGGGTGGGCACCGATTCGGTCAACTCGGTGCGTTCGCCCGCCTCCGCCTGTGGCTTGGTCGGTTTCCGGGCGACCACCGGACTGGTCAGCCGCAGCGGCCTCGTGCCCTACTCCCATACCCAGGATATGGCCGGCCCCATCTGCCGCAGCGTTGCGGATACCGCCCGGATGATGGATGTCATGATGGGGGTCGATCCCGCCGATCCGGCCACCCTCCCCTCCGCCGGACAGCTGCAGGGCAGCTTTGCCGGCCAGCTGACCCGGGGCGGACTGCGGGGCGCCCGGCTGGGTGTGTTGACCGGGCTCTTTGGCCGCCGTCCGGAGCATACAGCGGTCAGCGCCCTCGTTCGCGCGGCGATCGATCGGATGGCCGCGGAGGGCGGCGCCCAGCTGGAAGTGGTCGATCTGCCGGTCGACTGTGCGGATCTGACCCAGAACTACAGCATCCATATTCATGAGTTTAAGGAGGATCTGGACGGCTACCTACGGGGCCTGGACGGAACGGCGAAGGTGCATTCCTTTGACGAGCTGCTGCAGTCGGGGCTCTACCACCCCGATATCGAGGAAAACCTGCTGCTGGCCAACAAGCTGGCGTCCGATCCGGCGGATTATCATGCCCGGCTGGAAAAGATCGACCGGCTGCGCGCCGCGCTGCTCGAGCGGATGGATGCGCTGCGGTTGGATGCGCTGGTTTTCCCCCATCAGCAGCAGCTCTGCAGCAAGGTGGGGGCGGGGCAGAAGGACCGCAACGGCGTCCTCTCCTCCATCCTGGGCTGGCCGTCGATCACCCTGCCGGCCGGCTATACAGCGCCGGACGAGGATGCGCCGCTCGGGGTACCGGTCGGGCTAGAGTTTGTCGGGCGTCCCTGGCAGGATCTGCGGCTGTTCCATCTCGCATTCGATTGGGAGCAGATGAACCCGGCCCGTCCGCTGCCGGCCGCCACCCCGGCGTTGTAACTGATCTTTTTCGAGGAATTTTAGGTAAAATGCCGGATGACGTCGGAAAAGCGATGAAAAACACACCATTCGCACAAATATTGCACAAAAAAATCGGCAGAACTTCTAACATCCCTGTGCAACTACAATGAAATTTGTCTTGACACCCGATTTCATTTCGAGTAGGATAAGATTTGCATTGGGGCGGGGACAGGGCTCCCCGCGAATCTGCCGGACCGGTAAAGGAGAGAAGCGCGTGACCGAACATCCGTCCGAACGCGCATCTTGCGAACAGCTGGTGCTGCGCGCCCAGGCGGGGGATGCCTCCGCCACCGCCTCGCTGTTGATCCGTTATCGGGAATCGATCCGCCGCCGGGCGGCTTCGATGACCGTATCGGGGATGGAGGCGGACGACCTCATGCAGGAGGGGATGATCGGGCTGGTGCAGGCCATCCGCTCGTTCGATTCCACCCGCGGAACCCCCTTTTCCGCCTATGCGGCCGCCTGCATCGGACATCGGATGCTGGGCGCGGCCAAAGCGGCCGGCCGCCGCAAAAATCTGCCACTCAACCGCTATCTGCCGCTGGATGAGGCGTCCGAACGGGTGGAAGCGGCGGGGGAGGGCAGCAATCCCGAATCGCTGGTGATCCGGCGGGAGGAGGCGGAAGCGCTGCGGCAGCGGATTGCCGGGCGGCTGAGCGACTTCGAACAGTCGGTCTTCTTCCTCTATCTGACCGGCTGCAGCTACGGCGAGATGGCAAGGCGGCTGGGGCGACCGGTCAAGGCGGTCGACAACGCCCTCCAGCGTACCCGCCGCAAGCTGGCCGCGATGGACCCCGACGACGGCGGCGAAATCTTTTGACGCATGTCCGATCCCCTGGGAAGATGTCCACCCAGAGGGAGTTTCGATAACCGAACGACCGAACAACACAATGACAGGAGGTACGACATGAAACAACTGGTCATCAATGCCAATGTGTTCGACGGCACCCATGAGGCGCTGCTGGAAGGCGCCACCATCATCATCGAGGATGAACTGGTCAAGGAGATTACCCAGGCGCCGGTGGATGCGACCGGCTATGACAGGGTGATCGATGCCGCGGGCAAAACGGTCATCCCCGGCCTTACCGACAACCACTTCCACTGCTTCGAAACCGCCCCGCTGGCGGTGCTCGACCAGATGCGGCTGGATGAATTTTTCATCCGTATGGCCAAGTTCGCCGAGGAGGCGCTGATGCGCGGCTTTACCACCGTCCGTGACGCGGGCGGCGCGACGGCCGGACTCAAGACCTGCATCGACAACGGCTTTGCCAAGGGCCCGCGTATCTTCCCCTCCAACGGCATGATCTCCCAGACCTGCGGCCACGGCGATGCCCGCATCTTCCGTTCGCAGAAGGTCGACGGCACCCCGCTGATGCAGACCGGTACCTTTGTCATTGCCGACGGCGTACCTGAGGTGCTGAAGGCGGCCCGTGAGCAGCTGTTTTTGGGCGCCAGCCAGGTCAAGCTGATGATCGGCGGCGGCCTTGCCTCCTACTACGACCCCATCTGGACCATCCAGTACACCCTCGAGGAGATGAAGGCGGCGGTCGAGGCGGCGAGCGACTACGGCACCTATGTCATGGCCCACGTCTACACGAGCGAGGCGATGCAGCGGGCGGCCAAGGCGGGCATCATGAGCTTTGAGCACGCGACCCTGCTCGACGATGAGACGGCGCGCATCGTCCGCGACAAGGGCATCTGGCTCTGTCCCTGCCCGCAGTTCGGCGCCGGGGTTCCGAACGGCACCCGCACCTTCTACCCCTACGGTGTCAGCAGCAAGGGCAAGCCCAATCCCCAGATGATGATCGATGGCATCTACCATCAGGCCGAGCTCATCGAGAAATATGACCTCAACTTCGTCTTCGGCTGCGACTACTTCCGCCACGACCTGGCCGCGGAGGAGCCGAGGACCCGTCAGATCATCGACTTTAAGCGCTACAAGGAGCTGTTCGGCAGCTTTAAGGGCATCAAGGCAGCCACCGGCAACGCCTATGAGCTGTCCAAGCTGACCACCTACCAGAACCCCTACCCGCAGGGCAAGATCGGCGTTCTGGAGGCGGGTTCGTTCGCCGACCTCTGTATCGTCGAGGGCAACCCGGTTGCCGACCTGGATATCCTGGCCGATCCCGACGCGATGAAGCTGGTCATGAAGGGCGGTACCGTCTACCGCAACGAGCTCTAAATCCCGCTTTTCAGGTCGAAAAGCACGGCAAAACCCTGGTTTTTGTGGCGGAAATGGCCCAGCGGGCCGTTCCAGATAAACCCCGATCACGTTCCTCGTGATCAAGATTCGGTCCGACCGGTCCAAGGGGAATTCCATCCATAAGCGAGGTAAAGAAAATGTACGAAGACAAGACTCTCACCTGTAAGGAATGCGGCAAGGAATTTATCTTCTCAGCCGGCGAGCAGGAATTCTATGCGTCCCGTGGCTTTGTCAATGAGCCGCAGCGCTGCAAGGCCTGCCGTGATGCTCGTAAGAACGCCAACCGCCCTGAGCGGGAGATGTTCACCGCCGTCTGCGCTTCCTGCGGGAAGGAAGCCAAAGTCCCCTTTAGACCGCGCGAAGACCGCCCTGTCTACTGCAGCGAGTGCTTTGCCAAGATGAAGGCCGAGCAGTAATCGGATGTAGGCGCCGCCCCTTGCCCGCCGTGGCGATGGGGCGGCATTTTTTTATCTCGGTTTCTCCGCTTGTTTTCCGGGACAAAACCTTGTATACTGAAGACAAGGATTCCAAAATGTGGAGAGGATGCCCCTTGCAGAACCAGAAGAGGATGCCGGTGCTGTCTCCCCGGCTGCGGGCGATCGCCGATTGGGTGCGGCCGGATGCGGTGTTGGCCGATATTGGGACCGACCATGCCCTGCTGCCGGTCCTGCTGCGGCTTTCCGGAAAGGTCCGGCAGGCCCTCGCGTCAGACATCGGCGCGGGACCGCTGGGACGGGCGGCCGAGACGGTTGCCCAGTACGGTGCGGAGGGGATCACCCTGATCCGCTGCGATGGACTGCAGCATCCCGCCTTTGCGGCGGCAACCGACCTGGTGATAGCCGGTATGGGCGGGGAGCTCATTGCGGCGATCCTGGCGGCTGCGCCGGCGCTGCACACACCCGAACGCCGCTGGCTGCTCCAGCCGATGAGCCGGGATCCCCAGCTGCGGGCCTACCTCTGCCGCGCGGGTTTTGTGCTCGACCGGGAGCGGGTCATCCAGGAGGGACGGCATCTCTATCCCCTGCTCGCCGCCTACTGGGACGGGCGGCCGCGCCGCTGCGAGGCGGTCTTCGGGGAGATCGGCCTGCTGCGCAGCCGGCAGGGGGCGGCCGAAGCCGCCTGGATTGCGGCGCGCCTGCGGGCATTGGAGGAGAAAAGACGCGGCCTTGAACGGGCATCGAACCCGGTGGAGAATCCCGGGGCGGTGCAGCGGCTGATCGAGGCCATTCGGGAGGCGGACGTATGACAATCGGAACGGTTTATCAGCTGCTCGACCGGGCAGCGCCCTTCGCACGGGCGGAAAGCTGGGACAACGCCGGCCTGCTGGTCGGCAGCATGGAGGACGAGGTGCGGGGCGGCATCACCGTCTCGCTCGACATCACCTCCGAGGTGATCGAGACGGCAATCCGGCGGGGACACAGCCTGATTGTCGCCCATCACCCGCTCATCTGGGATCCGCTGCGCCGGATTGGCAGCGACGAGCGGGTCTATAAGCTCATCCGGGCGGGCATCGGGGCCATCTGTATCCACACCCCGCTGGATATTGCCGGCGCCTTCGAGCTGGGCCGGACACTCGGCATGACCGGGATGGAGCTGCTCGCACCCACCGGCGAGGCGGACGGTGTACCCTATGGCTTTGGCGCGGTGGGCGCGCTGCCCGGCGTCGGGACGACCGACGCATTGGTTGAGAGGATCAAGGGGGCGCTGGCCCTGCCCTCCCTCCGGCTGTACGACAGTGGACGGCCGGTCCGTCGGGTGGCGGTCTGCGGCGGCGCGGGCGGCAGCTTTCTGCGGGAGGCGATTGCCGCGGGCGCCGATGCCTATATCACCGGCGACGTCAAGCACGACCCCTATCTTGAGGCCGCCGAGGCGGGCAT
>CASGDD010000093.1 GCA_949300115.1 uncultured Oscillospiraceae bacterium | reverse complement strand
GGCAAACGGACCGCCGTGGATGAAGGCCGGGGTATTCTCGAGCGTCTGCACGAGGTTCGGCTTGATGGCGTCCTTCATGAGCGAGGCAAGCGCCCCCTCTGCCCCGAGATCGCGGCAGTAGACCGGCTGGTTGTCCCGGGTATAGGCGACAAGGATGTCACCGCAGCGGCGTTTGAGGTCCTGCAGGTCGCTCGCCAGGCAGAGGATCGCCATGATCTCGCTCGCGACCGAGATCATAAAGCCGTCCTCCCGGGGCACACCGTTCGCCTTGCCGCCGAGACCGATGGTGATCTGACGCAGCGCGCGGTCGTTCATATCCATGACCCGTTTAAAGAGGATGCGGCGCTGGTCGATGTTGAGGGCATTGCCCTGCTGCAGATGGTTGTCGATCATCGCGCAGAGCAGGTTGTTGGCGGTGGTCACCGCGTGGATATCGCCGGTGAAATGCAGGTTGATGTCCTCCATCGGAACCACCTGCGCATAGCCGCCGCCGGCCGCGCCGCCCTTGACGCCGAAGACCGGTCCCAGCGAGGGTTCGCGCAGCGCAATCATCGCCTTTTTGCCGATCTTGGCCATCGCCTGACCGAGGCCGACGGTGGTCGTCGTCTTGCCCTCGCCCGCCGGGGTCGGGGTGATCGCGGTCACCAGGATGAGCTTGCCGTCCGGCTTGTCCTGCAGCCGGTCGTAGAGCGAATCGGAGATCTTCGCCTTGTAATGGCCGTAATTCTCGACCTCTTCCGGTTGAATGCCGAGACGGCTTGCCACCTCCACAATCGGGAGCATATGGGCACGCTGGGCAATTTCGATATCAGACAGCATAGGTTTTCCCTCCACTCGTTGATGTGCACTCGGCCGGTCCCGTGTTCGGGCAGTCGAACATGCCCGGACGGCCCTTGAATAGTGCAAGTATAACACAATCACCCCACTATGGGAAGGGGTTCTCGGTATTTTATGACGGATTTTTTGCGTTTCTCATGAGAATATGACGGAAATTCTGCGTTTTTATTTCATCCCGACGGCTGCCCTTTCCCCGGCTCCATCAAACTCCCATCTTGTGTTCACAGCCTGTCCATACTATAATGATACTATTATGAAAAGAAAACCCCCGCGCTGCACGGCCGGGGGGGGGGGGGAGGCGATCGGGCTGCACAACAAGATTGTAAGCGGCATCCGGCGGTATCTGACCGACACCGACCGGCTGCTGTGGTTCTTCTATCTGGTCGCTTCGGTCTACGGCTGCCTCATCATCTTTGGCGTCACCTACTCAACCGGCCAGTACTACCCCCGCAACATCATCGTTCAGACCGTTGCGACGGCGGGCGGGATCCTCAGCGCGATCATCCTCTCAAAATTCGACTATCTCGAGCTGGCCAAGCTGTGGAAGCTCTATGTACCGGCCGCCCTCGGGCTCAACCTGCTGACCTTCTTCATCGGAACCAGCCGTCCGGGTGCCGATGACCGGGCGTGGATCCAGCTTCCCTTCGGCACCATCCAGCCGAGCGAATTTCTCAAAATCGCCTTCATCCTCTCCTTTGCCTACCACCTCTACAAGGTCTCCGACGCGATCGGCGATCTCAAAAGCATCCTGCTGCTCGGCTGCCACGCGGCCATTCCGGTCGGCATGGTCCATCTGCAGGGGGATGACGGCACCGCGCTGGTCTTTCTTGTCATCGCCTTCTTTATGATCACCATCGCCGGCCTGCCCAGCCGCTATCTGATCTTCGCCATCCTGGCCGCCGTGATCGCGCTGCCGCTCCTCTTCTGGGGGGTGATGAACTACGACCAGCGGATGCGTATCCTGGTGCTGTTCGACCGCACCCTCGATCCCCAGGGGGTCGGCTATCAGCAGAATATGAGCGAAATCTCGATCGGTTCCGGCCAGATGTGGGGGCAGGGGCTCTCGCTCGGCCACTATGAAACGCTGCCCGAAATCCAAAACGACTTCATCTTCGCCTTTATCGGCGAGACGCTCGGCTTTGTCGGCTGCCTCATGGTGCTGTTGATTTTGGGGCTCATCTGCATCCGCATCATCATGGTCAGCTACCGCAGCAAGGATGAGCTGGGCAGTCTCATCTGCATCGGTGTCTGCGCGATGATCCTGGCCCAGACGGTCATCAACATCGGCATGTGCCTGCGGCTGCTGCCGGTCATCGGCATCACCCTCCCCTTCTTCTCGTCGGGCGGCTCCTCCGCCCTCTCGCTCTATCTCGCCCTCGGGCTGGTCCTCAGCGTCTACAGCCACCGCCGCACCTCCCTCTTTCTCGACAGCTAAAACGGTAGGGATCCCTCCGCCTCCCGCCAGAGAAAGTACCCCCGATCTTAAAAAAGATCGGGGGTACTTTTGTAAGACGGAATCGAAAACCGGGAAGCGATCAGCGGATGACCGGCTCACCGCTGATATAGACCTGCTTCGGCTGCATATAGACCTCGAAGGGATCGCCCTCACAGAGCACCAGATCGGCGTCCTTGCCGGGGGTCAGCGAACCCACGCGGCCATCGATGCGGGCAATCTTCGCCGCCCGCAGGGTGATGGCCTCGAGCGCGTGGCGGTAATCCATCCCGCCGCGCACCGCCAGCCCGGCCGTCAGCGGCAGGTACTGGATCGGGATGACCGGATGGTCGGTACAGATGGCCATCGGCACACCGGCCGCGTCCACCCTGCCGGCGCCAAACAGCCGCATGTCCCGAAGCTCCGGCTTGGAGCGGTCGAAGACGATCGGGCCGATGACCGCCGGATAACCCGCCTCGAGGATCTGGTCGGTGACCTTGTAACCCTCGGTGCAGTGGATCAGCACGGTGTCGAGATCAAACTCCTTCGACAGCCGGATGGCGGTACAGATGTCGTCCGCCCGGTGGCAGTGGATATGCACCGGCAGCTCCCGCTTCAGCACCGGAATGAGCGCTTCGCATTTCATATCGAAGGCGGGATGCTTGCCCGCTTCGAGATCCTCGATGTACCGGCGGGTCTTCATCAGCTGCTCCCGAATGATGCCGGCGGTGGCCATTCGGGTCATCGGGGCGCGGTCACGGGTGCCGTAGCTCATCTTGGGATTTTCGCCAAGCGCCATCTTCATCGCGATGGGCGCCTGGATGATCATCCTGTCGACCGTCGCACCCATCGTCTTGACGGCGGCCATCTGCCCGCCAATCGCGTTGGCGCTGCCCGGGCCGGTGACGATCGAGGTCACGCCGCCCTCTCTCGCCTCGAGATAAGGCCGCTCGTAGGGATTGAGTCCATCGATGCCGCGCAGATGGGGGGTGCAGGGATCGGTTGTCTCGTTGACATCGTTGCCCTCCTGGCCAAGGCTGTCCTCCCACATACCGACGTGGCAGTGGATATCGACAAAACCGGGATAGACGGTCAGGCCGGTGCCATCGATGACCGGTTCGCTGCCATCCGGCTGGGGTGCCTCGGACATCGGCCCCAGCGCCGTAATCTTATCACCGGCCGTGCGGATGTAACCCCGCTCGATATCGGGGATATCCACCGGCACAATCTTCGCATTTTGAATCAGCATAACCATTTCCTCCTCTGAATATGGATGCCCGCCGGACAACACCGGCGATGCCGGGTGGTGCGGAGGGCGGTCAGAGCGTCCAACCGTCCGGCAGGGTCGGCTCGCCGTCGATATACAGCTGCTTCGGCCGCATGTAGACCGAGAGGGGATCGCCCTCGCAGAGCAGAATGTCGGCGTCCTTGCCGGGGGTCAGCGAACCCACCCGGTCGTCGATGCGGGCAATCTTCGCCGCCGTAAGGGTGATCGCCTCGAGCGCGCGGCGATGTTCCATCCCGCCGCGGACCGCCAGCCCGGCCGACATCGAGAAGAACTTGATCGGCAGGACCCCGTGGTCGCTGCAGATGGCCACCGGCACCCCCGCCGCCGCGAGCTTACCGGCCGCCTCGATGCGCAGGTTCTGCACCTCCGGCTTGGAACGGGTCATCAGGATGGGGCCCACGACCACCGGATAGCCCGCTTCGCGGATCTCGTCCGCAATCAGATAGCCCTCGGTGCAGTGGATCAGGACGGTGTCGAGGTCAAACTCCTTCGATAGCCGGATGGCGGTGCAGATGTCGTCCGCCCGGTGGCAGTGGATATGCACCGGCAGCTCCCGCTTCAGCACCGGGATGAGCGCTTCGCATTTCATATCGAAGGCGGGCTGCCTGCCCGCTTCGAGATCCTCGATATACCGGCGGGTCTTGTAAAGCCATTCGCGGATCAGACCGGCGGCGGCCATCCGGGTGGCCGGCTGCTTGCCGCGGCCGCCGTAGCTCTTCTTCGGGTTCTCTCCCAGCGCCATCTTCATCGCAACCGGCGCCCGCAGCAGCATCGCGTCCACCGGCGCGCCGGTCGTCTTGATCGCCGCCAGCTGTCCGCCAATCGGGTTGGCGCTGCCCGGACCGGTCACCACGGTGGATACCCCGTCGGTACGCGCCTCAAAGAAGGGGAAATCCTCATGGAAGACCGCGTCGATGCCTCGCAGATGGGGGGTACAGGGGTCGGTCTTTTCGTTGACGTCGTTGCCCTCCTGCCGGAGGCTGTTCTCCTTCACCCCGAGGTGGGTGTGGATATCGACGAAACCGGGCAGGGCAGAAAGCCCCTCACCCTCGATAACCCGCTCCCCCGCATCGGGTACGGGGGCCTCGGACATGGGGCCCACCGCGGTGATCTTCCCTGCCGCCGTGCGCAGGAAGCCCCGCTCGAGATCCGGCCCATCCATCAGAAGGATTCTTACGTTTCGGATGAACATCGAACTCCTCCTTCTACCTTATTCTTTTGACAGCCTTCGTCAGCGCCGCCTCGGTGGGGGTGACAAAGACCGTTTTGAACTGCTTGTAGAATACCTGGCCCGGTTTGCCGCCCGGCTGTTTCTTGACATATTTGATGCGGGTGTAGTCGACCGGCACGAGTCTCCCCACCTCCGCCTTGCTGTTGTAGGCGGCCAGCATCGCCGCCGCCTCGAGGGTGGCATCGGGTACCGCATCGATCCCCTCGGTCGAGATCACCACATGGGAGCCCGGGATATCCTTGGCATGCAGCCAGATATCCTCCCCCCGCGCCTGCTTGAAGGTCAGACGGTCGTTCTGGAGGTTATTTTTGCCCACCCGGATGGGAATGCCGTCCGGTGAGGCATAGACATCGGGGGCCGGCTGGGCAGGCGCCTTGCCCTTCGGCTGGGGACCGCGCCGCAGATAGCCCTGTTCACCCAATTCCCGGCGGATCTCGGCGACCTCCCGGATGGTGGCCGCTCGCGAGAGGCTGTCGGCCACCGATTCGATGTAGGCCGCCTCCTGCTCCCCCTGCCGAATCCGTTCCTCGAGCATCCGCTCGGCAGTCGCCGCCTTGCGGTATTCGGTGTAATAGCGCTGGGCGTTGCGCTGGGGGGTCAGCCGGCGGTCGAGCTCGATGGTGAGCGGGCGTCCCTCGTCGTAAAAGTTTTCGAGGGTCACCGACCCCATCCCCTTCTCCAGCCGGTAGAGGTTGGCATTGAGCAGATCCGCCTTGATCCGCAGTGCCTCCCGGTCGGCACAGCGGGCCAGCTCCTCCTTCTGATTCTGCAGCCGCCGCTCGATCCGGTCGCGGATCACATGGAGCTGGCGCACCAGCTCTCCGGCGCGCTGCTTCATCCGCTCGGCGGACGCTTTGCGGCGATAGAACAGCTCGACCGCCTGGGAAAGGCTGTCGCACCGCTGCTGCTCGAGCGCCGTTCCATACTGGGCGATCTCCATATAGCAGAATTCTTTGGGGGTGCCGTCCGGCTGACAGAGCAGCACCGGATCGGCCTCATGCTGCCGGACGCGCCGGGTGAGCGCGATGAGGAAATCCCGCAGCCGTTCCCGCTGCAGCCCGTCCATTGACGAAACCGCCGGATCCTCCCCCGTCGCCCGATAGGCGGCCTCGCGGGCGGTCAGCGGCCCCATCCCTTCGACCAGGTCGAAGAGCACCGAGGAGAGCGCGCGGTCGACCGGCTCCATCCGCGCGAGCACCGCGTCGGCATCCACCTCGGTCAACCGGAGCTTTGCCTGGGCGGGCGGCAGCGTGTAGGTCATCCCCGGCAGCACCGGATGGACGCTCGAGGTGTCCTCTCCAATCCGCTTCATCGCGTCGATAATCCGGCCATCCGGGCCGACCAACAGGACATTCGAGTGCCGCCCCATGATCTCGACGGCCAGTGTGAGGGTAATTTCATCGCCGAATTCGTTGCGGGCGAGAAAATCGAGATAGAGGATGCGGTCAAGCCCCTGCTGCCGGATAGCTGTCAGCTTGGCATTGCCCAGGTGCTTGCGCATCAGCATGCAGAACATCGGCGGTTCGGCCGGGTTGTCGGGGGTCTCCTGCGCGAGCAGGATGCGGGGCGCCGCCGCATGGGCGCTGATCAGCAGCCGGCAGCTCTCACCCGGTCCCCGGAGGGCCAGCACCAGCTCCTCCCGCAGCGGCTGATGGATCCGGTCCACCCGGTAGCCGACCAGCCGGCGCAGTTCATCCGCCAGAAAATAAAGATAGATACCATCGAGCATGGATGTTCCTCTCTCTGCAATAAAATCTCAGCGGGCGGCCAGCGGCGGCCGCTGACGGGCAATTTCAACCGTCATCCCGGGCAGCCCCTCCCGCAGGATACCTTCGATCATCGTCACCATCGGCCGCTCGGTCGCGTGATGGGTGGCGTCGATCAGGGTGATGCCCGCCTCGGCGGCCTCAAGATAGGGGTCGTGCTTGACGTCGCCGGTGATATAGGCATCGGCGCCCGCGGCAATCGCCTCCCGCAGAAAGCTGCCGCCCGCGCCGCCGCAGACCGCCACCCGACGGACCGGCCGTCCGCTGTCGTACAGCCGGAGGGAGGGCAGGGCCAGCGCCCCCTTGATCCTCTCAACCAATGCGTCGGTCGTCCCGACGCCGGGCAGCGCGCCCACCGCGCCAAAGCCATAGGGTACACCGTCCGC
>CASGDD010000092.1 GCA_949300115.1 uncultured Oscillospiraceae bacterium | reverse complement strand
CTCCCGCAGGAATTTGATCGGATCGCGGACATCGGGATCGTCCACCAGCCGCAGGATGTTGTCATAGCTCAGCCGCGCCTTCTGCTCCGCCGCCAGATCCTCGGTCAGATCGGCGATCGTATCCCCCGTCGAGGAGAAGGTGTTCGCGTCGAAGGCCGGTCCCGACGCCGCCACCGGATAGATCCCCGCCGTATGGTCGACAAAGTAGTCGGCAAAGCCGCCCGCCTTGATCTCCTCGATGCTCATCTCCCGTGTCAGCTGGTGCACGATGGCGCACACCATCTCGATATGCGCCAGCTCCTCTGTACCGACCGAAGGGTCATTGTGACGCCCCCACCGCGCGACCATGCTCCCGGCAGATCACCTTGTAGCCCAGCCCCCGAACGGTCACCAGCTCAAAATCGGGGTTGTCGCGAAACCGCTCCCGCAGCCGGCTGATGTGGACGTCCAGCGTATGATCGGCGGTGCGGCCGAAGCCCCAGAGTTCGTCGATGATCTGCCGCCGGGTGAAGATCCGTCCGGGCGAGGCTGCCAGCTTGAACAGCAGGCCGAACTCCTTCTGCGGCAGCGCCATCTCGCCCCCGGCCGTCCGCACGGTCAGCGTATCCCAGTCGAGCTCGGTAGCGCCGATTCGGGTCTTGCGGCGGCAGACCTGCCGGGTCCTTCGCAGCAGCGCCTCCACCCGCCAGAGCAGCTCCTCCGGATCGACCGCGCCCCGGATGCAGTCGTCGATCCCGGCGCGGAATCCGCTGGAGAGGTCCGCCCGGTCGCCGCTCACCGCCAGCAGCAAAACCGGCAGCTCGTAATGGGCATCGCGCAGGGCCCGGGTCATCTCAAAACCGTTCATATGCGGCATGCGCACACCGGTGACGATGAGGTCGACAAAGGTATCCTCCAGCCGGTCGAACGCCTCCAGGCCGTCGGCCGCCGGGATCACCCGGTAGCCCTGTCCGGCCAACACGCCGCACAGCCGCGCCCGCAGCGCACGGTCGCCCTCCGCCACCAGAATCTGAAACATCGGGATCCACCTCCCGGCCGGCGGCATTCCATCCCTTCGCCGGACCTGTTTTTTCCTTTTTTATTGTACCGCCGGAAGGTGATCGTCCGGTGACGGACAAAAGGCCGCTTCGCAAACATCCCGAGGCGGCTATCTGACCGGCGGACAGGCGGGTATGGCCAAACTATAAACTTTCGTAAAAGAAAGCGGAGGATCTCTCCGAAGAGAGGTTTTGTTGAGTTTCAGTTGAGGCAGCCCCTCCATACTCAGGGAGCGTTCAAAAAGGACAGAACGGAAAACCGGGCCGGCAGGCGCCCGGACATCCATCGTACAAGGAGTGCTTAAGGTATGAAGCTCTTGGAAAACATTCGGCAGCTGCGGCCCCACCTGCCCGAGGAAGGCGGCTCGCGCATCCAAAACTTTTTTCTTGCCGCCCTGCGGGGCATCGGCCGCTTTTTCGGCACCATCCTGCGGGGGATCGGACGCTTCTTCGGCGCCATCGGCCGCTGGATCAAACGGCATAAACTTGTAACCGCCGCCCTGCTGCTGGCCCTCTGTGCCGGCGGCTATCTGGGCTTTACCCTGCTGTGGGCGCCCAGCGCAGCCGAAGCGATTTCCTATGAATTCATCCGGACGGTCACCCTCACCCGCGGCAGCCTGGAAAATGCGGTGTCGGTCAGCGGCACGGTCAACAGCGGCAGCACGGCGGACGTCACGGTGGCGGAGGAGGCGAAGACCTACAAAATCGCGACGGTCGACGTCCAGGTTGGCGACGTCGTCGAAGCCGGCGATGTGATTGCGACGCTGGACACCTCCGATCTGGAGCGGTCGATCGAGAGCGCGACCGAAAGCTACAACGACGGGGTGGAAGCGGCCCAGAAGAGTTACGACCGGGCGGTCGAGAGCTACGATGACGCCGTCAAGCAGCACGAGGAGCAGCTTGCCGACCTTGCCGAATCGGTCGCCAAGGCAGAACGGGAGGTCTCGGAGGCGTGGGATGAGCTCTACGACGCGGCCGATATCTATGACGGGACCCGGGCGGATTACAACGTCCTCCGCCAGGCGGTCGCCTCGGCCGAATCGGAAATCAGCAGCTATACCAACGCACTGAATCAGGCGGCGGACGATCAGAACGACGCGGTTGCGGCGGCGAACAGCGCCAACAGCACGCTGACCGCCGCCGAGCAGGCGCTCGCCTCGGCCGAGTCGGCTTACAATACCGCAAAGGCTGCCGACGAGGTTGGGTCCACCGACGAAACCCAAGCGGCCCTGGCGCAGGCCGAGAAGGACAAAGAGACGGCAACAAAAGCCAAGGAAGAGGCTGAAAAAGAGGCGGAGCAGGCTGAAGAGGAGCTCGAGGCGGCCCAGCAGGCTTTCGATCTTGCCGAGCAGGCGCTGGCCCGCGCCCAGGAGAGCTGCTCGCTGCCCTCCCAGGGCCTCTACGGCTACAGCGCGATGGAATCGGCCCTCAATCAGGCGGAATCCGAGCTGGAGCAGGCGGAGAGCGCACTGGAACAGGCGGAGAACGCGCTGGAGAGCGCCGAGGAACAGCTCACCAACGCCAACGACAACTATGACGACGAGGCGGAGGGGGATTCGCTCCGGTCGGCCGAACAGAATGTCGAGGACGCGCTCGACAACCTCGAGGACGCCAAGGAGGTCCCCGACAACCTCACCGAGCTGCAGTCGGTCTATGACGACTGCACCTTGACCGCCACCATGTCGGGGACGATCACCGACCTCAACGCGACGGTCGGCTCGGTCTGCGGCGAGACGGTCGCGACCATCCAGGATACCGAAGCGCTGCGCATCGACGTCACCATCCAGGAGTCGGACATCAACCAGGTCGCGCTCGGCATGCGCTGCCTCATCCAGTCGGACGCGACCGAGGGCGAGATCAGCGGCACCCTGACCCAGATCGACCCCATCAGCAACGAGCAGGGGGTCTTCGGCGCCCAGGTGACGGTGGGCGAGACGGACACCGGCCTTTTAATCGGGATGAACGCCAGCGTCGACATCATCCTCTCCTCCACCGAGGACTGCTTCACCGTCCCGAAGGACGCGGTGGGCAACGACGAGGACGGGCAGGGCGACTATGTCTACCGTCAGACGGGTGGCAGCGGAACCGAGATGACCTTTGAAAAGGTCTATGTCACCACCGGCGAAAGCAACGACTACTACATCGAAATCACCGCCGATTCGCTCACCGAGGGCGATGTCATCCGCGCGACCGCCGACCTCAGCCAGGGCGTCGAAAGTGTCGGCGGCGAGGACGCTGCCACCGAGGAAACCACGCCGGCCGTCGACTTTGGCGGTATGGGCGGCATGGGCGGCGGCATGCCCAGCGGCGGCGGAATGCCCGGTGGCGGTGGCGGCATGCCCGGCGGGATGCCGGGCGGCATGTAAGGCAGGTGAGGGCGATGCAAACCGTCGACAAAACCCTTCCCGTCCCCGCTTCCGACGATCCGGTGCAGCCGATCATCGAGATGCAGGGCATCCACAAACGCTACTACATCGGCCGTCCGAACGAGCTGGAGATTCTGCACGGCATCGACCTGACCATCTACCCGGGTGAGTTTGTCGCCATCGTCGGCGAATCGGGCAGCGGTAAATCCACCCTGATGAATATCATCGGCGCGCTCGATCGCCCCACCGAAGGCAGCTACCGGCTGGATGGGGTGGATATCCAGACGGCCGATGACGAACAGCTCTCCCGCATCCGCAACAAAAAGATCGGTTTTGTCTTTCAAACCTTCAATCTGATCGGGCGGCAGTCGGCGCTGAAAAATGTGGAGCTGCCGATGCTCTATGCCGGTGTACCGCCCAAAAAACGGCGGGAACGCGCCCGGATGCTGCTTGACATGGTGGGTATGACCGAACGGGCAGGCCACCAGCCCAACGAGCTGTCGGGCGGCCAAAAGCAGCGGGTCGCCATTGCCCGCGCCATCGCCAACGAACCGGCGCTGCTGCTGGGGGATGAACCGACCGGCGCGCTCGATTCGGAAACCAGCCGCACGGTGATGGATATCTTCCATACGCTGCATCGTGAGCAGCACAAAACCATTCTGCTGATTACCCATAACATGACATTGGCCGAGGAATGCGAGCGGGTGCTGACCCTCAAGGACGGCCTGATTGTCGATGAAAAAAGGGGGCGTGGGTATGCTTTCTAACATCCTGATGGCGCTGCAGAGCCTGGCCGCCAACAAGCTGCGGGCGCTGCTGACCATGCTGGGCATCATCATCGGCATCGGTTCGGTGATTGCCATCGAGACGGTGGGCGGCAGTCTCAGCGGCTCGATCAGCAGCAGCATGTCCGGCTTCGGCGCCTCAAATATCTCGGTGTCGCTGACCCAGAAGGATTCAAGCGAGGGGAGCGGCGGTGTCCGGATCCGGCTGTTTCAAAGCAGCATGCCCGACGCGGATGACCGCATCAGCGACGGGATGATCTCCGATTACCGTGCCGCCTTTCCCGACCGGGTCGCCTATGTCTCGCTGAGCGAAAATGTCGGCACAGCCGCCTACAGCAGCGGAGAGGACGACATCAACCTTACCATGACGGGGATCAACGATGAATATCTCGCCGCCAACGAGGTCGAGCTGCTCTATGGCCGTGCCATCGACAACACCAAAGACGCCGGCTGCAAGGTCTGCTATGTCTCCGACCTCTTTCTCGAGGACCAGGCGGGGATGAACGCGGTCGACGCAGTGGGCCAGCCGCTGCGGCTGACGGTCGGCGGAACCCCCTATACCTTCTATATCATGGGCGTCTACCGCTATGAAGAGGATGGCATGTCGATGAGCACCGACAGCTCGGACACGGTCACCAGCCTCTATATTCCTCTGGACGTCGCCCGAACGATGACCGGCAGCGACGCGGGCTATCAGTCACTGACGGTGACGGCGGCCGCCGGGGTGGATACCGTCGCCTTCCTCGAGACAACCGAGGATTTCTTTGCCAGCTACTACACCCTGAACGACAGCTGGACGGTCGAGGCCTCCAGTATGGAGAGCCTGATCTCAACGATGACCGAGATGCTCGAAACCGTCTCCCTGGCCATCTCGGCCATCGCCGCCATCAGCCTGCTGGTGGGCGGCATCGGGGTGATGAACATCATGCTGGTCTCGGTCACCGAACGCACCGGGGAGATTGGTACCCGTAAGGCACTCGGCGCCCCGCCCCGGGTGATCCGCGGCCAGTTTATCATCGAATCGATGGTCATCTGCCTGATCGGGGGACTCATCGGCGTCGCCACCGGCATCGGGCTCGGCGCCATCGCCTGCAGCGTTCTCGGCTACCAGACCACCGCCGATCCCGGCATCATCCTCCTGGTGGTCGGCATCTCGATGGCCATCGGCATCTTTTTTGGCTACTACCCCGCCAACAAAGCCTCCCGCCTCGACCCCATCGAAGCGCTGCGGTATGAGTAG
>CASGDD010000091.1 GCA_949300115.1 uncultured Oscillospiraceae bacterium | reverse complement strand
AACGGCTTCTGGGCGGCCCAGTTGAGGGCGATCTGGGCGAGCGGGACATTTCCATGCGCCGCCGAGAAGGCGTCCATCTCGCGCAGCAGCTGCATCACCTTCGAGAAGGTCGGCTCCTGGAAGTGCTTGTAGAAGCGGTTGCGGCTGTCGCTCTCGGCGAAGGTCCGATGCTCGCGGAAGGCGCCGGTGAGGATGCCGCCGCCGAGCGAACCGTAGGTCATGATCCCCATCCCCTGCTCGTGCGCCCAGCGCAGCAGCGCCTCATCCTGCCGGTGGACCATCGAGTAGTGGGGCTGGAACGCCTCGATCTCCCCGAACTGCCCCGCCGCCTCCATCTGCTCGCGGGTGAAGTTGGAGACGCCGATGTGGAGAATCTTTCCATCTTTTTTGAGGGTGTTGAGCGCGTCCATCGTCTCCTCGAAGGGGACGTTGGGATCGGGCCAGTGGATGAGATAGAGGTCGATGTAGTCGGTCTGCAGGTTGCGCAGCGATTCGTCGCACTGCCGCAGGATGCAGGCGCGGGAGCCGTCCCGGACATAGGTGGTGCCGTTGACAAAGACGTTGCCGCACTTGGTCGAGAGGATGACCTCCTTCCGGCAGCCCATCGCCTTGAGCGCCCGGCCGAGCACCCGCTCCGCCTCACCGGCGTTGTAGGCGGGGGCGGTGTCGATGAAATTGACGCCCGCCTCGATGGCCGCACGGATGGCGTCCGTCCGTTCGGACTCGGTGTGGTCGTCCCAGCCAACCCCGCCGATGCCCCAGGTGCCGAGGGCCAATTCGGATACCTGCATGCCGGTCTTGCCAAACTGTTTGTAGCGCATAACGTTCCTTCCTTTCTGCCTGCCGGCCTTGTCCGCCGGCTCATGGGGGAATGCGAGGGGAAAACGCGCCCGCGGCGCGAAGGGTCCGTTAGTTTTCGGGGGTACGCCGGAAGTAGCGGGCCTCCCGCAGCTCGGCGATATACCCCTCGAGGTCGGGCACCGCCTCCCGGCGGGCCTCGGCAATCGTCCGTTCGATGTCGTAGGGCAGCCGGACAAAGGCGGTTGTGAAGGGGGCGGCGGGATCGTCCGGGTCCCCCTCGAGGAGGAGATAGGACGCCTGGGTGATGTCGAGCGGATTGCCGACGCTGCCGGTGTTGAGGATCATCCGCCCCCGCAGCAGCTGCAGATAGGGGTGGTGGATGTCCCCGTAGACCGCGACGTCACTCGGCTTCCGGTTGGAATCGCCATCCGGCGGCTCGAACAGCTCCAGCCGGTTTTCCAGCGGGCTGTCGGCAAAGTAGCGGCTGAAGTCGCGGGGATGGGCGTGGAACATCCGGACCAGCCGTCCGCTGAGGGTGCATGTACAGCTGTGCGGCAGCCGCGCGATGGCGGCGAGCCGCTGGGGGCCCAGCCGGTCGATATTCCACCGCATCCGCGGATGGACCGGCTCCCCCTCCTGACCCAGACGGGCGGCATGGGTGATGCCGAACTCCCAGTTGCCAATGAGATTCTCCGCGCAGCGCGCCATGCAGAGATCGAAGACCTCGGCGGGGTGGGGGCCCTTGCCCACCATATCCCCCAGGCAGAGGATGCGGTCGATTCCCCGCCGGTCGATGTCGGCGAGCACCGCCTCGAAGGCGGGCAGGTTGGCGTGGATGTCGGCGATCAGCGCAAGTTTCATGCCGGATACGGTCCTTTCCCTCCTCCGCCCGTCCGAGAGACGGCGCGGATGCGATTGGGGTGGGGCGCGGTCCACGCGGCGGATGTTCCGCCTGCCAGCCGGAGTTTGAACCCCATTGACAGAATTGTAGCATGCTTTGGCCGCGAGGACAACCCATTTCATGGGATCGTATAGGCGGGCGCCGAGTGCTAGGCAGCGGCGGCGATTTGTGTTACAATGATGCCAAAGCACCGACGGCCCCGGGACAGGCGGCCGGACGGCAGGACGGAGGAGGGATCGCATGGCGATGATCGAAGCGCGCGGTCTGACCCGGGTCTATCCGGGCGGCGGCGGGATCTTCGGGGTTTCCTTTTCGGTCGAGCGGGGTGAGTGCCTCGGCTGCTTTGGAGCGGCGGGCGCCGGCAAGACGACGCTCATCCGGCTGCTCATGGGCTTTGTCCGGCCCCAGCAGGGCGGCTGCGCGATCGATGGCGCCGACTGCTGGGCCTTCCCCAGCTATGTCCAGACGCAGGTTGGCTATCTGCCCGAATTTCCCCTCGTATGGGAGGGGATGCGCGGGGTGGATTTTCTCCGCTTCTACGCCCGCTACCGGGGTGAGCACGGGACCGGCCGGATGGGGGAGCTCATCGAACGGCTGGCGGTGCGCCCCGAGCTGCGCCTGCGCCGGATGCCCCTGCCCATGCGGCGGAAGCTCGCCCTGATCGCCGCGCTGATGCAGGCGCCGCCGGTGCTGCTGCTCGATGAGCCGCTGGCGGGTCTCGAGGGGGAGGAGGGCGCCCAGGTGGTCGAGCTGCTGCGGGTGGAGCGGCAGGCCGGCCGCACGATGCTCCTCACCTCGGCCGACCGGTCGCTGGCTGAACTCTGCGACCGGCGCATCGCCCTCGAATCGGGCCTGCCGCGGACGGAGGGAGGGGAGGTGCCGGTATGATCTCGCTGCCGCTCTTCCGGATGGAATGCCGCCGGGCGTGGCCCTGCTGGCTGGCGGCCCTCCTGCTGCTCTATGCCGGCGGTTTCGGTGCGCTCGCGCTCTATGATATCGACCGGATCGGCTGGCTGGACCGTCTGGCGGCCGCGTGGCCCGAACTCTGCGCCATGCTCGGGTTGGACGGGCCGACCGGAACGCTCGTCCGCTTTCTGGCGACCACCCTCTACGGCTGCCTGATGCTCCTGCTGCCGCTGGTGTACATCCTGCCGGCGGCCGGACGGCTGATGGCCGGGCATACCGGCGGGCGCTCGATGGGCTATCTGCTGGCGGCGCCGGTCGGACGCCGCCGGGTGGCCGCGACCCAGCAGGCGGTATTGTGGACGGGAATCCTCACCCTCTGGCTGCTCGCGGGCGGCGGCATCGCCCTCGGCGCGGCGCTGCTCTACCCCGGCGAGCTGGAGATGGGCTGGTATCTGCTGCTGCATCTCGACTGCCTGGCCGTCTGGATCATGATGGCGGGGCTCTGCTTCTTCGTCTCCTGCCATGCCGATCGTCCGGGGCGGTATCTGGCCGTCAGCGGCGAGCTGCTGGCGCTCTTCTATCTGCTGCGGATGCTCGGGCGGCTCGGCGGGCAGCTGGCGGCTGCCGGTTGGCTGACCCCCTTGAGCCTGTTCGATCCCACCGGCATCGTGATGGGGGAGGAGACCTGGCCGCTCGTCGCCCCGCTGCTGCTTCTGGCGGCTGGTGTGCTGTTCATGCGGGCGGGCGCCGCCCATTTCCGGCGGCGGGATCTGCCCCTATAAACGGCACCACTTCCACGGAACATAACCCCATAGAATACATAAGGAGAATACCATGAAATCAACCTTTTCCCTGCGCAGGATGACGGAGGCGGCCCTGATGGCGGCGCTGCTCGCCATCCTTTCCCAGATCCAGATCCCGCTGCCCTCGGGGGTGCCGGTGACCCTGCAGACCTTCGGGGTCGCCCTCATGGGGGCGGTGCTCGGACGGCGGACGGGCACCCTCTCGATCCTCGTCTATCTGATGATGGGGCTGGTGGGGCTGCCGGTCTTTGCCGGGTTTCACGGCGGTGCGGGGGTGCTGGCCGGACCGACCGGCGGCTTTCTCATCGGCTTTGTCCCGATGGCCTTCTGCTGCGGCGTGGGGACCGAGCGCCCGGGCCGGATCGCCCATATGGCGCTCTCGATGGTGGGGCTGCTCTGCTGCCATCTCTGCGCGGTGCTCTACTTCATGCCGCTCATGGGGGTGGGCTTGCTCCAATCGGCCGCGACGATGACCCTGCCCTACATCCTCAAGGACGCGGTCTCGGTGGCGCTGGCGGTGCCGGCCGGCGGGAGGATCCGTCGGCAGATTGCGGGCCTCTCCCGCGGCTGATCGGGGGCGGTTGACAGCGAAAAGGGCGGCAGATCGCCCTTTTTTCCACCGGCGCAACCTGTGGTTGACAGGAATTTTGCCCGATTCCAACGGACGGTTGGTGGAAAAACCGCGCCATTTTCGGTAGGATGGGACTGCAATCCCACATGAAAGGTGTGCCTGCCCTATGCATCCGATGAAGTTTCAGGAAAATCTGCCCATCCTGCGCAAGCAGGCCGGACTGACCCAGGAGGCGCTGGCCGAGCGGCTCGCGGTCTCCCGCCAATCGGTTTCCAAATGGGAATCGGGCGCCGCGATGCCCGAGCTGGACAAGCTGCTCGCGATGGCCGAGATGTTCGGCTGCACGGTTGACAGCATGCTGCGGGAGGATCTCTCCGAACGGGATAGCCGGGCGGAGACGGAGGCCCGCCGGGCGGAGGAAGCCGACCGGCAGGCGGAGGAAACCTTCCTCGCCTACGACGATATGCAGAATTTCCTCGCGCGGACGGTCGCCGCCGGGGTGGGGCTCATCTTCCTCGGGCTGGTACTGATGCTCGCCCTCATGACCCTATGGGGGGAGGATGGGACGCTGCCGGTGGTGCTGCTGCTCATGCTGATTGCCGGGGCGGTCTATCTCTTTATCCTCGCCGGCAGCAGGGAGGAGGCGTTTGAAAAGCGCCATCCGGCCGTCGCCGACCGCTACACCGAGGCCGAGCGGCTGCGGGAGGAGCGCACCTTCCCCAACCGGATGGCCGGCTGTGTTGTGCTGATCTTTCTGGGGGTCATTCTGGTCATCCTGCTCGGCATGGGGATCCCCGAGACGTCCAGCTGGATCTATCTCGTCCCGGCCGCCTTTCTACTCTGCATCGGCATGGCGGTGATGGGATTTATCTATTTCGGCATCCTGCACGACCGGTTCGACGTCGAGAAATACAACCGCAAGCAGCGCCGGAAGCGGCTGGAGGCCGATGGGCAGCCCTCGATCGAGAGCATCAGCGACAACCTGTCGGGCATCATCATGCTGACGGCGACGGCCATCTACCTCCTCTGCGGCTTTGTCTGGGGCAACTGGCATCCCAGCTGGGTGGTCTTCCCGATCGGCGGGCTGCTCTGTGCCATCCTGGAGAGTGTCCTCAAGCTCCGCACTGCCCACACCCGTCCGCCCGCCGCCTCCGACGCATCCGGCGAATCGGAGGAGGAGAAGCGGGCGTAAGCCCGGCAGATTTCATCCGCACCCCGCTCCGATGGCGATGCAAAAATACCCGCGTTCCCGAGAAAGGGGAGCGCGGGTTTTGTTTTGCGCGGGGGCGGCCTATGGGTAGGACCCCACCGTCTCCTGGTACACCCGGGCGATCGTCTCGAGGACATCCCGGCGGGTGAAGTCGCGGTTGTAGACCAGCCGCGTCTCCCGCACCATGCTCAGATTCTCGATCGGCAGCGCGACCAGATCGCCCCGGCGCAGCTCCTTGAGGCAGGCGCTCTGGGGCAGCACCGAGACCCCCATGTTCTTGCGGACGAGATCCTTGATGGTGGCGATGTTGTCGACCTCGATGAGGATGTTGTAGTTGTCGGGCGAATCGTTGACGCTGCGCAGGGTGGAGTCGAACAGGACGCGGGTGGCCGAGGTGGGCAGCCGCAGGATCATCGGTTCCCGCTTGAGCTGTTCGAGGGTGACCAGCGCGTGGCGGGCGAGCGGGTTGGCGGAGGACATGACGCAGAGGAGGAAGTCGGTGTTGAGGACGATTGAGCTGAAGGCAGGATTGTGGCTGCCCTCGACAATCGCCAGATCCAGCTCGTAATTTTCGAGCATACTATAAAGATTTGTTATGGTATCCGTGAGAATCATAATGCTATAACGGCTGGTCCGGCTGCTGCAGATGGCCAGCACATCGGTGGTCAGATTGCTCTCCGCCGTGTGGGTGATGCCGACGCGCAGCTGGAGCGGCTTTTCGCTGTCGTCGAGATCCCGCCGCAGCCGCTCGTACAGGGCGGCCATCCGCTTGGCGTAGCGCACCACAATCTCCCCCTCTGGGGTCAGTTTTAGGCCGTTTTTCTGGCGGATAAAGAGGGAAACGCCCAGTTCCTCCTCCAGCTGGCGGATGTGATGGCTCACGGCGGGCTGGGTCAGCGAGAGCGCCATGGCCGCCCGGGTGAAGTTGCGGGCGTCCGCCACCGCGAGCAATGTTCTGACCTTGCTGCTGAGCATATTTCCCACCACCATAAAAAATAGGAATGATCGTCAAAAGAAGAATCATTTGACTTTATACAAAAGCATTCTATCATAAAAACAGAGGGAGGGCAAGCGGCGGCTTGCCCGCCAAACGTCTGGGGTCCGAACCGGATGTGGGGCGGACGGACAGGGAAGGGGGCTGTGATATGATTCATCGTATGATCCGGGAGGCGATGGCGGCAAGTCCGGTGGCGGCGGTCATCATCTCGATTGCGCTGATGCTCTTCTGCGGGTTTGCCATGACCCGGCTGACCAAAAAGCTGCGGCTGCCCAACGTGACCGCCTACATTCTGACCGGCATCTGCATCGGCCCCTACTGCGCCGACCTCATCCCGATGCCGGTGATCGACAGCATGGACTTTCTGTCGGACATCGCGCTGGCATTCATCGCCTTCGGCACGGGGGAATTCTTCCGCTTTTCCACCCTGCGGCGCAGCGGGCTGCGGGTGGTGGTCATCACCGTCCTCGAGGCCTGCACGGCGTCGCTGGCCGTCCTGCTTGTCACCTACGGCCTGCTGGGGATCGACCTGAGCTTTTCGCTCGTGCTGGCGGCGCTGGCCGCGGCGACCGCGCCGGCGTCGACGATGATGACCATCCGGCAGACGGGCGCCCGCGGCGAATTTGTCGACACCCTGCTGCAGGTGGTCGCGCTGGACGACGCGGTCGGGCTGGTCGCCTACAGCGCGGCCATCTCCTTCGCGCTCTGCATCCGCACCGGGGCCGGGTTGGATATCGCCGGGTTGCTGCGGCCGATCGCGGTCAACGCGGGGGTTTTCCTGCTGGGTGGCCTCTTCGGCCTGCTGCTTCGGCTGCTCATGCCGAAGGGGCGCTCGGACGACAACCGGCTGATCATCTCGGTGTCGATGCTGTTTGCCTTCTGCGGCATCTGCGCCCTGCTGGATGTGTCGCCGCTGCTGGGCTGCATGTCGATGGGCACGGTCTATCTCAACATCTCCGACGACGAAAAGCTCTTCCGGCAGCTGGGCTATTTTACACCGCCGGTTTTGCAGCTGTTCTTTGTGCGGTCGGGGCTGGCCTTCCGGTTGGACGCGCTGGTGAGCAGCGAGGTGATGCTGGGCGGGGTGCCGCTGTTGACGGTGGGGGTGCTCTACTTTTTCGCGCGGATTCTCGGCAAATATGCCGGCGCCTTTGGCGGCGGGCTGGCGACCCGTGCCGCCCCCGCCATCCGCAACTATCTGGGGCTGGCGCTCATCCCGCAGGCCGGCGTCGCCATCGGGCTCGCGGCGCTGGGCGCCCGGACGCTGGGCGGCGAGAGCGGTGTCGCGCTCGAAACGGTCATCCTCGCCTCGAGCGTGCTGTACGAGCTCATGGGACCCGCCTGCGCCAAATTGTCCCTCTATCTCTCCCACTCCTACACCTCCCGGCTGGAGGAGCTGGTGCCGGATGAACGGATCGGCGCGGGGGAGGAGCCGCAGCCGAACGAGGTGGAGCTGCTCATCCGGAGGATCCAGGCGATCCAGGTGGATCTGGAGGCCGAGGGGATGTCGGAGGAGGAGCAGGCGTTTCTCGAGGCGGCGGAGGATCAGATGGCGGCGCTGGGCGCCGTGCGCGGCAGAAGGAGGTTGTTGTGATGCAGGATGCACTGGTGCTTTTTCTCGGAAGCTGGGCGGCGGAGCTGGGAACCGGGTCGGTTCTGCTGCGGATTGGGATGGCCGCGGCGCTGGCGGCGGTCATCGGTTATGAGCGGTCCCGCAAACGGCATTCCGCCGGGCTGCGCACCTTTATCATCGTGGCGGTCGCGGCGGCCACGGCGTCGATCCTCGAGACCAGCCTGATGATGCGGGGCGCTGCCCCCTGGATCAGCGCCGCCGTCATCGTCAGTGCGGCCATGCTGTCGGGCAGCTCGGTCTTCTTCAGCTCGAAGGGGCAGATCAAGGGGCTGACCACCTCGGCCGGGCTGTGGACCTGCGCCGTCCTCGGCCTCGCCATCGGCGCGGGGCTCTACACCGCGGCGCTCATCGCCGGCGCGGCGCTGCTGTGTGTGCTGGCCCTCCTCCCGGCGGTCGAAACCTATCTGAAGGACCGCTCCAACCACTTCGAGGTCCATCTGGAGCTCAAAAACCGGAGCGATTTACAGAACTTTGCCGCCACCATCCGGCGGCTGGGGATGCGGATCGACGACATCGAGTGGAACCCCGCCTATCTCCATTCGGGGCTCAGCGTCTACACCGTCTCCTTTACGATCGACAGCCGCGAACTCAAGCGGTACAAAAAGCACGGCGAGATCATCGAGGCGCTGCGGTCGCTCGAGTATATCGCCTTCATCGAAGAGACCCGCTGACGGCGCGTCTGCCGCTTTACAACCGGCGGGATATCCTGTAACATGGAGGAGGAAGGCCGCCGCGGCTCTCCCCGGCAGGCCCTCCCCATCTGACATGAAGGAGTGAACCCCATGGCGATCGACTGGAGCAAGCGGAAAAACTACGGCGAACTCGGCAAGGTGGGGGTGGCGACCCCCGCCGGCGGCGACATCGCGATTGCCGATTTCCACCGGCATCTCCACCCCGACATCCTCATCTCGGATATCCCCATCCCGATGCCCTCGCTGACGCCCGAGCGGCTCAAGAGGATGAGCGAGGACGCGGTGCGGGCGATGGAGGTCTTCCGGGACTACAACCCGGTCGATCTCGCCTTTCTCTCCTGCACCTCGGGCAGCCTCATCGGCGGCAAAGGCTACGACGCCTACCTCTGCCGGGTACTCAGGGAAAAATCGGGCGCCCGCGAGGCGTATACCACGACGACGGCCGTCCTGGCGGCGCTGCGGACGCTGGGGTCCCGGCGCATCTCGATTGTGACCCCCTATCCCGACGATGTCAACGAGCAGGAGCGGAACTATTTCGCCGATGAGGGCTTCGAGATCTTGAATATCAACGGCATCGTCACCGAGGATCCCCGCAAGCAGAACCTCATCGCGAAGATCCCGCCCAAAACGATCTACGAGTTTGCCTGCGCCCATCTCGATTCCCGGGCGGATACCCTCTTCCTCTCCTGCACCGGGCTGACGATGTTCGATATCATCGCCGACCTCGAGCGGGATCTGGGGGTGCCGGTCGTGACCAGCAACCAGGCCGCCGCTTGGATGATCGGCCGCTTCTTCGGCCACCACGGCCCCGACGCCGGCCGCCTCGGCAAGCTCTTTACCCTCTGATCCGCTGCCTCGGGACGGGTGTGCGGACGGATCGGGCCGGCCGAATGGCCCACCCCATACCCCAACCCATACCCTTCTCGACCGGCAGGCTGAACGCCCGGCAGATCCTCCCCCCAAGGGGGGTGCTGCCGGGCGCTTTGATTCTGTCCGCATCGATCCGCGGTTTCCGGCCCGGAGATCCCGTCCCTTCCGGCGATGCGGCCCGGTCGCTTTTAGAGGGAGGTGCTGCCGGGCGCGGGCCCATCCGCCCGGGCATCGGAGGATTGCAGCTTCTCCCGGGCGATGGTCATGAAGGCGTCGAGCAGCTTCCACTGGTAGGGCTTTTTGCGAAAGCCGAAGCGGATGGGATAGCCGGCGTCCGGCCCGAGGCGATAGATCCGCAGCCGGGCGCGCTCACCGGGCGAGAGGGCGACCGGGATGAGATTTTCGGGGGAGAAGCAGGCGCCCATCCCGCTGGCGCAGAGGGCGAGCAGCGTCTCGATGTTGTCCGACTGGGCCCGAACCACCGGCTGGAAACGGGCCGCCCGGATGCGCTCCCGCCCGATCTGCCCGCCGATATCGCTGGGGTTGCCGAGCAGGAAGGGGATAGCGGCGAAGGGGGCGAGGTCGATAAGCGGGCCGGCCTCCTCCGGGACGGGGGCGGGGAAGGCGCGGGGCAGCAGCAGGACGACCTCCTCCCGGTAGAAATCCCGCTGTTCGCAGCCGGGCAGCGGTTCGGGCAGATGGGCGATGGCGAGGTCGATCGTCCCCTCGGTGAGATGGGCGCGCAGCTGGTCGTTGACATCCTCGAGCAGCCGCACCTCGATCTGGGGATAGGCCGCCGCGAAGGCGGGCAGGATCGATGGCATGATGGCCCGGCAGCGGGTGTGGGCGATGCCGATCCGCAGCAGCCCCCGCTGGTTGCCGGTGATGTCGCCGAACTCCATCCGCATCCGCTGGTACCGTTCGCTGAAATCGGCGGCATAGCGCAGGAAGACCTCCCCCGCGTAGGTGAGTTCGAGCGGGGTGCGCCGGACAAACAGCGGGCAGCCCAGCTCCCGCTCCATCCCGGCGATGTGGGCGCTGAGCGTCTGTTGGGTGATGTGCAGCTCCTCGGCCGCCCGGGTGATGTTGCGACGGGCCGCCACCGCAAGAAAATACTCCATACTTAAAAAATTCAAGGGAAACCCCTCCCTAGTCACAGCCTTTTGGCTGTAGTATAAACAAAAAGAAACCGTTTTACAAGGGGGCGCGCCGGTGCTATGGTAGCTATCGGACAGGCCGGCGGATGCCGTATGGGGAGGACAATGGAATGGAAGCGGTGGTTTTGGGAATCTTCTGCGGGGCGCTGGCCCTCTGTGTCCTGCTCCATCTTTCGATCGTCTACGCGATGGTGGTGGGACTGGCGGTCTTCTGCCTCTACGCGCGGCTGCGCGGTTTCCGGGGGGCGGCGCTCGGCCGGATGGTCCTGTCGGGCGTCCGGACGGCCAAGGGGATGCTGCTCGTCTTCTTCCTCATCGGGATGCTGACCGCCCTCTGGCGGGCGTCGGGCACCATCCCGACCATCGTCCTCTACGCGGTCGAGCTCATCCGGCCCCGCACGCTGGTGCTCATGAGCTTTCTGCTCTGCTGCGGCATGTCGGTGCTCACCGGCACCGCCTTCGGCACGGCGGCAACCATGGGGGTCATCTGCATGGCGCTGGGCCATTCGATGGGCGCCGACCCGGCCTGGCTGGGTGGCGCGATCCTTTCGGGCATCTACTTCGGCGACCGCTGTTCCCCCGTCTCGACCAGCGCGCTGCTCATCAGCGAGCTGACCGGGACCAGTATCTTTGACAACATCCGGCGGATGCTGCGCACCGCCTGGCCGCCCTTTTTGATCTGCTGCCTGCTCTATGGGCTGGCCGGCCTCTGGATGCCGGTGGGCGGCGGGGACATCGCCGCGCTGCGGCAGGCGTTCGGCGGGGAGATGCTGCTCGACTGGTATCTGGTGCTGCCGGCGGTGGTTCTGCTGGTGCTGTCGGTCTGCCGGGTGCCGGTCAGGCGCACCATGCTGGTGAGCATCGGTCTGGCCGCGCTGCTCGCCCTCTTCGTCCAGCATATCGAGCCGCTCCGGCTGATGGGCATGCTCTTGACCGGCTATACCGCCGCCGATCCCGCGGTGGGCGCGCTGCTCGACGGCGGCGGCATTCTCTCGATGCTGCAGGTCATCCTCATCGTCTGCATCTCCTCCGCCTACGCCGGCATCTTTCGGGAGACCGGCCTGCTCGACCGGCTGAAGGCGGGTGTGGCCCGGATCAGCCGTCCGATCACCCCCTTCGGCGGCATGCTCGCCGCCGCGGTGCTCTCGGCCTGTATCGCCTGCAACCAAACGCTGACCATCATGCTGACCCACCAGCTCTGCGGCGACGTCGAGCACAACCGCCAGCGGTTTGCCCTCGAGCTGGAAAATTCGGCCGTCCTGGTGGCGCCGCTCATCCCCTGGTCGATCGCGAGCGCCACCCCGCTGGCCGCCATCGGTGCGCCGCAGACCAGCCTGCTCACCGCCTTCTTCTGCATCGGGCTGCCCCTCTGCTATCTGGCTGCCCGTCTGCTCCACCGCCACCGGCTGACCCATCGCCGGCCGGCCCGCACGGCGGCCTGAGGGGCCCGGTTGAATCTGTCTCCAAAATACCCGTTGGGAATCCCTCCCGCGGGTATTTTTGTGTTTGGGCGCATGTCCGGGATCATGTTTGGGATTTTGCGCCGGGGATCATGCCGGAGATGGATCGATGCCCCGCCTCTTGCCTGTCAGCGCCCCAAATTTGCCCGCTGCCGCGTCCAAAAGGCATGG